>NZ_CAJJZH010000006.1:0-353778 GCF_905197545.1 Faecalicatena orotica
TACCCACTGTGGACTTTTGTTTCAAGGAACTGATGCAGAACCCCAAAGTCAGGAAGGGCTTCATTTCAGCATTGCTGAACCTGTCGCCGGATGAAGTCGAGGATACGGTCCTTCTGCCCACGCTGCTTCCGAGAGACTCGGCTGATGATAAGCTGGGAATCATGGATGTGCGGGTACTGCTTAAGGACGGGACGCAGATGAACATGGAAATGCAGGTCAAATACTTTGAATACTGGGATGAACGCGCCTTGTTCTACTTAAGTAAGATGTTTGACAGCCAGATCCGTAAAGGTGAGTCCTATGAAAAGCTGCAGAAGTGTATCCATGTAAGTATTTTAGACTTCATCCATTTTCCGAATGACAACAAGTGTTACCGCAGGATTCATTTCCGGGATGATCAGACATCACAA
This sequence comes from Faecalicatena orotica, assembly GCF_905197545.1. NCBI lineage: Bacteria > Bacillati > Bacillota > Clostridia > Lachnospirales > Lachnospiraceae > Faecalicatena > Faecalicatena orotica. The sequence goes on from NZ_CAJJZH010000006.1 coordinate 411, forward strand.
CTGTATTCCGATAAAATGGAACTTCAGATACTGGAGCTGAAAAAACTGCCTCCTGAGGTTAAGACCGGAGAAGATGTTCTTGCATGGATGAGGTTCTTCAGCAGCAAAAGCAAGGAGGAATTTCAGAATATGGCTAAAACAAACGAATATCTCGATGAAGCATACAATACATTGCTCAATCTGAGTGCTGACGAGAAGAAACGGCTGGAATATGAAGCAAGGGAAAAGGCATTGAAGGATTATAATACCCAGATCAGCAGTGCTGAAAAAAGAGGACTGAAAGCTGGGCAAGAAGCCGGAATACGTATGGGGGTTCAGGAGGCCCGTCAGGTTTTCAAACTATACATGCAGGGCAAATCTCCGGAAGAAATTGCTGACATCTGTAACATGAGTATAGATAAAGTGAATCAAATATTAGAATAACCTTGTATCATTCCGAATGCAGACATATAGAAAAACCACCCTAAAAAAACTTTAACCAGTATCAGGGTGGTTTTTCTACTTTTTCCACTGGTCAAGCCACTTGTGGGTGGTTTTTCCATCTATTTTTAGCTCATAACAGTCTCCAAAAATCTATTCAATATTTGGGCTTCTACTTAAAGAGCCTGTCCTTTGCCTTTGGCCGTTTTTTTCCTTCAGGTTTGTCAGGCATTGGTTCATATTTTTTGCCGCTTTTTAAAAAGGGCATTCTTTTATGGTTCTTTCTGCAGTATAGCAGCATAGCCCCTGTTACGACTACGATGGTACCGGCGAGAAGCTGTGATACCGGGAAGCCAAGTCCGGGGATCAGGAGCTGGTCCGTTCTCAGGCCTTCTATCCAGACTCTGCCGAGACCATATCCGAACAGGTAAATGAGAAACAGCTCACCCTCGTATTTTTTGTGTTTTCTATAGGCAAACAGAATGATCAGTATGGCGCAGCACCAGAGAGACTCGTAGAGAAATGTCGGGTGCACCTGAATGTAGCTGATGCCGTCAATTACCTGTATATGGCTGCGCATCGTTTCTGTCACATCCCCGCTTCTGACCGCATCCAGCGGCAGCTGCATGGCAAAGAGGTTGTCCGTGTATTCTCCGAAGGCTTCTCTGTTAAAGAAGTTTCCCCAGCGGCCAAGCATCTGGCCATTGACCAGAGCCATTGCTACTGTATCGAATATCTGGGGGGCACTCAGCCGTTTTATACGGGCATACACAAACACAGTGATGACTGCCGCTATAACTCCTCCATAAATTGCCAGACCGCCATGCCGGGTGTTGAAGATTTCAAGAAGATCGTCTTTGTACATATCCCAGGAAAATATGACAAAAAAGAGTCTGGCACCAACGATACCGCAGATCACGCCGATGATTCCCATATCCAGATAATTTTCCGGATTCTGTCTCGTTCTCTTAGCCTCCTGTGTGGCGATCAGGAAACCGATCAGAATCGCCGTGCCTATGATAATCCCGTAATACGCGATCTCGAAACCGAATACGGTGATGGATTTTCCGACATGGTCCAGATGGATTCCCAGATGTGGAAAATTAATGTTATAGTGCATATTTCATGCTCCCTTTCTATGCTGCTTGGAACTACAATTTTATTTTTTATACATTGAAGCGGAATAAGATGATATCCCCGTCCTGTACTACATAGTCTTTTCCTTCCAGTCTGACAAGACCTTTTTCCTTCGCTGCCGCATGTGTGCCGCATGCCATCAGGTCATCGTAGCTGACTACCTCGGCGCGGATGAATCCGCGTTCGAAGTCTGTATGGATCTTTCCGGCTGCCTGCGGTGCCTTGGTCCCCCTTGTGATCGTCCACGCGCGGACTTCCGGTTCGCCTGCTGTCAGATAACTGATCAGGCCCAGAAGATGATAACTTGCCTTTATCAGTTTTTCCAGTCCTGACTCTTCTAAACCTAAATCTTCCAAAAACATTTTCTTCTCTTCATCATCAAGTTCGGCAATCTCCTGCTCAATCTGTGCACATACGACGAATACCTCACAGTCCTCCTGTGCCGCATACTCGCGGACAGCCTGAACCCCTGCATTGGACGCACCGTCATCTGCCAGATCGTCTTCTGTCACGTTAGCTGCAAAGATAACCGGTTTTGCTGTCAGAAGATTATAACTGCCCAGCCATTCCTGCTCATCCTCATCATCTGTCGTAAAACTCTTTGCCATTTTATTATCTTCCAAATGTGCCTTGATACGCTCCAGAAGCTCAAGCTCTTTTGCTGCCGCCTTATCGTTTCTTGCAACCTTTGTCGTTTTTGCGATTCTTCTCTCCAGAATTTCCAGATCAGAAAAGATCAGCTCCAGATTAATCGTCTCAATATCACGTAAAGGATCGATATTCCCGTCCACGTGAACGATATTACTGTCTTCAAAGCATCTTACAACATGTACAATTGCATCTACCTCACGGATATTGGCCAGAAACTGGTTTCCCAGTCCTTCCCCTTTGGAAGCACCTTTTACGAGGCCCGCAATATCAACAAATTCAATGGCCGCCGGAACGATTTTCTTCGTATGATACATCTCTCCCAGAACATCCAGACGCTTATCCGGTACTGTAACCACCCCCACATTTGGGTCGATTGTGCAGAACGGGTAGTTCGCAGATTCTGCGCCTGCCTTCGTCAGTGAGTTAAACAGCGTGCTCTTTCCTACATTGGGTAAACCAACAATTCCTAATTTCATAATTCTTTGTACTCCTTATATTTATAGTGCATTATTTGATTAGATTTAATTTCAGTCCCGCGTCTCCATGAGCACGACCACCCCGAACGGGAATGTAATCTCTACCTCGTCCCCCGCGATCTCGTTACTCACGCAGAGGCTGTCAAACGGCGTCAGTGCGTGGTGGTTAAGAGGGTATTTGGCGCCCTTCAGGCAGAAGTTCTCTACCGTGCCGTCCAGTGGGAAAACTGAAAAATATGGTCCGAACGCCTCTTCTTTTTTCAGTACAAAATCTCTGTCCAGAAGCCGGATCTGATTATGCCTGTCCACGATTCTGGCGTCTGCCCCCGCATCCAGGGCAATCTTCAGTGTCTGGACATTCGCCCACGCATGGTCAAGCCTTGTGCCTGTCCCGCCGAGGATTAATATATTCTGCCGGCGCAGGTCAAGGCAGAGCCTGAGTGCAATCTCTGTATCAGAGGCATCTTTGATAGGGTTAAACTCCCGGACCGGAACTTTTGTCTCTTCTTTGTAGTACGTGATGATCTCTTCCGGTGCACTGTCAAAATCCCCGACAATATAGTCCGGCAGTATTCCATGTTCATACAGGAAGCTAAGACCGCTGTCCACGCCAATTATAAATTCTGTTTCTTCGTCTTTTAAGATATCAACTACAAAATCCTCTTCCAGAAGACCGCCGCTGACAATCACTGTTCGTTTACTCATTTTCTTTGAATATCTCCATAAATCCTTTTACATTTTCACCGATGTTCCCTTTGAATACCGCGGAGCCTGCCACGATCACATTGGCACCCGCATCCAGAACCTCCCTCACATTCGTCAGATAGATGCCGCCGTCTACCTCGATATCCGTATCCAGCCCCTTCTCATTCAGGAGTGCACGTAAAGCACGGATCTTATCCAGTGATTCCGGAATAAAAGCCTGTCCCCCGAATCCCGGCTCTACACTCATGATCAGGAACATTTCCGCCTGGTCAAGAATCGGCAGAAGCGCATCCACCGGAGTAGCCGGCTTCACAGACACACCTGCTTTCATACCGCATGCATGGATTTTATCAAGCACAGCCTGAATATCCTCACACGCCTCCAGATGCACGGTTAAGATTTCCGCCCCTGCCTCTTTGAAGGCTTCTACATAGCGGATCGGGTCGGTCACCATCAGATGGACATCCATCACCTGACTGCTCACCCCCTGAATGGATTGCAGAACCGGCATGCCGAAAGAAATGCTTGGCACAAACATGCCGTCCATGACATCAAAATGCAGATACTCTGCCCCGTTGTCCGAAGTCGTGCGTATCTGATCCCCCAGTACCTTAAAATCTGCTGACAATATGGATGGTGCTAATATCTTCTTCATACTAATACCTCTTCTTTTCCTGTAATTCCCGGTACATCTCCAGGTAATCCTCATAGCGGACAGGATGGATCTTCCCTTCATCCAATGCTTCCTTTACCGCACATCCCGGTTCATGGACATGGTCACATCCACTGAACCTGCATTTTCCCTCATAGGGTGCGAATTCCCTGAAGTAGTACTTCAGTTCGCTTTTATCAAAATCATTGACATACAGGGAACTGAAACCCGGTGTGTCCATGATATATGAATTTTCATCTATTGTAATCAGCTCGGAATGTCTGGTCGTATGCTTCCCTCTGGCTATTTTCCTGCTGATGCTGCCCGTCTCCATCTGCACCCCGCTCTGCAGCAGATTGATCAGAGAAGACTTCCCGACCCCGGACGGACCGGCGATAACTGTCGTCTTACCGGAAAGCAGTTTCCCGACTTCCTCTATGTTTTCCTGATTCAGTGCACTCGTAAAGACTACCTGGTATCCGCAGGCGCGGTAGATTTCCTGAAGGGAGGCAAGCTCCGGCTTGCTTGCAATGTCCTTTTTGTTAAAACACAGGACAACCGGAATCTCTTTGCATTCCATCATAACCAGAAACCTGTCAAGAAGATTGAAATGCGGTTCCGGTTCAGTAACGGCAAATACAACCAGTGCCTGATCAATGTTCGCCACTGCAGGCCGGACCAGTTCATTCTTCCTTGGCAGGACCTCTGTGATATTCCCTGTTTTTTCTGACTCGTCGAGCACTTCAATCTCAACATTATCTCCTACGAGCGGTTTTATTTTCTCCTTGCGGAATACACCTTTTGCTTTACACTCATAAACACCGGATTCTACTACGTGAACGTAGTAGAATCCGGCAATTCCCTTTATTATCTTTCCCTGCATATATTACTGACCTTCTGTATAATCTGAATTACCGCCGTCTCCATTTCCGTTATCCGGATTTTCAGGAACTTCCGACGGTTTTGGCCCCAGGCTTATTACAAAATTAACTGTTGAGCCCTTTTCCAGCATAGTACCCTCCGGTGCTGACTGTGACACCACATATCCGACAGTCACATTGCTGTATTCCTCTGTTCCATTCCCGACAAGGCCCCGGTCAGATAATGCCTGCATAGCCATATCATAGGTCATATTCCCCAGACCCGGTACAGATACCTTCTCTACCTTTGGTCCTTTGCTTACCACATAATCCACCGTTGTCCCTTTGTTTACCTTCTTATTCTCTTTTGTCTTCTGGGACATTACAATTCCGGCCTCATACTGGTCACTGTAATCCTCTGTCACACTTCCGGTAACCAGCCCTGCCGCCGCCAGTGCAGCGTCTGCGTCTTCCTGGCTCAGTCCCACGAGTGTCGGAACGGTGGCCTTCTCTGCCCCCTGGCTCACAATCATCGTCACGGTTGTTCCTTCTTTTACTTCCGTGCCTGCCGCAGGGTCTGTAGAAATAACCTTTCCTTCATCCACACTGTCGTTATACTCTGATTTGAATTCAACAACCAGATTCTTTGCCTCAAGAGCTTTCTGTGCACTATTTTCATCTTTACCGGATACATCAGGTACCTGAACCGTCTTGATTTCTTTTCCGGTGCTGACAACAACCCTGACTTCCGTATTCTTATCTACTTTTGAATCACCCTCCGGGTCCTGCCTGATAATCGTACCCTTTTCATAGGTGTCCGACGCTTCCTGCTTCGCAATCTTAATACCAAGTTTCTTCTTGCTCAAAGTCGTCGTTGCTTCATCCACTGTCATTCCGCGTACATCAGGCACCTTCACTTTGGTCGTAGTTTCTGTCTGGGTCGTACCTGTTCCGTTTTTAAACATACCGGCAGCCTTGCCAACTGCAAAAATTATAATAAACGCAATAATGACTGCTGCGACAATCATCAGAATCTTCATGATTTTTTTTGTATTCGGGTCTACATCGCTCTTTTTCTTTCTGTCAGCTTCGTAGTCCCCGCCGCCCTCGTAGTCTTCATCATCGTCGTCATAGTCATAGTCGTAATCATCATCATAATCATCGCTGTCGTAATCATCGTCGTAATCATCATCATAATCGTCGTCATATTCATCATCATCATTATATCCGCGTCCCTGGATGCGTTCCAGTTCTTCCGGCGTCATCATGACGGTCTCCGTGGTATCATTCGAATAAAGAGACATATTTACAAATTCACCATCCGGGCTGACGAGGGAACGTTTTAAGTCCAGAATCAGAGCCTGGCAGTTCGGATATCTGCGTTCCGGATTCTTCTGGGTACACTTCATGATAATACATTCCAGACTGTACGGGATATCCGGTACTTCCTCCGCCGGGGAGACAATCTCCTCCTGCAGATGCTTAATCGCAACAGCTACTGTGGAGTCACCGTCAAAAGGCACATGGCCTGTCACCATTTCATACATGGTAATACCTGCGGAATAGATATCGCTCTTCTCATCCACAATGCCGCCCCTCGCCTGTTCCGGTGACGTATAGTGGACGGAACCCATGACACTCGAACTAATGGTCTTGGTGGACGTCGTTGCCCGCGCAATCCCAAAATCGGTTACTTTTACTTTTCCTTCCTTGGAAATGATGATGTTCTGAGGTTTGATATCACGGTGAATGATATGCTGATTATGGGCAGCCTGAATACCAGTCACCATCTGAATAGAAATGCTGATTGTTTCTTTAGCGGTGAGTCTTCCCTTTTTCTCAATATATTCCTTTAAAGTGATTCCCTCAACCAGTTCCATGACCATATAATACAGTCCACGGTCCTGGCCCACATCGTAGACATTGACCACATTCGGGTGCATCAGGCCTGCCGCAGCCTGTGCCTCGCTTAAAAACTTCTGGATAAATACCTCGTCTGTGCGGTAATCACTTTTCAATACCTTAATTGCAACGTAGCGGTTCAGTTTATGGTCTTTGCCCTTGTAGACATCCGCCATACCGCCTGAACCGACACGCCCTAATATTTCATAACGTTTCCCTAAAAATACTCCTTCTTTTAACATATACTCACCTCATCCGCAAACGGCTCTACAAGGATAATCCCTATATTATCCGTACCGCCGTTTTCTTTTGCTGTTTCTACCAGAGACTCTGCGGCTTCCACAATGTCCCTGCCCCCCTGTACAATATGGAAGAGTTCTTCATCCTCCACCATATTACTGAGTCCGTCTGTACACATCAGTATGATGTCTCCCTTTTTCAGACGGTGCTCATAAAAATCTACTTCAACGCTGTCCTTTGCACCGATTGCCCTTGTGATAATGTTCTTGTCAGGATGGTGCTTTGCCTCCTCCGGCTTGATACCGCCGAGACGCACCATCTCCTCCACAAGAGAATGGTCTTTTGTCAGCTGGGTTATTCCCTGATTGATCAGATAAAGCCTGCTGTCCCCTACATTAGCAAAATACATCATCTGATTCACGATTGTAGCCGCTACGACAGTTGTTCCCATTCCTTTGAGGTGGGAATCCTGAGACGCTTTTTTAATAATCTCCCTGTTAGCCGTCTTGATCGCCGCAACCAGAGCCTTTTCCACGTCTTCCTCATCGCTTTGTTTTAATTCTCTCTGCAGAACTTCTACTGTATATTTTGAAGCATAATCGCCGGCCTGATGCCCGCCCATCCCGTCAGCCACCACAAACAGGTTTGGGAGAGGTCCAAGAGCGTTATCTGTCGTATAGACATAATCTTGATTCACTTGTCTTACCATTCCTACATCGGTAATGGAAAATGTCTTCATAGCATATCTCCTTTATTCGTTGTTTGTCTGCACATAACGTCGTCTGAGCTGTCCACAGGCCCCATCGATATCTGCGCCCATTTCCCTTCTTATAGTAACATTTATTCCGCTTTTTTCAAGTTTATTTTTAAAATTAAGAGCATTTTTCCTGCTCGGCTGTTCAAAAGTGCGTTCTTTGATCGGATTCACAGGGATCAGATTCAAGTGGCAGTTCCTTTGTTTCAGTATGGCTGTCAGCTCTTTTGCATCTTCATCCCGGTCATTCACACCGTGTACGAGACTGTATTCAAACGTGATACGCCGTCCTGTTTCTTCAAAATACGCATCGCACGCATCCAGCACTTCATCCAGGCTGTATTTATTTGCCACAGGCATCAGCTCTTTCCGCTTCTCCTGAGTCGCCCCGTGGAGGGAAAGTGCCAGTGTGATCTGTAGTTTTTCTTTTGCCAGCTCCAGCATCTTCGGCACGATTCCGCATGTAGAAACTGTCACATTTCTCTGGCTGATATTTAGTCCGTGTTCGTCTGTCAGAAGCCTGATAAAACGGAGAAAATTTTCAAAATTATCCAGAGGCTCTCCGGTCCCCATGATGACAACATTAGAAATCCGCTCTCCGATGATCCGCTGAATCTGGTAGATCTGGCCGAGCATCTCCGACGGGGAAAGATTTCTGACAAGGCCGCCTATGGTGGATGCACAGAAACGGCATCCCATCCGGCACCCTACCTGTGAGGAAATACACACGGAATTACCGTGCTTATAGCGCATCAGAACACTTTCCACCACATTCCCGTCATACAGCCGGAATAAGAACTTATTGGTGCCGTCCAGAGCCGATTCCTGCCTTTCCAGCATTTTCACCGGCAGTATCGTATATTCTTTTTCCAGCTTTTCACGTAAACTTTTTGAAAGATTTGTCATCTCTTCAAAATCTTCCGCCAGTTTTACATGGAGCCATTCGTAAATCTGCTTTGCGCGGAACTTCTTTTCCCCCAGGGATGCCATTTCTTCCTGTAGTTGTTCATATGTATATGCGCGAATATCTTTTTTCATAATACTCCGTGCCTTCCTTAATTACTCTAAACTTCTGCGAAATCTTGCAATAAAGAACCCGTCACTCTCATGTACGCCCGGCAGGAGCCTTAAACACCCCTGTTCTGTCACACTGTCCTTTAATTCACTGCACACCTTATCTTCTATGTTATCCAGTGTAAACTCCGGGTATTTCTCTAAAAACCAGTGTACATTATCCATATTCTCGGCCCGGCTGATCGTACAGGTGCTGTAGATCAGGACACCGCCCGGCTTCACATACCGGCGGACAACATCCAGTATCTTCTTCTGAAGCCCTGAGAGTTCCTGTATCTGTTCTTTCATCGTCTTATACTTCAGGTCTGTCTTTCTGCCCAGCACACCCAGACCTGAGCACGGCAGGTCAGCTATCACAATATCCGCACTGTCAAACGCGGCCTCATCCGGAACTGTCGCGTCCCACTGTACCACGGATATATTGCCAAACTGCATCCGGCCTACATTTTCCTGAATCAGCCCTGTCTTATATGTTGTCAGGTCCCGTGCCTCCACATGCCCTGTCCCGTTTAATTTATCCGCAAGGTGGATGGACTTCCCGCCGGGAGCCGCACACACATCAAGAATATTGTCGCCTTCCTTCGGGGATACAATTTCCCCTACCAACATGGAACTTATGTCCTGAACCGCAAAAAGTCCCTGCCGGAAGCTCTCCATCTCCCCCAGATAATCATATCCGGTGATACTGTACGCATAAGGCAGGTACTTATGTTTCACAGCCGTAACACCTTCTGCTTTCAGCCTCTCTTCCAGTTCTTCCGGACTGATACGGCTTGTATTACAGCGGATTGTCACTGGCTTCTCCTTCTGGAAATCGGCAAGGATCTTCTCCACGGTATCGATGCTGTATTCTTCCAGCCACAAATCAAGTATCCAGCCCGGCATGGAGTACTTCACAGAAAGGGCCTCCACCGGCTCTTTGGGATAACTGACCTCATCCATTTTCCGTGCCACATTCCGAAGCACACCGTTCACAAATCCTTTCAGTGTGCCGAATCCTTTTTTCACAGCCAGTTTTACTGCCTCATTACAGACGGCGGAATCTGGCACACTGTCCATGTATTTTAACTGGTATACCGCACTGCGCAGAATATTGCGGATGACCGGCTTCATCTTTTGTACTTTTACTTTTGAAAACTGATTGAGGATATAATCAATCTCTATCATATGCTCGAGCGTCCCCTCTGTCACCCTTGTGATAAACGAGCGCTCCTTCTTATCCAGATACTGATATTTACTGAGCACATTTCCCAGTGCAATATGGCTGTAAACATCATGTTCCGTCACATCCATTAAAATTCCGAGCACAATCTCCCGCTCGCTTAACGGTTTTGTCATACTATATCCTCCAATTTCATTTATTCTCAATCGCCGCGTCTGCGTCCGCTGATCAATAGTAATCTTAACAGCTGCAGAATCATTGATGCCGCACTCGCCACGTAAGTCAGCGCAGCGGCCCCGAGTACCTTCTTTGTTGCATCTACTTCCTCCGGGTAAAGCATTCCGGTATTTTCGAGAACCTTAACGGCTCTTCTGGATGCGTTAAACTCCACCGGCAGTGTCACAAGCTGGAACAGGACTGCTGCTGAAAACAGCAAGATTCCCAGATTGATCAGCATCAGGGACATGTTGCCGTTTATAAACAGCCCGATGATAATCAGCGGCCATGCCGCCATAGAACCAAAGTTCGCAACGGGTACAAGTGCACCCCTGATCTTCAGCGGTGCATAACCGACATGGTGCTGCACCGCATGGCCGCACTCATGTGCCGCAACCCCGATCGCCGCCACCGATGCAGACTGGTATGTGGCGTCGGACAGACTCAATGTCTTGTTTCTTGGATCATAGTGGTCTGTCAGATTCCCTGATATATGCTGGACGGTCACATCATGGATTCCGTTTGCCCTCAGAATCTTCTCCGCCGCCTCGCGCCCCGTCATGCCGGAATGGCTGCGCACCTGAGAGTAACGGTTAAACACGCTGTTGACCCTGCCTGAAGCTATGATACAGATCAGCGCCCCTATTAATACAAGTATATACGTAGGATCATAATAAAAAAACATATGACTTCCTCCTGTCTAGTTAAGATACACGGCATGAAAGCCCCTTACAGGGAAACTAAGCCGTGAATATGGTACCGGGTTCCAGTGTATATCCCCTCAGAAATGCACTCGTCTCCATTCTCTTTTTCCCGGGAAGCTGGAGTTCGCTGATCTTCAGTACCCCGTTTCCGGTCTGCACCGTGAAGCAGTCTTTCTCTACCGTAAGTACCGTTCCCGGCTCTTTAGTGGAAAACGCCTCACCTGACACTGCCTTTGCCTTCCAGATCTTTACCACCTTATCCCCCCAGTGGGTATAGGCACTCGGCCAGGAGTTCAGTCCCCTCACCAGAAGTTCAATCTCCCGGGCGGACTGTGTCCAGTCGATATTTCCCATCTGCTTGTTCAGCATCTTCGCATACGGGGTCGGCGTTTCCTGCTGGTGCTCGAATACAGCCGTCCCGTCCTCCAGTGCCGCAAGTGTCTCTACACATAAGTCTGCACCAGCCCTTGCCAGCTTGTCATGCAGGCTCTCTCCTGTTTCTTCTTCAGTAATCGAAATCTCTGTCCTTAAAATCATATCACCTGTGTCCAGACCTTCATCCATCTGCATCGTTGTAACACCGGTCACTTCTTCCCCTCTGATGATCGCCCACTGGATCGGGGCCGCGCCTCTGTATTTCGGAAGCAGGGACGCATGGACATTGATGCAGCCATAAGGAGTCAGATCCAGAATGTCTTTCGGCAGGATCTGTCCGAACGCTACAACGACGATCACATCAGCCTGATAGCTGCGAAGCTTCGCCACGCATTCCGGCTGTCTTACTTTGACCGGCTGGTATACAGGGATTCCATGCTTCACTGCGGCCTCCTTGACCGGGGTGAACTGCATCTCCTTACCTCTGCCTTTCGGCTTATCCGGCTGTGTCACGGCCAGACATACGTCATGTCCCGCCGCAATCAATGCCTCCAGTGTTCCGACTGAAAAATCAGGGGTTCCCATAAATATGATTCTCATTTTATTCTTCTTCCTCCTCAGTCTGTACATCATGAAGCCCGTCTTCCACTTTGTTCACATACAGATCACCTGAAAGATGGTCGATCTCATGGCAGAATGCCCTTGCCAGCAGCCCTTCGCCTTCTATCTCGAATTCCTCCATCTCCTCATTGAGGGCACGGACTTTCACATGGTCCGGCCTGGTTACAATCCCCCATTTTCCCGGCACGCTTAAGCACCCTTCCTCTCCGGTCTGCTCGCCATCCGCCTCAATGATTTCGGGATTGATCAGGACGATCGGCCCCTCTCCCACATCAATCACGACGATGTTCTTCAGCACTCCGACCTGCGGGGCCGCAAGCCCTACACCAAACTTCTCATACATCGTATCCAGCATGTCTTCGATAAGTACTCTTGTCCGAAGAGTCATCTTTGTCACTTCTTTACATTTTTTCGTTAAGATCTCGTCTCCAATTTCTCTGACCTCTCTGATTGCCATAACTTCCTCCACATTACTATTCTGCTATTTTTACTAAAAAACATTCATCGGGTTAAAATCAAACTGGATTCTCATCTTCTGAAATCCCGGATTCACCTCGATGTACTGCTCCATATAATTTTTCATCCTTATCAGTGTATCATATCTTTCCGCTTTCAGGTAGAGTACTTTCCGATATACATCGTTGATCTTCCCGATCCCCGGGCTGGCTGGCCCGATGATATCCATCTGTGCATCTTTCCTGAAACGCAGTGCATACTCTTTCAGATACCTGCACCCCTTTTCAAGGAGCGGCTCATCCTCACAGCTCACAAGCACTGCAAGCAGATTCTCGGCGGGCGGGTAACCCATCAGTTCCCGGTACCGGATCTCTTCTTCATAAAATGCCTCGTAATCCTGCTCCGCAGCAGTCACAATCCCGTAATGCTCCGGACTGTATGTCTGAATGACCGCTTCCCCCTTCTTTGTACCGCGCCCCGCACGGCCAACCGCCTGTGTCAGCAGCTGGAATGTCCGCTCTCCCGCCCGGTAATCATCGGAATACAGTGACATATCCGCGGCAAGGACGCCGACCAGTGTCACATTCGGGAAATCATGTCCCTTAACAATCATCTGCGTGCCGACCAGAATGTCAGCCTCCTCATTGGCAAATGCCGACAGGATCTTCTCATGGCCGTCTTTCTGCCGGGTCGTATCCATATCCATACGCAGCACCCGGGCCTGTGGGAACAACGTTTTTACGATCTCCTCGATCTGCTGGGTCCCGGCCCTGAACTCTCCGATATGCCGGGAACCACATTCCGGGCAGACAGATGGCTTCGGCTCTTCAAACCCACAGTAATGGCATACCATCTTCCCGTTCCTGTGGGAAGACAGGGACACGTCACAGTGCGGGCACTTGATGACATGTCCGCACTCCCGGCAGGATATGAATCCCGCATATCCGCGCCGGTTCAGGAAAAGCATGATCTGCTCTTTCTTTTCGAGCCTGTCGGCCATCAGTTCCTGTAGTTTTATGCTCAGGATGGAACGATTCCCGTTTTTTAGTTCTTCGCGCAGGTCCACTGTATATACTTCCGCCATATCCTGCATTCCGGAGCGGTTACGCATCTCCAGGAGATGGTACTCGCCCTTTTTCGCACGATACATGGCCTCAAGAGACGGGGTCGCAGAACCGAGTATCACACTCGCATGTTCCATTTCCGCCCTCGCAATGGCCGTTTCCCTCGCATGGTAACGGGGCACCTGCTCACTTTTATAAGTCGTCTCATGTTCCTCATCCATCACAATCAGCCCAAGATTCGGAAACGGGGTAAATAAAGCAGAACGGGGACCGATCATGACATCGATCTTCCCCTCCTTTGCCCGCATCATCTGGTCATAACGCTCTCCTGCAGAGAGCCTGGAATTCATAATGGACACCCTGTCCCCGAAGTTCCTGTAGAACCGCATAACAGTCTGATATGTGAGGGCAATTTCGGGGATCAGTACGATTGCCTGCTTTCCCTGTGCCGCAACCCGGCGTATCATCTCGATGTAAACCTCCGTCTTGCCGCTCCCGGTCACTCCGTAGATCAGATAAGTGCCGCGTTTTCCCTGTTCATAGTCTTCCCAGAATCTCTGGATGGCATGCCTCTGTTCCTCTGTAAACGTAATACCGTTCTCAATCCGTTCCCCTTTCACAGGATTCCGGTAAACCTGCTCAGATTCCAGAGCCACGATCCCCTGTTCTTCCATTGCCCGGATGACGGTAAGCGTTATGTTCAGCTTGCGCGATACCAGTTCATAGTCAAGAATTGGCTCATCCAGAAGCGCCGCCAGAAGTCTTGCCCTGGCCTTCTGGTTCTTCTCCAGATAAAAGTCCAGCTTTTTCTTTCCCTCTTCCTCGTCCAGAAGAAGCCGTACCCGTTTCTTCACCTTCGCATTCTCTTTCTGCTTGATCGGGAGGACCGTCTTCAGTGACTGTATCATCGTCCCACCGTACTGTTCCTTCATCCACGCGGCGAGTGCGACCAGTTTTCCTTCGATCGCCATGCCGCTTCTGGAAATGTCCAGCAGTTCTTTTACTTTTGTTTCATCATAATTACATTTATCCGACAGGCCGGTTACATAACCTTTTGTCTCACGGTTGCCCCTGCCAAAAGGAACGATCACTTCCATCCCGACAGAAAGTTCCCCTTCCAGACGGGAGGGGATCCTGTATTGAAAGACTCTGTCCAGTTTTTCATGTGTAATATCTACAATGATATCCGCATACATGTAAATGTCATCACCTACTTTTCTACTTTCCGGACAGGATTTCGGAAATGAGAACCCTTTCATCCATCGGATACTTCACACCCTTTATCTCCTGATAATCTTCGTGTCCCTTTCCGGCCAGCACGATGACATCCCCCGGCCGCCCATGCTCGATCGCATACCGGATGGCTTCTTTCCTGTCACAGATCTCCACATACTTCCCGTCTGTCCTGCCGATTCCTGTCTTGATATCGTCAATGATTGCCTGTGGGTCCTCAAACCTTGGATTATCCGATGTAATAATTGTCAGGTCCGCGAGCCTGCCTGATACTTCCCCCATCTCATAGCGTCTGTCCTTAGACCGGTTGCCTCCGCATCCGAAGAGACAGACCAGACGGGCCGGCTGATACTCCTTCAGCGTTGTCAGCAGGCTTTCCAGACTCATGGCGTTATGTGCATAATCAATCATCAGTGTAAACTCATCCGATACTTTCACCATCTCGATGCGGCCCTTCACATTTGCCATCTTCAGAGCCTTCTTTATCTTATCAGCAGGCACCTGGAAATGTCTGCAGACTGCAATGGCCGTCAACGAATTGTAGACACTGAATTTGCCCGGAATATCAATCTCTACATCAAAATCCATCAGGCCGCTCACATGATAGGCCACGCCCAGATACCCGGGTCTGGAAACAAGATGTGTATCCGTGGCCCTTAGATCTGCCTTTTCTGAAAATCCAAAAGTCTCCGTTGTACAAGTTGCCTTTGCAAACACATCCACGAAATATGGGTCATCCACATTGGCGATCCCGAGTCTGCACTGCTGGAACAAAAGCCCCTTGCACCGCTTGTAATCTTCGAAATCCGCATGTTCATTCGGCCCAATGTGGTCTCTTCCCAGATTGGTGAAAATACCGATCTCAAACGGGATCCCTGCGGTCCTGTGGAGCATCAGCCCCTGTGATGAAACTTCCATGACAACACAGTCACAGCCTGCTTCCGCCATTCTGGCAAAATACTGGTGGATCGTATAAGACTCCGGCGTCGTATTAGCGGCCGGTATCGTCTCGTCCCCGATAATCGCCTCTATTGTTCCGATCAGGCCGACCTTATGCCCGACCCCTTCAAGGATAGACTTGATCATGTAAGTCGTTGTTGTCTTCCCCTTTGTACCGGTAATTCCAATGATCTTCATCTTATCCGCCGGATATCCGAAATAAGCCGCGGACATCAGTGCCAGAGCATATCTTGTATCCGGTACCCGGATCACCGTCATATCTTCCGGGGCTTCTACGTCCTTCTCTACAATAACCGCGGCCGCCCCTTTCGCCGCCACATCGCCGACAAATTCATGTCCGTCAACGACTGCGCCGCTGATACAGACAAATACACTGCCTTCCCTGACTTTTCTGGAATCATTGATCAGCTCCCGGACCTCGATCTCATCGTTTCCCTGTATTACTTCATATTCTAAACGTTCTAATAACTGTGTTAGTTTCATCTGCATTCCTCCTGCTTTTTGGGTATACTATTATAGAATAACACAAACCTTTCCTTGTTGCAAAATTCTATTCATGAAAACTTCGTGAAGTTAAAAAAACAGTTTATGAAATCATTTTTCCGAAAGGCAGCTTCCTGATAAAGTATATGCAGATAAAGGACACAATCAGAATCGCAAGTGTCAGCGAAGGGACTGCGATCCATGCCGACAGTTCCTCCGGGTCCACGAATTTCTTATAATTATCCAGAAAGATGATATGTATCAGATAGATACCGAAGGAGCAGGCGCACCACCTGTCGATCCATTTTCTTGTATTATCTTTCAGTCTGACATGCCCTCCCCCTATCTGCATAAATAATGCAAAGAATGACACCCCGCTGATGATGACAAGCGGGCAGCCATACTCGAGCAGTCTTTCATAATGTTCCCCCCTGCGGAAAGTAATCAGCACCGTCAGGAGTATATTCAGAGAGGTGCTTCCCAGAAAGATGCCCAATGTCCGCCAGATACTCCATGTGATTCTTTCCCTGTATTTGCTGATAAAATATCCAAGGAAAAAATAAAATGTATATACCCGGTCCCCGATGATCGGCACATCATAATATGCTTCTGCATGGAGCAGGGAGGAAACATATAGAAACAGAGACGCCAGACTTCCCATCAGCAGAAATGCCTTATCCATATTTGCACTCATCCCCCTGCACATGGTCTGGAAAAAAGGAAGCACCAGATAGATCGGGATCGTTGCATACAGGTACCAGAGATGCGGCTCTGCGGGCTCAAAGAAGATTTCGCGCAAGTCAACTGGTGTGTCCATATAGTATACATTAAAGAAATAGTAAACAACGCTCCAGAACACCAGTACAACCAGAAACCGTACCAGCCTTTCCCCGTTCTTCCTAAGCCGTTCCGTCCTTCCAAGCAGCAGGGCGCCGCTGAGCATGAAAAAACAGGGCACACTGACTCTGGATACCGTGTCCAGAATGACCGAAAACAGATATTCATCCCGGCCAATATCCGCATATGCCCTGCAGTAATAATTTGTTACATGTATGATAATGACCATCACAAATGAGACGGTCCTGATCAGTTCCATATTGTAGTTCTTAGTCTTCATGTCCCTTTTTCCCTTTTCCCGTTTTCATAAGGCTCGCCTTGACCACGGCATCCTTACCGTACTTTTTCCGTATTTCATCCATTGCCATGTTTAGTTTCCGGTGCTTCTCATCCGGAGGCTTTGGCATCTCAATATCAAAGATCGAAAGCTGCACAGGCTCCGACGCATCCACCAGCTTAGCCGTCCTTATTCCCAGCAGGCGGATGGGTTCACCGTCCCACGTCTCCTCAAATAACTGGCATGCCGCCCCGTATAGCACATCATCTTCACTGGAAGGCTTGCTTAGCTGCTTCTGGTGGGATACTGTCTGAAAATCATGGTACTTGATTTCCATGCTGACCATGTTCGCCTTCTGTCCCGCTTTACGGAGTCTCCTGCCTACACTTGCTGCCAGCTCCCGGAATACTTCCATCGCTTCTTCTGCCGTGACTGCATCTTCAGACAGCGTGGTAGAGTTCCCGATCCCCTTTGCCTCTGCCTGCTCCGACTGAACCTGAGAATCCCCGGCCCCGTTGGCAGACTCCCACAGCATCCTGCCGTGGCTCTTCATATGCAGGCTGATTACTTCCGGGTCCGCCTGTGCAAGATCCCCGATCGTATAGATTTCCAGTTTCTTCAGTGTCTCCACACTGGAACGGCCGGCCATATAGAGTTCCCCGATCGGGAGCGGCCACATTTTCACCTGTATCTCCTCAGGAAACAGTGTATGTACTTTATCCGGCTTCTCAAAATCAGATGCCATCTTTGCCAGCAGTTTGTTGGAAGATATCCCGATATTGACCGTGAAGCCAAACTGCTCCCTTATCCCGTCCTTTATAATCAGCGCCGCATCCACGGGAGACGGGTATTTCCAGGCGATCTCTGTAAAATCCATGTAGCACTCATCAACACTGACCTGTTCGATCTTTGTTGTAAAACTTTTCAGATAGTCCATCAGCCTGTCACTTTTTTCACGGTACATCCGGTGGTCCGGCGGTACACTCACGAGATTCGGACACTTACGAAAGGCATTCGCAACAGGTTCCCCCGTGCGAATGCCATATTTTTTAGCGGGAATTGATTTAGCGAGTACCACGCCGCGGCGTGCTTTCTGATCCCCGCCAATAATGGCTGGAATCTCCCGCAGATCCTGCTTTGCACCATTTTTCAGTTGTTCTACCGCTGTCCAGCTCAAATATGCGGAGTTGACATCAATGTGGAAAATGATCGGCGTCATGAAACTAACTGTCCTTTCGCTCTTGCATTTAATTTCCCGTCAACAACCTCGATTACAATTACATCTCCCCGGCCGACATTGCCTGCCAGAATCAGTTTTGCTGCAAGTGTCTCTACATTTTTCTGCAGGTATCTCTTCAGCGGCCTTGCACCATACATCGGTTCATACCCGCCGTCTACGATGAAATTCTTGGCCGTTTCGCTCAGTTCGATGGAAAGTTCCTTATCGGCAAGCCGTTTGTTGACGTCAGTTACTAACAAGTCAATGATTGCATAAATATTGTCTTTCGTCAACGGTTTAAACATAATGATTTCATCCAGACGGTTCAGGAATTCCGGCCTGAAGTGTGCACGCAGCTCGTTCATTACCATGTCCTCGCTCGCCTGATCGATCGTACCGTCTTCCTCAATGCCTTCCAACAGGTAGTTTGCCCCGATATTGGAGGTCATGATCAGGATGGTATTCTTAAAGTCAACGGTACGCCCCTGTGAATCCGTGATACGGCCGTCATCCAGCACCTGAAGCAGTACGTTAAATACATCCGGGTGTGCTTTCTCGATCTCATCAAACAATACAACGGAATAAGGTTTTCTTCTGACAGCCTCTGTAAGCTGGCCGCCTTCATCGTATCCGACATATCCCGGAGGCGCTCCGATCAGTCTGGATACGGAGTATTTCTCCATATACTCACTCATATCGATACGGACCATATTGTTCTCATCGTCAAACAGACTTTCCGCCAAAGCCTTTGCCAGTTCCGTCTTACCAACACCGGTAGGTCCGAGGAAAAGGAATGATCCGATCGGTTTGGACGGGTCCTTGATACCTGCCTTGGACCGGATGATTGCCTCTGTTACCAGTTCTACACCCTCATCCTGGCCGATGACACGTTTGTGCAGTTCATCCCCCAAATGCAGCGTCTTGCTCCTCTCGCTCTCATTGAGCTTCGCAACCGGAATCCCGGTCCATCTGGAGATGATCTTTGCAATTTCTTCATCCGTAACCGCCTCGTGTACAAGCGACATTTCTTTTTCCTTTAACCGCTCCTCTTCTTCCTCAAGCTGTCTCTGAAGCTGCGGCAGAAGTCCGTACTGCAGCTCGGCCGCCTTGTTCAGGTCGTATTCCCTCTGGGCCTTCTGAATGTCCTTGTTCACCTGTTCGATCTCCTCACGGATCTTCTGGACACGCTCCACAGATGCTTTCTCATTATCCCACTGTGCCTTTTTCCCTGCAAATTCTTCACGCAGGCCGGCCAGTTCCTCCTGAAGATGCTCCAGTCGTTCTCTGCTTAACCGGTCTTCCTCTTTCTTCAGTGCCTCTTCTTCGATTTCCAGCTGCATGATACGGCGGCTCAGTTCATCCATCTCTGTCGGCATGGAATCCAGCTCCGTCTTAATCAGGGCACAGGCCTCATCTACAAGGTCAATCGCCTTATCGGGCAGGAATCTGTCAGAAATATAACGGTTGGAAAGCGTTGCCGCCGCAACAAGTGCACTGTCGGTAATCTTGACACCGTGGAACACTTCATAGCGCTCCTTCAAACCACGGAGGATAGAAATGGCATCCTCCACAGTCGGTTCCGCTACCATAACCGGCTGGAAACGACGTTCCAGAGCCGCATCTTTTTCAATATACTGACGGTATTCATCCAGTGTCGTCGCACCGATACAGTGCAGCTCACCGCGCGCCAGCATAGGCTTTAACATATTGCCCGCATCCATCGCCCCGTCTGTCTTCCCTGCGCCGACAATGGTATGCAGCTCATCAATAAACAGAATGATCTTTCCGTCACTGTTTTTCACTTCCTCCAGAACTGCCTTCAGACGTTCCTCGAATTCCCCCCTGTACTTGGCCCCTGCAACAAGTGCGCCCATGTCCAGAGAGAAGATCGTCTTATCCTTCAGCCCTTCCGGCACGTCACCTCTGACGATTCTCTGTGCCAGACCTTCAACGACCGCTGTCTTACCAACACCGGGTTCACCTATAAGCACCGGGTTGTTCTTTGTCTTACGGGAAAGAATCCGTATCACATTACGGATTTCCTCATCTCTGCCGATTACCGGGTCCAGCTTCTGGTCTCTTGCACGTTCCACAAGATCCTGACCATACTTATTCAGAGTATCATAGGTTGCTTCCGGATTATCACTTGTCACCTTCTGATTTCCCCTGACCGTGGACAAGGCCTGCAAAAATGAGTTCCGGCTGATGCCGAATTCCTTATACAGCCCCTTCAGGTCACGGCTTGCATACTTCAAAAGTGCAAGGAAGAGATGCTCTACAGATACATACTCATCACCCATCTGTTTCGCTTCATCTTCTGCATGGATCAGGACATTATTCAGATCCTGCCCCACATACACCTGTCCGCCCTGAACCTTCGGACGCTTGGAAAGTGCTTCTTCCACACGGTTGATAAACAATGTGCCCTGAATATTCATTTTTTCAAGTAATTTTAAAATCAGACTGTCGTCCTGTGTGACGAGTGCATACAGCAGATGCTCCTGCGCGATCTCCTGATTGCCGTAATCGTAGGCCACCTTTTCACAATTCTGGACCGCCTGAAGAGAATTCTGAGTAAACTTATTTATGTTCATAGAAAGACCTCCTTTGTCATTTCATGTGCTTTGTTCTACTAACAATATAACAATAGCACCTGTTGTTAGCACTGTCAAGGTTCGAGTGCTAATTTAATTATAAAAAAATTATGAAGTCTGGAAAACATTGATTTACTATGGCCGGGCACACAAAAACACCGCCTAAAACAAAGTTTCGACTTAGACGGTGTTTCTTCATATCAATCTTCCCCTTCATTTCCTGCCATTCTATTTTCTACTACTCATTCGTTTTTATTCTCTCCACGATTGCTTTTTTCCCCGTCACCACCCGGTATACAGCCAGTGGAACCGCCACACAGACGCACAGGATGAACAGGATCATACAGGCGGACGGCAGTACGGGTATTGCAAATGTGACCTGCATATAGTTCATGGACTGGTACAGGAGATATGTTATGAAAAGGCCCAGCGTTGCCGTCAGTGCAAGTGATCCGCCCGCAAAGAGGATTCCTTCTCTTATCAATACGCTTTTTACCTGCTTTTCTGTCATTCCGACACTTTCCATGATCGCCAGCTCCATCTGACGGTTATGGATGTTTCCTGTAACTGTATTGACATAATTCAGGATACCAATCAAAGCGAGGATGACGGCGATCCCGATTCCAATTCCCATCATATTCCCCTGTGCCTTACTGACACTCTTCATTTCTTCAATTTTTGATTCGCAGGAAAAATCTTTCGGGTATGCACTGGTGTCTATCGCGTTTTTCACGTCTGCTTCTGCGGCCGTGTCATACTCCTGCTCATATTGTATACTCGTTTTGAAAACATATGGGGCATCTGAAATACGATTCAGGTATGCATCACTTACAATGATAGTTGGAGTGATTCCGCCTCTTCTATAATAAGAATCATCCGTCAGGCCTCCGATTTGAAACGAATGGGATTCCCCGTCCCCTTCATATAAATAGCAGGCTATATTTTCTTCCTGATAATCCGCCTCTTTAAGATTCAGTGAATCTCGGTACAGGATACAGCTTTTGCCTTCCTTGAAGCTCTGTTCATCTATCGGTGTTTCCAGAGTACTGTTTAAATAAGTAAATGCTGCTTCATCAATACCGATTATATAAGAAGAAAACTTCTCCGGATTCTGTTTAAATTCTGTCTCTATATCAGCGTAAGATTCTTCCATCCATTTTTCGTAAAATGCTTTCATCCAAGTATCTACGAATTCGGGCTCCCACGGAACCACAATCTGGTCAATCAGCACCTGATGTGACTCTTTGATCCGGCCGCCTTCTTTGATTTTTACCTGAAATGCTTCATCCATCAGCTGTTTCCAATCGTTTTTATCATCCTTCTTGATAGTATCATTAATGAGGACCATATCCGCATCCATATAATTAGAAACGATTGTACGCGGCCCCTGGCTTTCTATTAGTGTTGTCAGGCAAAGGAACACTGACAGGCTTGCAGCCAGTGAGAGGAGGACGATCATCGTCTTTTTCTTATCCTTGGTAACCTGATCCCATGCAAGCCGCCAGACCAGCCTTCCTTTCCTTGTTCCATGTGAATTGCGTTTCCCGAAATCCCCGCGATACCCCAATGCCTCCACTGGGGAAACTTCTGTTGCCTTTTTCGCAGGTTTTCTGCTTCCAAGATAGATCGTGCCCCCGGCTATCAGTATACTCAGGAGAAAGACCGCGGGATGAAATGCAATCGAAATCTCTTCCTTCCGGATGCCAAGGACTTTCACCGCTTCTGGTATCAGGAGAAAAGACGTCAGCATTCCGAGCAGGATTCCTCCGGCAATACCGCATGCCCCCACCATGAACATCTGTCTCAGGACCATCTGGTATATCTGCCTGCCAGTCATGCCTACTGTCTGCAACAGCCCGTAATGTCTGACATTGCTGGAAACAGAGATATAAAGGATATTATAGATCAGGAGATAGGCACTGAAACAAGTAATCAATACCAGACCTGCGAGCCCGGCCAGTATCTGCACCGAACTCTGTGCAGCCGGCTCTATCAGCAGATACTGCTGCTCCCCCAGATTCAGGCTGTTCTCCAGTTCCCGGAAAACACGCTCCGGCACAACCGGATACTTAAACTTCATATAGAGGAAGCCTCTCCCGTAATCGTCCAGAGAGAAACCGGACTTATCCAGAAATGGCTTCGAAACATAGAATATCTTTTCATTTTTATAAGTCTTCAGAAGCCCCGAAATCGTAAATTCCGCCGTATGCTCGCCCTGTTTGTCTCCGTAAGTTAAGGTAAACGAATCCCCCACCCCGGCATCCTCAAGTCCGCAGTCTTTTAATGCCGCGGCCGTCGCCATCACTTCATTCTCCTTTAGCGGATATTCTCCTTTCTGCCAGATAACCGCAGGTTTCGACAATACATCCCACTGTGCCCCGTCAGACCACAGCATCACTGTATTGAGCGTGTCGTCAGTATCCGTACTTACGGTCCATCCCGCCATCCCCTGTACGCCGACAGTCTGAATATAAGGATTTTTCTCACAGGTTTCTTTCTGTTCCTCTGTAAAACCGCCATAAATAAATGCGTCATAATCTGCCCCGTTCATACGGATATTCTGAAGCCGCTGCATCTTAAAATAAGTACTTCCCACCGTTAAAATGCAGAACAGCATAAAGGTCGACAGTGTGATTGCCGCGGCCATAATCAGATTCTTCTGCCTGCCGCTTTTGATAGAACGCACAGCCATTCTTGTGACGATCCTGCTATTATTATTCTCCAGCATAAGTGTCACTTCCCTTCACGATCCGTCCGTCTTCAATCTGTACGATCCGGTCCGCAAGCTGTGCAATATCTGCATCATGGGTAATCAAAACGACCGTCTGGTGATACCGCTTTGCCGCCATTTTCAAAAGTCCCATAACGTCATGGCTGCTTCCGGTGTCCAGATTCCCTGTGGGCTCATCCGCCAGCAGTATTGCCGGTTTATTGGCCAGTGCCCTTGCGATTGCCGCCCTCTGCTGCTGGCCGCCCGAAAGCGTGCCGGGCAGAGCCTCCTTCTTTTCCTCCAGTTTTAATATCCTTAAGATTTCGTCCACAAAATCCCGGTCAATATGCCCGCCGTCCAGTTCAATCGGCAGGACGACATTTTCATACACATTCAAATCCGGCACAAGGTTAAAACTCTGAAACACAAAACCGACCTTTCTCCTCCTGAACACTGCAAGCTGTTCTTTATTCAGCTTATACAGCTGTTTCCCATCCACATATACCTTACCGCCGGTTGGGTAGTCAAGACCCCCGATCATATGGAGCAGAGTACTTTTCCCGCTGCCGGATTTGCCGACAATCGCTACGAATTCTCCTTCTCTGACCGTAAAATCCACCCCGTCCAGAGCCTTCACCGTATTCTCCCCGAGCTTGTAATATTTCTTCAATGCCTGTGTCTTTACAATTTCATTCATATTGGTGTCCCTCCTTATACTGCAAGCATAGTCCCGAAAAATCACAAACCGTTCTCAATCAGATATTTTCACAAAACTGTGACTATTTCGTTACTATGCATGGCCTCTGGCCATGCATAGTAACACTATTTCAGCTGATCGCTTCGTTTGGAAGATATATTTGAAAATCCGCACCCTTCCCGGGTTCGGATACCACCTCGATGTACCCGTTCTGCAGGGTGATAATTTTTCGCGCCAGATACAGCCCGACACCGATCCCTTCCTCATCATGTACCTCCGGCTCCCTGTAAAACCTTCCGAATATCTGTGCCTGCCGGTCCCGGGCAATTCCCTTCCCGCTGTCCTTAATGCTGATCTTTGTAAAAAATTCCTGTACACTGACCGTAATATGAATACTTCCGCCTGACGGTGTATATTTCACCGCATTATCCAGAATATTGAAAACAGCTTCCTCTGTCCATTTTTTATCATAGACAGCCATCAGCCGTTCATCGCAGTCTGCAAACAGGCTGATCCCTTTTTGCTCCGCCTTCGGCACAATGGACGCCGCCGAGCGTCCCAGTGTCTCATATATTCTGGCTGCCTGTTTGCTTATTTCGATGATTCCGGTTTCCAGACGGGACATTTTCACCAGACTCTGGAGCAGAAAATCAAGCTTCTCCGTCTGCCCCTTGAGGTGCCCCAAAAATTCCGTCCTCCGGGCGGCATCTTCTTCATTTTCCAGAATTTCCAGATACATCTTAATATTCGCAATCGGTGTTTTCGTCTGGTGGGAAATGTCGGAAATCAGCTCTTTGATCTGCCGCTTTTCCTCCTGGTTATACTGGTTCTGTCCCAGCCACATATGATCCAGCTTGCGAAGCTTCTCATAGATCTTATCCCAAAGGGAATCCTTAAGCTCACCAAAATTCTCGATATCCTGTCCGGAAATCATCGCATCCAGACACTGCTCAAGCCTGTCTGAAAATGAATATATATCTTTTTTCAACATTCTTATCCTGTGCCACATTACGGCCACTGCAATCAGGCAGAGTACTGCTATTATTTCAGCCATTGATATCCCATCCCATATACATTCGAAATATATTTATGCTGCCCGTCCTCAATCTTCCCACGCAGCCTGTTCATGTTCACAGCCAGCGTATGCTTGTCGACAAACTGCCCCTGACTGTCCCAAAGCCGTTCCAACAGCACAGAATATGTCAGCAGCTGCCCCCTGTTCTCGATAAAAAGCCTCAGTATCCGGAACTCTGTCGGCGTAAGAATACATTCTGCCGCCCCTGCCCTTACTTTTGCCGCATCAAAGTCAACTCTCAGAAAACCGTCATCATATATCTGGGGCCTGCTGCCCTCCGTGCGTTTCAGCATCACACCGACCTTTTTCATCAGGACATTAATGGAAAACGGCTTTGTCACGTAATCGTCCGCCCCCGCATCATAGCCCTTAAGCGCATCCCTTTCCAGATCCCTTGCAGTAAGAAACATCACCGGTGTTGAGGAATTTTTCTTCACTTGTCTGCAGAACTCAAATCCCTCCCCATCCGGCAGGTTGATATCCAACAGGATCAGGTCCGGTTCCCCCTCTCTGTAAGAAAATTCTGCCTGTTCCAGAGAGTACGCAGATACCGTCCTGTACCCCGCCTTCCCCAGCGCATAAGAAATCCCCTTATTCAGTTCTCTGTCATCCTCTATAATCAATATTTTCTGCATATGAACCTCCTGCTTATGTCTTTATTATACAGATGCGGACTGCACACTGCAATCGGGGAATTATCACAGTATCGTGACAGTTTCTGGAAATAAATAACGCAAAAATAGCGCCCGCCCCACAGGGTATGGCGCTGTGTCCCTAAAGTGTTTCACCATTATTCTTAATCACGTCTCTGTACCAGTAGAATGATTTTTTCTTATACCGGTTTAATGTCCCGCTTCCATCATCATTTCTGTCCACATAAACATATCCGTAACGTTTTTTCAGCTCCGCCGTGGATGCACTCACAACATCTATGCATCCCCAGGAGGTATATCCCATCAGCTCAACGCCGTCTTTGACAGCCTCTTTTACCTGCTCCAAATGAGATCTCAGGTACTCAATCCGGTAGTCATCTTCCACCGTCTTATTCCCGTTTTCATCCTCCACAAGTTCATCCACCGCACCGAGCCCGTTTTCAACAATAAACAGCGGTTTCTGGTAACGGTCCCAGTACTGGTTCAGCACATAGCGCAGACCTTTCGGGTCGATCTGCCATCCCCATTCACTTGCCTTAAGCGTCGGGTTAGGCACGCCGCCCAAGAGATTTCCGGTTCCACTGGCCTGCTTATCCTCATCGGCAGCAGCACAGCAGCTCATATAATAACTGAAAGATACAAAGTCAACCGTATTCTTCAGGATTTCCCCGTCCTCCGGCTCAAACCGGATCTCAATCCCATGCTCCTTAAAATATCGCTTCATATATCCCGGATATTCTCCCCTTACATGGACGTCCCCGAAGAAATAATTCTTATGCTCATCTTCCATCGCCCTTAAAACATCTTCCGGTGCAGGTGTCAGTGGATAAGCCGGCATACTCAATATCATGCATCCGATCTTTGCCCCCGGCATCACCTCATGCCCAATCTTCACTGCCAGTGCACTTGCCACCAGTTCATGATGAGCCGCCTGATATAATTCCTGTTCCGAGAGTTCTGCCGGGGGAGTCGTAATCCCGCCGCTCATAAAAGGTGCATGGAGTATGGAGTTGATTTCATTAAAGGTCAGCCAGTATTTTACCTTGCCCTTATACCTTTCGAAAATCACCCTTACATAATTCTCAAAGAACCCGATCAGTTTCCGGTTCGCCCAGCCATTATAGTGTTCCGCCAGATAGAGCGGTGTTTCATAATGAGAAATCGTCACAAGTGGTTCTATCCCGTATTTATGGCATTCATCAAACAAACGGTCATAAAATTCAAGTCCCTTCTCATTAGGTTCGCTTTCATCTCCTTTCGGGAAAATCCGGCTCCACGCAATGGATGTTCTGAATACTTTAAATCCCATTTCCGCAAACAGCCTGATATCTTCCTCATATCTGTGGTAAAAATCAATTCCTTTTAATTTCATGTTATCTTCCGTCGGCACCGCAGTACGTTCCCCCCTGATGCCATGAGGAAGCACATCCTGTACGCTTAAGCCTTTTCCATCCTCATCGAAAGCTCCTTCACACTGATTTGCGGCCACTGCGCCGCCCCATAGAAAATTATCTGGAAATATTCCCATCTCTTTCACTCCCTGTCTAATGAATTATTTTAATACATCCTAACGCATCTCTTCCACAATCAGCAGCACGTCTTTCTGAAACGGATGCATCCCCAGCACTGTCCTGCCGTTTTCCACACTGCTTTCCACATCTGCATTTCTTCCGTTTTCAAGATCAACTGCTCTGGCCGTACAGTCTGGCAGTTCTTTTCGGATGGACAGTCTTGTGCTGTAGGGCAGATAAATAAAATATCTGCCGTCACCGGATACTGCCATTCGGATCTCTTCTGTGTCGTTTTCCAGCAGTTCATTTGCCGGGACTAATTTCCTGACTCTCAAATCAGTAAGAATCCGTCGGATCAGCCCGTAATCCCATGCCCCCGGAAACTGGAGTGCCTCCTGCCAGGGGAATGGTGCGTCAAATCCCTCTCCAAGCACCGGGTTCTGTGGTTTATTGATTTTCTGCCAGTTCCAGACACCATGCGCCCCGTATGTAACCCCCGCACATGCACCTGAGAGGATGCTGCTCCATGCCGCTTTTCTCACATCTTCCTGCTGAAACCTGCCATAGGCCTTCCTGCTGTATCCCATCTGTTCATAACATGGTTCTGCATTGATCATCGGTTTCTCCGGATACTTTTCCCGGAAACTCTCAGGCAGCTTATATGCCATGTCCTGTCCCTCTTTGTTGTGTCCGGACTGAAACATATAAAAATCAATCCGGTCCAGAAATTCTTCCGGAATCAGGTCATATCCACGTTTGATATGCATCGTCTTAAGAGACAGTGGGCTTTTTTCACACACAGTTTCCAAAGCTATATTATAATATTCCACAGCCTGCGGTGTGTCGAAATCTGTATCCCCGCTGATCACATAGACCGGATGGAACTCGTCGAATTCCTCCACTATTTTCTCCGTGTACGGCCTTATCATTTCCTTGGGCATCACATTATCATCTATCATCCGGCTCCCCCATGTTCCCGGAACATGGTTGAGCCAAAGAACTACCAGTGCAAGCTGAAATCCCTTTTCCACCGCCATCCGGCACATCTTGCGGGCATTTTCATAATACCGTTCATCCCACCTCGTAAAATCAAACGTATATCCATCCTTTGTCGCAAACGGGTACAACTTCTGATTCGATGCACAGCGGTCCCACTGGGGCATTGTATTGATCTGGAGCACAGTAAATCCCTGTTCCTTCCGTTTCTTCAGATAGTACTCCCATTCTTCCGTCGTGATGTTCGTAAAAGCGCTCCATACCGTATCTCCAAGGTAAAAGAACGGTTTCCCGTCCAGAACAAAATTACTTTGATTCTGATCCACTTCTAATCTGCTCATCTGATACTCCTCTTCTTCCACGCTATTTCCCTATACATGCCAGCAGACGTTCCCCCTGCCTGACACTTTCCTGTTTAAATGGCCTGACTTCCAGATATTCTTCTGTATTTGCTATAATTACCGGTGTCGTAATGTCGAGTCCTGCCTCTTTAATCTGAGCTAAATCGGCCACCACCAGAAGTTCACCCATCCGGACCCTCTGTCCTTCCTTAACTTTTATATCAAATCCCTTTCCGTCTAGTGTTACTGTATCCATTCCGATGTGAATCAGAATCTCTGCCCCGGTATCCGAAGTAATACCGATGGCATGACCTGTGGGATACATTACACTGACGATGCCGTCACAGGGGGCACAAACTTTTCCATCCTCCGGGATGACCGCAATCCCCTGTCCTAAAGCACCTCCGGAAAATGCTTCATCCTTTACGTCTGACAGCAAAATGACTTTCCCGCTGACGGGAGCCGCAATCTCGGCATCCGTAATTTTCCCCTTAACTGCACCTGCCTTTTCTTCTCTGGTAACCGATTCAGAAGAAGCTGCATCCTGTTTTGGTTTTGGAAGCATGTTATCACTGTATCCAAAGAAATAGGTCACGATTGCTGATCCGAAGTAAGCGATTGCACAGGCAATCAGAAATCCAACGAATCCGACTCCGATATACCCCGGCAATGTCAGGATACTCGTCCCAAGCAGCGTAGGGGCACCTGTGCCGGCTGCCGCTACGATTGCGCCCGCTATGCCGGAGAACACCGCACCTATGAAAAATGGTCTCTTAAAGCGCAGGGTAACACCATATATTGCGGGTTCTGTGATTCCCGCCAGAACCGCTGAAAGAGCCGCCGGTCCCGCAATTTCCTTCACTGCTTTATCCTTTGTCTTTAAGAATACACCTAATGTTGCACCTGCCTGAGCCATGTTATTTGGTCCTGTAATCGTAAATAAGGTATCTCTTCCATATTCCGCAATGTTATTCATAACAATCGGCACAAATCCCCAGTGTACGCCGAACATAACTGCCGCCGGCCAGATCAGGCCGAGTAAGCCTCCCGCAATAACCGGGTTCAGGGCCACAAGTCCTGTGTAGCCGGATGCGAGTAATTTTCCTGCTGTATCCGCAATCGGCCCGATGAGCAGATACGTCGCCGGGACCATGACAGCCAGACTGACAAGTGGTGTCAGGAACGTCTTACAAACAGCCGGTACGATTTTCTTCAGTACCTTTTCCAGCTTACTCAGGGCATACACTGCAATAATAATCGGAATAACAGAAGATGTATAGCTGACAAGGACAACCGGAATCTTTAGGAATGTCAGTGCTTCTCCTGCTGAATACGCCGCCGTCAGGTCAGGATACACAAGGGCCGCCGCAATACCAACCGCAACAAATTCATTCGCCTTGAATTTTTTAGCCGCTGTAAAAGCCAGAAATACCGGTATGAATGTAAATACACCATCTGCCGCCGCATAAAGAATGCGGTAGGTCCCCATATCCGCCGTGAGCCCTCCAAATGTCGTGCAGAGAATCAGCAGCGCCTTTAACATACCTGCGCCGCTCATTGCGCCCAGTACCGGTGCAAAGATCCCGGATATCGTATCCATAAAGGTATTTAACAGATTCTTCTTAGTTCCCTCTTCCGGCTGTGCCTCCTGATTTTCCTGTTTTAAATCTGTATTTTTGAAAACTGCCTCGTAAACGTCTGAAACATGGTTTCCTATTACCACCTGTATCTGTCCGCCACTGTCCAGCACTGTAATCACACCTTCCAGCTGACTTAAATTTTCTTTATCGACACAGTCATGATCCTTCACCTTGAACCGCAGTCTGGTTGCGCAATGGACGAGGGAAATGATATTTTTCGTTCCCCCTACATATTTCACGATGTCTTTTGACAGAGTATCGTAATTCTTCTTAGCCATGATTTTACCTCCGCTATCTTTCCACTTTTCTTTCATTCGATACTAAAGCGCGCTCTCTTTATCTGAATCCACCTTATCATTTTTTCTTTTTACCCTCAATCCCCTTTGCTTTTTTCTATGTTTTCGAGAATTTGAAAATAAATTCCGGGGCCGTGGCTAAAAAAATTTATACAAAAATAACATGTTTTTAAATTTTCTTTAAATGAATGCTAGTGTGTACTGTTTGCATTGCATATTGTTTTTCAATACAAGGGAGGATATAATACAAAGCAACAGGTTACTATGCACGTAAATGAGGGCAGGTATATGCGTATAAAATCAAAGGAAATTGCAGAGGAGCTCGGTGTATCCCCGGCGACCGTCTCTCTTGCATTAAACAACCGTCCGGGAGTGAATGCAGAGACGAAAAAACGGATACTCGAATATATACGGGAAAAAGAAGAAACTTTCTTAAAAGAGACACGCCTGACGGAAAAGTCTCCGAAAGGCGCTGTTATGATGATAAATTATATCAAGAACGGCATTATCATGAACCGCAGTGATGAGAACCACCCTGTCCTGCTTGAAATCAAACGGACTGTCCAGAACAGCGGTTACCAGTTTTACCACAGGGTATTTCTGGAACAGGCACAGAGTCTGGATGAACTGCTCCTGGAATGCCGCAGGCTGGACGTGAAGGGGATCTACATTATGGCTGCGGAAATGCGCCACAGTGACATTTACCCGTTCCTAAAATTAAACATACCGATTGTCACCGGAGATAATCTGTTTTACGAAGAAGGCATTGACAGCTTTCTTATAGATAACAGAGAAGGAATCGGCCGGGCGGTGGATTATCTGGTAGACAAAGGACACAGCCACATCATCTATCTTGCCGAGAATATAGATATTTTTAATTTTATCGAAAGAAGAGAGGCATTTGTACTGGAAATGGCAAAGCGGGAATGCGGGGATGCGAGCAGCCGGATCTGGCATCTGGGAAGTGATGTAGACACAGTATATGAATCGATGTGCCATCATCTGGACGAGGGGCTAAAGCAGACAACCGCCTTTGTTCTGGAAAGCTCGGTCGTATCATTAGGCGTGAGTAAGGCTCTTTTAGAGCGTCATATTCGTATTCCAAGAGACATCTCTCTGCTCGGCTTTGATGCCCTGCCCCCGGTCAGCCTCCTGGGCATGGAGCTGACACTTGTGAAAGGGACACATACAAAAAGGCATCTGGCTGCAGTGAAGCACCTGCTGAGACATATTGAAGATGAGAACGAAGAGATCATGAGAGTTTATTATAAGACACGGCTTATTGAGGGCAGCAGTGTTCATGATAAAACAAAATATATTTATACTTAAGGCCGGACCTTTTTCATGTTCCGGCCTTAAACAGTTTTCATGTATATCAGTATGGATCCGGCGCCCCGGATTCCTGCGCGGATTCGAGACCGGCCTTGGCCTCTTCCTTCTGCATCCTTTTCATCATCATTTTATTCTGGTACATGGCTTCGTCCGCCCGTTTGAATACATTATCAACGGACAGGTCAATGTATTCATCATATACGGCAATGCCGCGTGCAATAGACAGTTTGCCGTCGTGTCTTGCATATTCATTAAACTCATCCAGTGCCATCTGGAACCGGTCAAGAAGTTCTTCATAGTGGTCGTAATCACCGTTCTCCAGAATAACCACAAATTCATCCCCGCCGGTGCGGTAGACAGGACTGCGCTTAAAGACCTTGCAAATGACCTTACATGCCTCGATGATAACCATATCTCCAAAGTCATGGCCATAGGTATCATTAACCGTCTTCAGGTTATTGATATCGAGGACAACCATTGCAAACTCTGGCTTTCCTGTCCGGGATTTCTCTTCCAGAAGGGCCACTGCTTCCTGATAAGCCGTTTTATTCTTAACCCCGGTAAGGCCGTCGCGATAGGCCAGACCGTTAATGTAATCAATGTATTTCCTAAGATGGTTGACTGTCTGCTGGAAGCTGTCTGCCAGTGTGCCGACTTCGTCTTTTGTCTGGTAAGACAGGGAAACGGAGAGGTCTCCTCCCGCAATCTTCTGTGCCGCCGTATTAAGTTCACGGAGCGGCTTGATCAGGCGGCGTGTCATATAAATTGTCAGCAGGACCGCCAATAGTGCAATTACCACCGATGCAATACTCATCTGCAAAATCAAAGTATTTTTAGTTGCATTGATCTCAGAGGCAGGGGCAGTAATTGCAAGTCTCATTCCATTAATCAGAGTAGCAAAGGTCATCTCCTTCTTTTCAGATCTCCATGAATAAGGAAACAAGTGATTAATTCCGCCGCCGTTTTTCAGTTCCTCTGCCACCGGCTGAAGAGTGGTTTCCAGACCGGACATGGCCGTTCCTTTTTCCAGTTCTTTATGATACATGATGTTTGCATCCTCATCAGTCAGAAATGCATATCCTGACTGGTAGACCTTGGTCGATGCGATAATTTCTTTAATAACGTTGAAATCAATATCCATACCCACGACACCGATTGTTGTATTATCTGCATAGAGCGGGACAACATAGGAGATCATCTCAACATTGATATTCTTATTTTCATAGGGCTCCAGCCAGGTTGCTTTCCCGCTCTTTACCGGGATGTAATACCAGCCTACATGTTCCACATCATCCGGGCTGTAGCGGGAAAAATCTGTAGGTGTCAGCTGCTGAAAGGTATTATCCAGAGCAGTCCTGCTCCAGAAAAGTCCCGATGTAGGCTCCGTAAATTCTGGGTTGTACCGGACATAAACGGCAAGGGCTCCCTCAGTATTATTGGCTGCATTTACGGCGACAGACCGGATATTTTTAGTATACTCACTGACATAAGCAGGATCTGTCTTGAGCCGTTCCACATCCGTCAGTTCTTCGCTGGCATAGACGGCAAGCGTATTAACGGATTGTTCAATCAGCGAAAGCAGGCCATTGATGTCCTCTGCATTATTCTCACACTGGAGATTCATAATACGTGCAGAATCCTCATCCGCTACTTTCTTGGAACTGAGAATCCCCGCACCTCCGATGACAAATGATGAACTCAGGACACAGCCTAATATTAAAACAATGAATTTTGTCTGAATTGACTTCATAAATTCGATTCCCCCTCTGCGAATTTTGGGACCATTATAGCAGAGAGAGCGCAAAAGAAGCGCAAAAGAAATGAAAGTCGGCAAATGACCTATTCCTGCTGTTCTAAAGTGGCCAGTGTCATTTCCGCCCAGCTGTACTGCGACATATATTCCCCATTGTAAGAATTGACCGCATAAGTCTCCCGGCGCAGGAAATCATACAGGTCACAGTCAAGCTGCTGACAGTCAATGGAAAAGCTGTTTCGTTTTTTGATCAGAATTTCTTCCGCTCCGGCATCCGACAGCGTGTGGTTTAAATCGGCTATCAATGTCCGCAGATGGCTCCTGACAGATCGGCTGTCCGGCTTTTGTTCCCATAACACCGCACAAAGTTCACTTGTGTTCACGGCAGAGCCGCGGCGGTCGATCAGGAATGCAAGGAGCTCTTTCGTTTTTGAATGTTTAAAATGGAGCGGCTTACCGTCTGCAAATATTTCAAAATTGCCGAAAGTCTGTACATGGATGCGTCCATAATCCTGCAGTGGGGGGCTTTTTAACTCTTCCAGCTCCGCGCGGACCTTTTTGATGGATACCGGTTTCAGCAAATACCCCCTTGCATGGAGCCGGTAAGCCTCCAGTGCGTACTGAGGATATCCGGTCACAAATACGATTTTAGTTTTGTTGGAAACCTCACGGATATGTTTCGCCAGCTCAAGGCCGTTCATTCCGAACATCTCAATGTCCAGGAAAGCCACATCCGGCCGAAGGCCGCCTTCCAGAGCTGCCAGGACTTTTCGTGCACTGCCGAAGCTGTGTATGTCACTGGATGGCTCAACCTCGGACAGAACCCGGGTCAGGACACTAAGGACGATTGGTTCATCATCTACCGCAATAAATATCATGGATTTTCCTCCTTCGGGATTGTTATCACAGCCGTTGTTCCCTCTCCCTCCACACTCTGAATCGTGAGTTCGCCACCGCACTGTGACTGCAGCCTTTTCTTAACATTGGAAGTACCAATGTGCCGTGTGTTGTTTTTTACAGGCTTGGCCGTATTATAACCGGCCCCATTGTCTGTAACAATGATTCTATAGGCGGATGCTGTTTCTTCTGTAGCAATTGTAACCGTCCCCCCGTCCTCGCACTTCGTGATGCCATGCCGGACAGCATTTTCTACGATAGGCTGCAGCGTGAGGGGCGGAACCATAAACTGAAGGGCAGGTGTATCGTAGACTACCTTAACCCGTTCGCCGAAACGCATCTGCTCCAGTTCCAGATAATGCTGTGTATGCAAAAGCTCCTGTTCGAAAGGAATCAGATCCGGATTGGTTAAAGAGTCCATATTCCCCCGCAGGAAGTCCGAGAAGTGGTCTACCGCCAGCTCTGCCTGCCCGGGATCTGTCTGGCACAGGCCTTTCACGACAGAGAGGGAATTATATAAAAAATGAGGCTGGATCTGCGAGAGCATAATCGCGGTGCGTTTTTTTTCCAGTTCAAGCTCCTCCTGCTCAAGTTTATGTGACTGCTCCACCTGTATGCTGATATAAATACATAGTGCAGAAAGCGTCGTGGCCAAATACAGGACGGCAACCCCGTAAATAAACATCTGGATCACAAGGGCAATAACCGGCATGGCGATGTATGCCCCCAGAGCGCCCAGTTCCCGGCCCGTCATCCATTTCCTGTAGCGGATCAGGAGGGTACTGTTCAGCAGCATGCAGATGACTCCAAACATCTGGGATACCCAGAACCATTCCTGCCGGTGGTAAATATTCCCATTGTCTATGAAGTAATACATATGTGTAAACTGGGAAACAATGACAAGACAAATGGCCAGAGACGTAAAACACCACATAATCCGCAGTGGGGTCCTCGTAATCTTTGCCCCTCTGGAAGCAATAAAACCGGTCAGATAATCCGTAAACACGGCCAGAAGCACATACCCAAAAACATATACGCAAAAATTCGCAGTCCGCACGGCCCAGAAACAGAAGGTACCGGATCTGCCTTTAAAAAGCCATGCAGCGGCATCGCAGAATAATACTATGGTATTTACAGCAAGAACCCGTATATACAGCCGGTCCAGCTTCTCCTTTGTATGGTTGGACATACAGAGGCAGAGTATAAAAATAAGGGAAAGCAGGCCGCCAAAAAACTCCAAAGCAACATTGATATACCCGATTGTACTCATAGAAGATTCTCCTTGCTGTTTCTTTTGTGTAACATTGTATCAAATAATGTATAAAATGTATAGAACTGATCCTGTCAGCAGGCTTTCACCAAAATACTTAACGAGGTATTTCACGAGTTTAGTATTTATGGTATAATATTCAGCAGGAAATGTCATAAAAAAAGGAGAATGTCATTATGAGAGCTTATGAAAGACTTTTGAAGTACGTCACTGTGCGTACACCAAGTGATGAGAGCAGCGAGACTGTTCCATCTTCTGCCTGCCAGTTTGACCTGGCACATGTGCTTGTACAGGAGTTAAAGGACCTTGGGGTGTCTGACACAAGAGTGGATGAGCAGTGTTATGTATACGGCCACATCCCTGCAACTCCCGGATATGAGGACAAGACAAAGCTGGGCTTTATCGCCCACATGGACACAGTTTCTGATTTCTGTGACCATGAGATCGTTCCGGTCGTTACAGAGAATTATGATGGAAAAGACTTTGTTCTGGGGACAAGCGGACGTACCATCAGCACTGAAACATTCAAACATCTGCCTGACTTAAAGGGGCGCACCCTGATCACAAGTGACGGGACGACCATTCTGGGGGCCGATGACAAAGCCGGCATCGCAGAGATCATGACCATGATCGAGCGTCTGAATGCGGAGAACATCCCGCACGGACCGTTGTCCATTGCATTCACACCAGATGAAGAGATCGGTACCGGGGCATCACATTTTAACGTCGAAGAATTTGGTGCGGAATTTGGTTATACTCTGGACGGGGATACTGAGGGAGAGATTCAGTTTGAGAATTTCAATGCTTGCAAGGCAGTTTTCGAAATCGAAGGTATCAACGTGCATCCCGGTTCCAGCAAGGACACAATGATCAATGCCAGCCTGGTAGCTATGGAAATCAACTCCATGCTTCCGTCAGGGGACACTCCGCGCGGCACGGAAGATTACGAGGGATTCTATCATCTGGTCAGCATGTCCGGTGAAGTTGGACATGCCGAACTGAATTATATTGTCCGCGACCATGACCCGGCGGTATTCGAAGTACGTCAGGAGACACTCCGCCACATCGAGAAACTCATCAATGAGAAGTGGGGCGCAGGAACGGCAAAACTGACGATTACACAGCAGTACCGCAATATGTCAGAAGTTATCGATGGCTGCAGACACCTCATCGAGAATGCAAAAAAAGCATGTGAGAATGCCGGAGTCACACCGCTCGTACTTCCAATCCGCGGAGGCACAGACGGGGCACAGTTAAGCTTTAAGGGCCTGCCGTGCCCGAATCTGGGAACAGGCGGACATGGTTATCATGGGCCTTATGAGCATATCACTGCCGAGGGAATGGATCTGGCAGCGGATATCACTGTAGAACTTGTAAAGATTTACGCACAATAGCTGGTATTTTTTATAATCAATGAATGAAAGACAGAGAAAACCTTATTCTATAGGAGCCCAGACGCCCGCGGGAATAAAGCATTCTCTGTCTTTTCTTATATTCCGGCGATTTTTAACAGCTCCCGGAATGACTGTATTTTATAGTCTGCCCGTTCATCTCCTGAAGCGGTTCCGATTCCGGCTGTTTTCATTCCGGCCGCTCTGGCTGCCTCAATCCCTGCATATGCATCCTCCACGACCATGCAGTCTGCCGGTTCGACCCCCAGATATTCAGCCGCCTTCAGGAACACCTCCGGATCCGGTTTGGAACGGGTAATATGGTTCCCATCTGCTATTGCATCGAATATATCCATCAATCCTGTCTGTTCAAGAATAAAAATGGCATTCTTGCTGGATGAGCCCACTGCCAGTTTAAACCCTGCCTCACGCAGACTCAGCAGCGTTTCCCTGACCTCCGGTGAAACATGCTCGGGTGTCATTCCAGAGAGATATTTTCTGTAGATTTGGTTCTTCTCTTCCAGCAGGTCCCTTTTCTCAGAATCTGACAGCAATGCTTTGTCATACTTTTCCAGAATAATCTCCAGACTCTCCGCCCTGCTTATTCCCCGAAGACGGTCATTCACCGACTCGTCAAAGGAAATCCCCATACGGTCTGCAATCGTTTTCCATGCCTGATAGTGGAACCGGTCCGTAAATACCAGCACACCGTCTAAATCAAATATAAATGCTTTCATCTATTTTTTATCTCCTGTATGATTTAAAAATGAATTTTCTGCCTGCATCTGTTCCAGCAGAAGGGCTGCTTTTTCGGCCAGGATTTCGGCTGCTCCTGCATAGAACGGCGAATTCATTGCTTCATATGTACAGCGCTCATACGATTTTTTATCTGCCATATATTTTGCAGAACCATTGACCATAGTGGCAATGATTGTATAAGGGAAGGGCGACCGTTCCTTAATCCCAATGGCTGTAATACAGTTTAGTTCGGGCTTTACTCCTATAACTGCGAGATTTCCGAGGCATAAGGCCTCCACACAAACTTCCCGCTCCTGGTCCGGTACATAGACGTAATCCCTGGCCGGATAAAGGTGTTTCACATTGGCTTCCATTTTCTTGCCGCGAACTCTGAACGAAATCTTTCCCAATGAAACTTTACCGTTTTCGCGCACACACTGCGTATGCTGTGATATTTCAATCACAGTGCGTCCCAGCTTCCTCCCCAGCTTCTCGCAGACAGAAATTGCTTGTTCCCCCGCATCCGTTATAACCTTGTTTCCATTTTTATATGTTTCAGCAACTGCCTTTTCAACCGGTGCCTGATCCCCTGCCGCCCCGACAAGGAACAGGGCATATGCACCGTCTTCCTCATAATATTTTTCAATGGTATTACCGGCGATTCCTGTAATGTCCGGTGAAACGACTTTCATTCCTGAACTCAAACGCATTCCGTCCAGGACAGAAGACTGCACGGCATAGTGGTAGAGTATGGCAATTGTCCTGCCATGCCGGCCGAGGAAACGAAGAACAGTAACCTCATGGTCAGTCAGCCCATCCCCTTTCCCGATCCACCATCCGTCCGGAAGTTCGACATCTCTTCCGGTATTGATATCACAGTACCCCGTTCCGATTTGCAAACCTGCGTCCTCCAGACTGTCCGCTGCCATCCGGACTGCCTCTGATACGGCTGTTTTCACAGCTTCCAGATATCCGTATTCCACGGACACTCTATCTTCCTTTTTTCCATCACGGACTATCCCAAGATGTGGCGCGGAAAAGGTATGCGTCGTGCATATCCATATCTGTTCTTCCCCCAGCCCGGTATATCCGGCAATCTCCCGTTTCATCTCATTGGCTTCTGTATCCGGCAGCGATGTCAATTCCAGTGAGACGATCAGTACGCAGTTCACACTTTCGATGAAAAGTGCCCGGGCATGAAGCGGGAGATGAATGCTTCCAAATTCCTCCGGCTCCATGAATTCCTCTTTTAAAATTATTCTCGCTTTCCCCGCACCAACTCGCATATACTGCTCTCCTTTCTACGATTCTGCAATGAGGCGCTTCCGCCCTTTCCATGTTCCGGCCAGATAATAAACCACCTGCGGGACAGCAGTCACATAAGTAGCCAGCGTGTATCCTAAGAAGCATCCAAAGGCACCGAGTCCCAGCTTATTTCCAAACAGCCAGGTCAGGAATATTCTTCCGGCAAATGCATCACACAATGCCAGCGTCATAGACAGCCTTGTATTTCCTACGCCGCTTATCAGGGCGCTCCCGCTCGGCATGAAGATCTTGGCAGGTATTTCAATCAACAGGGTAAACATAAATACGGGTGCATATTCAAGCACTCCCTTATCCGTAGTAAACAGACGGAAGGATGCCTCCGGAAAAAGAAAGAATACAACGGTTATCACGGTTCCGATCGCTGCATTTACCATGCAGCCACTCTTATAGATTTTTGACACCCGATCTGTTAACCCCGCGCCAAAGCTCTGCCCGATCATCGCGGTGGCCCCAAGCCCGATTGCCTGCGTCATGATGCCCGGTATATTCCTCAATTTCTGCCCTGCCCCGAATACAGCAGACACAGATACGCCGAGCCCGTTAATCATACTATTAACAAACAGAAATGAAATCTGTACTGCACTGGACTGTAAACCAAGAGGGATGCCCAGACTCAGCAGCAGCTTTGCCATTCGTCTGTCCGGTTTGAAATTCTGAAGCCGGAACGAAAAATAAAACTCTTTCTGATGCCGGTACAAAAAAATGACGGAACATATTACAGAGGATGCCTGTCCAATCACTGTTGCGGCAGCGGCGCCTGCCACCTGCCACTTCAGAACCCCGATGAAGAACAGATCCAGTACAATATTAATAACAGATGCAATGGCGATAAAGATCAGCGGATGTCTGCTGTCCCCCATGCCCCGGAACACTGCCGCAATCATATTGTAGAATCCTGTAAACAAAATTCCCAGACTGCAGATGGTAACATATGTATGTGCATGGCCCGCCGCTTCCGGCGGTATGTTCAAAATTTTCAGAAATACATCTGCCCCCAGAATACCCACTGCCGTTAAGAAGAGAGCCAGTCCTGCCAGTATTGTACATAGAGTACCGCTGATCCTGCAGACTTTTGCTTCCTGATGCGCCCCCATATGCTGGGAGATGATAATCTGTCCCGCTGTAGAAAACCCGACACAGAATACGGTGATAAGCTCCATAAGCTGTCCGCCCGTTGCTACGGCAGACAAACCTTCCTTCCCGACAAAATTTCCGACCGCCATCATGTCCACCATACTGTACAATGTCTGAAGTAATGTAGAGAGCATAAAAGGAAGTGAAAATACGATCAGTGTCTGAAACACACTCCCGCTTGTCAGATCCCTTTTCTCAATATTAGACTGCGTTTTCATGCTTTCAGAACTTCCCCCTGACACTTATCCGGCTTTTCTCTTACTGCCTTACTGAATACCCATGTCACGAGCATGACAACCAGTACGCCGTAACATGTTGAAATGAGCCTGAACACTGCATAGCATATCCTGGCATTTCCGGACAGAGTGCAGGATACCAGTACGAAAGTGACCCCGCCAATCCTCGCATTGATATAAGGTACTTTGGCTGCTTTGCACAGAAACAGGGTCAGCAAAACCCCCGCCCCGACCATGACAGAAAGCCCCCACTCATTTCCCAGTGCACCATCAATAAGGATGACAGCGATACCGACAATCCCGCCCAGCGCCGTAATGATCAAACGGTTTATTCCTGCCTTCAGGCTGATTTTCGTATTATCCTGGCAGCACAGCAGGCATGCTATACATGCTGTCATTTTCTGTATCACCTCCAGTTTCATCTCTCCAAACGTAAATTTGATTCCAAAATGATTTAGCATTGCCGCAGTCAGGCTGCAGAGCATAACTGCCACCGCTATTCTGACATCCAGCCAGCTTACTTTTACTTCTTCAGGCTGCAATTTCGTTCCCTCCTTTTGGTATTTGTACTGTTATAATCTCGTATCCGCAAGCCCGCAGAATGCGTCTACCGGACTCACGCCTTTGAATTCACTTTTTCCCATAATTTTATCGAGTACTGCATAAATGCTATCTTCGGTTGCCGTATAGGCATTGATATATGTACGGATTCTTGGGATATCCTGCAAGTGGTAAGGATTTGCAAAGGATACAAAAATTGCATCCTCCTCCATAACAAAGCGCGGTATTTCGAGGGCATGCTTCGGACACCACCCGATACGTACCGTTGTCTGGTTGCTCGCCGTTTCCATGTTCGCCAGATACAGGGTCAGCCTGTCCCCGGGAAGACCTTTACTGCCGTGGAGGTCATCCCTGAGAGGTTCGTATACCTCCACCCTGAAGCCTTCCTGTTCAAGATAGGAAACGGCTGTCGCAGTCATACTTTTTCCCCGTATATCATCCTTTCCGATTACAATCAGCCGAATCACGGAGTATTTATCTGTTGTCACCGGCAGAATGTGCTGGATATCCTTTACCAGTGTCACCGCCTTATCTGCACACTCTCTGTGCCATCCGCGGGCATCTGTCTCGGGCTGCACAAATGCCCTTTGACACACAGCTGCTTTTAATGCAAGGACACGCAGAACAGCCTCATTCAGTCTTTCTTCTGTCAATGCACCACTTTCTAAGGCATCCATCATATACTGATAATCCTCCTGAAAATCCGTGTTGAAAACAAGCATATCACTGCCCGCCATGACGGAAGCCACGATAGCTTCCCGCCGGGGCATCGTCATACAATAACCACCCATAATTGTAGCATCGGTCGTTATCACCCCGTTAAAGTGGAACTCTTCCCTTAAAACTCCCGTCAGCAGTTCCCTGCTCTGTGATGCCGGCAGGCACTGCCCGATGGTAAGATCCGGATTTTTTCTCATTGCCACATTCGGCTGTACAATATGGCCCGCCATGATACTGAGAAGTCCCTTGTCTATCATGTTTTGGTAGATTCTTCCATAGGATGCATACCACTCTTCTGATGAAAGACTATTATAAGTAGGGTGCAGATGATGATCTCTGAAATCGACACCGTCCCCGGGAAAATGTTTTGCACATGCCGCCACGCCGCATTCCTGTACTGTCTTCATGTAAACCTCGGTAAACGCCATGACGCGCTTTAGGCTGCTTCCATAGGACCTGACATTCGTAATGGGATTCCTGAAATTCAGATCCAGGTCCGAGACCGGAGAGAAGGTCCAGTTTATACCGATTTCCCGCCCCTCTGCCGCACAGACCTGTGCAAATTTCTCCGCCATCGACAAATCATCTGTCGCTGCGACCATCATCGGCCATCCGAACAGTGTGCCCTCCGCAGTTCCTCCCGCACCACCCTCTTCCAGGTTGGCTGCTTTCAGTAACGGTACCGGGGCTGCCTCATCGAGCCTTGCATAGTTCTCCCGGATTTCCCCTGACGGGGCCGGACGGTAGAGCACGGCTCCTACTCCCTGCTCTGCAGCCATATTCGTCAACTCCTCAATACTGTAATCCTGCCCCATAACACAAAACAATTGTCCTATCTTTTGTTTCACAGTAAGTTTCTGATAAGCATCTTCTACCCACTTGATTTGCTCTCCCGTTAAGTAGAACGGGTTCCCTGCCAGATTGATTTTCTCTGTCATCCTTATTTTTACCTCCTTGCGTCCCTTCCGCAGAACTGTAAATACAGCCCTTCTTTCTTTATATTGTAAACAGGAAATAAAAGTTTGTATGATGCACATTTCAGTCTCTGTAATGCAAAATATAAGGGGCTCTCTCCTTCATATACATTTATAATCAAAATAAGAAGAGAAAACTTTTAGGAGGAGATTTTATGTTTCATGGAGATTTTAAAAAACGCAACACCCTTTTTCTGCTGGCGGTCCTTGTACTGATTAGCGTATATTATTTCTTTTATTCCCAGCCCGGTGCCTCCATGCAGTTCTCAGAAAATGACCTTTCCGTCACATTTTCCGGTGGGGAATCTGACTCCGCCACATTTCTTCTGAAGAATGTACAGGAAATCTCATTCGTAGAAGAACCTGATTACGGAAAATGTCTGGACGGCAGTACATCAAATGGCGGTAAC
This sequence comes from Faecalicatena orotica, assembly GCF_905197545.1. Classification (NCBI taxonomy): domain Bacteria; kingdom Bacillati; phylum Bacillota; class Clostridia; order Lachnospirales; family Lachnospiraceae; genus Faecalicatena; species Faecalicatena orotica. The sequence goes on from NZ_CAJJZH010000006.1 coordinate 44,144, forward strand.
ATGTACGGTCTGTGGTGCAGTGACCGTCTTGGCACATATCAGGCCTATGCCTCATCCAGAGCTGGCTCCTGTATTCTGATAAAGGATGCGGAAAAAACGGCTGTTTTTAATTATGAAAATACCGATACTACTTACTCGGCATATGAGGAGCTTAGGAAGTATTGGAAAAGGGCCGGAGCAATTTAAACACTGCTTTACCGGCATTTACAGCCAAATAAAAAGAAGGAGCTGTTTTATGGCAGCTCCTCCTTTTCCTTTCAAAACGGCTGTTGTGTCTCTTTTTCCTGTATGTATTCCAATGTCCCAAAAGCGGGGTCTCTTCGGAATCGTTTCAAATATTCCCATACCTGTACAGCCACATTTTTACAATGTATATGGGGAAGTCCCTCTACACTGATAAATCTGGCCACAGGCACCTTCGATACATTTTCATACTGTCCGCAGTACCAGTAGGTTCCCTCCATATAATCCATCCACGTATGATCAAAATCCAGACCAAATTCACGCTTTACTCTGTCCTCAGAGTTATGGAAGATATCCTGAGATCTGGCGAGGCTGATTTGCTGATAGTTTTCTGCCTGTGCAAATTTCAGCATCCATTGATTAAATGTAGTGATATACGCTTCCTCTTCCAGAGGCCAGATATTTTTCCCATCCATCTTTCCTCCGATGCAGATAAGAGCCTGTCTCGGACAGGATTCTTTCACAGATTCCTTTAAAATTCCTGCGAGCTCACTGCCTCTGAATATATGTGCTCCACATACGAGGCCCGTGCCTGCAAGCCTGTCCTTTAACCGTACTGTCAGTTTGGCCGAAGCCGATGCCCCATAGCCAAAACCAGTTACGTAGATCCGTTCCCGGTCAACGGCATATCCGTTTTCTTCTAACTGATGCATGATATATCGGAAATCATCCTCCAACCCTTTCAGTTCTTTCAGATGGTACTCGGGATATACGCAGATGAGCTTCTCCTTTGCAATCAGGTCACTATATCCATAAGTCTCGGCACAGAATATGTCATCCGAGCTGTCATGATAGCAGTAGATAACCGGATAGCTTCGCCCCATCTCTGCCTGAAGGGGGGAAAGGACGGAATATACCCTGCCATGATTCCCCAGATCGTATATTTTCTTCTTCACATCACGTGCTTTCCAGTATTTTAAAACATAAGGATGCAGCGGTGCATCCTTATAGCTTTTATAGACATACTGCATTTCAAAAGCATTCATTCCATACTCAGACGTATTGAATGCCCCGGGATCAAATGTTCCATTTGCAAAAGCAGAAATTGCATTCATAGCCTGCCTCCTTATCCGATTTCTTTGTTCCGGCAGCAAGATACAAAGTGTCCTGGTGATACTTCCTCTAATATCTGCGGCTGATGGCATTTTTCCTGCACATACGGGCAGCGTGAGGCAAAACGGCATCCGGGCCGGGGGTTAATTGGACTTGTAATTTCACCCTTCAGCTGAATCCGCTGCATCGGACGATGAATATCTGTAGAAGGGATTGCTGACAGCAGTGCCTTTGTATAGGGGTGCAGTGTATTGCTAAACAACTCTTTCGTACTGCTTTTTTCCACAAGCTGTCCAAGGTACATCACACATATGTTATCGGAAATATGTCTCACAACCGATAAGTCATGGGTAACAAACATATAAGCCATCCCCATCTGCTGCTGCAACTCTTTAAGCAGATTGAGCACTGCCGCCTGTATTGATACGTCCAGCGCGGAGACAGGCTCGTCACAGACAATAAATTCCGGATTGAGCGCCAGCGCACGGGCAATACAGACCCTCTGTCTGCGTCCGCCGTCCAGCTCGTGGGGATAGGACATCCGCAGACGTTCATCAATTCCTACCAGCTCCATCAGCCGGTTCGCCTCTTCCCTCAGTTCTGCCTTCGAATGAAAGCGTCCGGAACGCTTTAAAGGCTCCATCACTGTATTTTCTATGCGCAGACGCGGATTCAGGCTGGAATAAGGGTCCTGAAATACAATCTGCATCTTCTCTCTGATTTTTTTCAGTTCTTTTCCTTTTACATGTGTAATATCCTGTCCCTTGAAACAGATATTCCCGTCTGTTGCCTCTAAAAGATGGATCAAAGTACGCCCCAGTGTGCTCTTTCCACATCCCGATTCTCCTACGACTCCCAGAGTCTCACCTTTTTGAATGGCAAAGCTGACATCATCAACCGCATGATTCGTTCCGGCAGGTACCTTAAAGTATTTTTTCAGATGTTCTACCTTTATAAACTCTTCACCCATCACTTAAGTCCCCCTTTCCTGATGCATGCGCAGAAATGTCCCGGTGAGATTTCCTGCATCGGAATGTCACCCTCCCTGCAGGCCTCTGACGCATAAGGGCAGCGCGGTGAAAAGGCACAGCCCTGCGGCAGATTTGTTGGGTCCGGAGGCATGCCTGCAATCGGATGCAGCATCTCGTCGTCTCCTGCCAGACTGGGCAGTGAATCAAACAGCCCCTTTGTATAAGGATGTGAGGGATGGTCAAACAAGTCTTCTTTCGAGCCTTTTTCAACGATTTTTCCTGCATAGATGACTGCGACATTATCACAGGTCTGGGCGATCACGCCCAGATCGTGTGTAATCAGAATCATGGAGGTCCTGAACTTCTCTTTCAATTGGTTGATCAGATCCAGTACCTGTGCCTGTATCGTAACATCCAGTGCTGTCGTCGGCTCATCTGCCAGAAGCAGCTCCGGGTTACATGCAAGCGCCATCGCAATCACTACCCTTTGTTTCATGCCACCGGAAAACTGATGCGGATACTCTCCATATCTTTCCGCCGGAATCCCTACGGTCTCCAGCATTTCACCTGCACGCTTCATGCCTTCCTCTCTGCCATAATTATTATGCAGAAGCAGAACCTCCAGAATCTGGTCGCCTACCGTCATCAAAGGATTTAACGCTGTCATAGGATCCTGAAATATCATAGCAATTTTTTGTCCTCTGACATCCAGCATTCCTTCTTCCGGTTTTTTCAGCAGCTCCTCCCCATCCATCCAGATTTCCCCGCTTAGTATTTTCGCGGGCGGATCAGGCAGAATCCGAAGAATTGATTTTGCTATCGTCGTCTTTCCTGCACCGGTCTCTCCTACCAACCCCAGTGTTGTACCTTTTGGCACGCTAAAAGATACACCGTTTACAGCATGGACTACCTTATGGGACTGCGTATAAATCACATTCAGGTCTTTTACAGAGAGGAATATTTCCTTTTTATGATCAGACATCTTGTCTCCTCCTTTTATCAGTCTCTCAGTTTTGGATCCAGTGCATCGCGCACGCCATCACCCATCAGATTGATTGCAAACACCGCCAGAGCAATGATAATCCCCGGAACCAGTATCAGATGCGGATACGTCCTGATATAAGCGCGCCCTTCGGAAAGCATGGCGCCCCATTCCGGATTCGGCGGCTGTATTCCCAATCCGATGTAGGAAAGAGAGGCTGCCATAATGATGCAGGAGCCGATTCCCATTGTCATAGTCACGATAATCGGCTGTATGACATTCGGAAGCAGATGCTTAAACATAATAGAAAGATTACTGCAGTTAATAGACTGGGCCGCTTCTATATATTCCCTGGACCGCTCCGACAGAATCTGGCCGCGTATCATCCGGACGGTTCCCGGCACGCCTCCCACCGTAAGGGCAAGCACGGTTGCGAAGAATCCTGAGCCCATTGCACTGGAAACAAGAATACAAAGCATGGTCCCCGGAAGTGCTGACCATACATCCATCAGCCTCATAATAACCGTCTCGGTCATGCCGCCAAAATATCCGCCGATAGACCCGATGATGACGCCCACTGCCGCCCCGAATAATGAAGCACAGATTCCCAGTGCCAGTGAATACCGCCCTCCATACATCAGACGGGTGAACAAGTCCCTCCCCATCGAATCGCATCCCAGCAGATGCTGTGAGGATGGGCCGGAATACATATTAGCCAGGTCCACGCCGTTCACTTCATATGGGGAAAAGAACGGACCGGCCAAACAGACCAGGACAATGAGTGCCAGAAGGATAATCCCGAGTTTTGCACTGAATGCCTTTGTCATGCGCTGAAAGAATTCCAGCGTCTGACTCTGTTTATGTACCTTTCTGGTCTTTGCCATCTACTTCACCTTCTTTCCTTTGCTGTACTGGGCCTTGATCCTCGGATCAAGAAAGGCATAGCACAGATCCATAATCAGGATTGCCACGGAGCAGAACAGTGCAAAAAAGATAACACATGCCCGCACCACCGGATAATCGTGCTGATTGACGCCTGCAAGCATGTAGGCGCCCACACCCGGGATTGAGAATACAGATTCAATCACGGGAGAACCTGCAACTACCATAGCCAGTCCGCCCCCTACGCCTGTTATAATCGGCATCATGGCATTTGGAAGCATATGCTTTCTCGTGATCACTTTTTCTTTCTGTCCCTTAGCCCTGGCCGTTGTTACAAAGTCCGCCCGGATCACCTCCAGCATACTGGAGCGCGCCTGCCTTGCATTCACTGCGATTCCGCCGAGTGCACACGAGATGATCGGAAGAATATAGCAGGCCATACTCTCAATGCCATATGCAGGGAGCCACCCCAGCTTCAGGGAGAACAAAAGGATCAAAAGCAGCGCCACAAAAAAGTCCGGAGCTGATATGAACACCATCGCAATAATCATCACAAGAGAGTCCTGCCATTTCCCCTCGTGTGTTCCTGCAAATATGCCAAGGAGCGTACCGATCGCAACGTTCAGCACCATAGCGGAAAGTCCGATCAGCAGCGTTCTCGGGAGCCGGACCGCGAGCTCTGCCATGACAGAGCTGCTGAATATCCAGGAATCCCCGAAATCTAATCGTATAAAAGTATCATACATATATCTGCCCAGCTGGACCAGATATGGCTGGTCCAGTCCAAGCACCGTTCGTTTTTGATTAATTACTTCTACAGTGGCTTCTTTTCCCAGCATCAGGCTTGCAACATCTCCGGGAACCAGATATGTCAACGTAAATATTACCACACCGGCGCACCATAGAATGACGATCATCATCAATATTCTTTTGACAATATATCGAAACATAGGACTCCTCCTGTTTTTTATCTAACCCGGAAAGCATATGCCTGCCAGAATTAGTGAATTATTCCTGTCCAATAAATTTTGCTGCACCCGGAGTGTAATATCCTTCGCGGTAATACATCTCTTCCATATTAGCCGTATAGACAAGTGCGGTACTGACATTTGCAATCGAATACAGATATCCCTTATCAATTACATAGTCCAGAACCTCGCGCATATGCTCCGTATCATGGGTTGCATCTGCAGTCGCTGTCTCATACAGTTCCTGAAGCTTCGAATCCTCAATCAGTGAAAATGTAAGCCCGTTGTTTACTTCATTATCCATCAGCAGATGCCATGAGCCTACCATGCTCGGTCCTCCGATTGTGTTGATCATCATATCCCACTGGTCCGAATACGTTGGACTTGTCATTGTATTATAGGTGTCATTTGTTACCGCATTGATCTCCAGCTTGATGCCAGCCTGTTCTAGCAGCACCTGTATCATCTGCGCTGCCGCTGTGGCCGTCTCATTGTTTACGCAGATAAGTTTCAGTGTTTCCCCTTTATAACCGGCTTTATCCAGATAATCCTTTGCTTTGTCCACATCATAATCCGTAATATAGGTTCCGTCTAATTCCAGGGCTTCATCATAATCTGCATATGCAGAATTGCCAAGGGATGTGGATGGGACATACTGTCCGCCCATTGCCGTTGATACAGCCTGATTGTCTATTGCATAATAAACCGCTTTTCTTAAATCCTCTCCCATTCGCTGCCCGTTTGGAGCAATATACCAGTAATCGCCCTGTACGACTTCTTCTACTTTATAGCGTGGATCAGAGGTAAACTTTTCTTCATCCGCAAGCGGCACATAACTGCACACATCCAGTGTTCCGTTTTCCAATCCTACAACTGCCGTTGAAGATTCTGTTACTACATCCAGTTCCAGCGTCTGAACCGTAGCTTTGTGGCGTCCCGTCAGCTGGTCCTGATACTTCAGTCCCCAGTAATCGTCATTTGCTTCCATCACAACTTTGGAACCGGTCACAAAGTCCGTCACCTTATAGCAGCCTGTCCCGACCGGAGTCGTTGCCATCCCGCCGTGGTCTTCATAAGCCTTCTGTGAAAAAATCAGGGTTCGTACCAGTGGAAATTCAATTTCTGAAATAGCCGGCGGCACTTCCTTCCAGTTCATTTTAAAGGTATAGTCATCAATTACTTCGATGGAATCATAATAATCAAAGCGGATCGCCTGCCCGGCTGCAATAATTTTTTCAAAACAATATTTCACATCATTTGCCGTAATATTATTTCCTTCCCAGTCCGTGATGTCATTGTGCAGCTTGACTGTCCAGGATGTTCCGTCCTCTGAAGGCTCGTATGATTCTGCCATACATGGGACCAGCTCCCCGGAATTGTCATCTGCCATGTCAAAGAGAGACTCATAAATGCCATAAATCCAGTAATATCTTGATCCCAGATTGACATCGTCCCCTTCCAGATCCTGCGGATCTTCCGAGATTGCCACGACCAGCTTATCATAACGTCCGTTCTCCAGAATGTGGCTTTTTGCATCCCCACTGTCCGCTTCCGCAGACGTGCCTGAACCTTTTGAGTCTGCCCCCTTGTTCGTCATGGAACCGCATGCTGCCAGCGTAACTGTCATCGACACGGCCAAAAGTAAAGCTAACATTTTTTTCTTCATTTCATTTTTCCTCCTTTGATTGAATAAATGATTTCTCAAGACGGCTGTTTAATCCACTGTGATCTGTACCCCGTCATCCCCGGGTGGCTCTGCCGCAGCGCACACTTCGTAAGGAACCCGCCTCTCTATAACGGACATTGCAAGCGCGGACAGCACACATGCAAGAAATTGTGCCGCCGCCATAACTGTACCTTTTCCCGAGCCTGTCTGACTCAGGAAAAAAGACAGAAGTACAAACAACGTATCCGCGGCAAAGCATCCTGCCGCGGCCAGCGAAATCCTGCCCAGAGAAACGGATGCACTTTTATATTGCCCGACAGTCATCGCCCTGGGAGCGAACACATAGTTGATCAGCAGTATATAACTAAGTGCTGTCAGCACAAGAACAGTCATGAATTCCGAGATTGTCAGATACCAGGCCGTAGGGGCTAACCTGCATCCTGCCTGAATCAGCATAAATACCATATCTGCCGACAATAGTACGTACAGGATTCGTATCAGCAGATACGGACACAGCGATAGCTTTTGTCTGTACCAGACACCGGTATATTCCCGAACCAGTTTCATCCTTCCATTGGCACCCATTCTCCGATATTCCGTGTAATCCTCAAAATGCTTGTGGTAAGAATGGCTGTGAAATCCTCTGAAATCTGCATCCCGTTCATATAGCTTCTGTCTCAGTCTCCGGTTTGTATGGCTTATCCACCTTTTATCCGCCAAATTAATCCCTCCCGTACCTGAATTTTTCATGCTGTTTCCTTGCCCTAAAATGAATTTACCATATGTCTCCTGCTTTTGTTACTTCACAATCTGGATGCTGTGATGCGCAAAACGCATTGTGCATTTTTACTTTATTTTATTTTTATGTGCAGCAGTTTTTTCTATATATCACAAAAAAAGAAGCCTGGTGAAACCAGACTTCTGTATAATATGCCTATCTTTATTCTAATAGTGTTTGATTGATATCTTTATTGTTTATCTTCCATTTCTTTGCAAACCTGATAAATGATTCTGCCGCTTTGGACAGACTTCCGTCATTGCGGTAGCACATAGCGATATTGTACTCTATATTTGGCACAATATCCAGAATTTTCAGGCCCGGCCGGCTGGGAGCATACTCTGGTGTTCCGTGGATCAGCGCAATACCAATCTTTTGTTCTACCATCTTAAGCACATCATTCCCCACCGGTGCCGTGGCCGTAATGTCAGGTGTAAATCCAAGCTTGTTAAAAAACTCCATAAACATATCGCTGAATGTGGCATCCTCTGTCATGGCAACGAACTTCTCATCCTTCAGTTCTTCGAGCGACACGGCGCCTCTGTCTGCCAAAGGGTGGGAATCATATACAACTGCAAGCATGCGGATGCTCATAAAAGGATACAGCACGAGTTCATTATCCAGATTATCTGCCCCAGCCATAAACACAACATCCAGAAGTCCCTCACGCAGCTTCATATCGGCATGCTCCGGATGATAATATTCCAGCGTATACTGTGGATATTTCTTCTTAAAATCGATCAGCAGATCGATGATTTTGCCGAATGCCGTAATCTTAATGACATTACTTTCCTCATCTTCATGGTGCAGTGCCTTATAGCACTGCTGCTGTGCAAATGCAATCTTTTTCGCATATGGAAGAAATGTCTTGCCCGCCTCATTCAGCACAAAGCCAGTCCTTGTCCTGTCAAACAGCGTGATGCCAAACTCCTCCTCAAAAGACTGGATGTGACGTACCAGAGTGGACTGCGATACAAACAGCTTCTCTGCTGCGGCGTAAGAGCTCCCCAGCTCTGCCAGTGCCAGAAAGTCCTGAATATTTTTTGTCTCCATACCCTAACCTCTACCCTCTTTCGTAAAACCACCACATTGTTGATACCAGTATACCAGAATCTCTTTCTGTATTTCAACAGGCAGATTTACACTCTAGGCCCCCAGTTTATCCAGCCAGACTGCAATGTAGTCAAAACAGTTCTTCACCGTATCTCCAAACGGGTAACCCTTTGCGTCCTCCTGCGGAGTAAAATTATGAGATGCACCTTCTACAAATGCGATCGTTTTATCCTTTCCCGGTGCCTGCTTATATATTTCTTCCGCAGCCAGAAATTCATAGCTTCCCGTCATCCCCATAATCAAAAGAGGGACCCTCACATGCCGGATATTTCCCGGCGTGCAGCTGAAAGAGGAATCCCAGTCAATACCGGACATATGGGTGCTGTCATATCCGAATCCCTTCGTGCGGACGCAGGAGCAGGTCAAATATGTACGGATTGTTGTGATATCTGTGGCGAATTTATTCATTGTCACCATATTCTTATCGAAGTGCGGGCTTCTCAGAGAACAGATCACCTCATTTGTTACGGCTGCGTCTGCATGGATTAAGTCATATTTTTCCTGCGTGTGGGATAAATACCGGATATCCTGCGGGAACAGTTTATTATTCGGTGCAATCTGTGAGCCGCCAGCAATAATAAACGGTTCATCGTCATCAAAATCTCCGGCACCTGCTTCAATCTTCTCCAGCCGCTCCAGAGCATATGCTATCAATGCGTTGTTGCGTTCCTCCTGCGCTTTGTGGTAATTTGCAACAAATTCATCGGAGTACCGGGAGCCCTCCGGATGAAATCCATTTTTCGGATCAAACAGGTCAAATCCGGGCTTCAGGCTGCGGCTTGATGTCTGAGCTGTAATCCCCGGCTCCAGACTTACCAGCGTCATAACGCCATTTCCCCAGTTTGAATCCAGCAGCATCACCGCATCCGCCTTTGGCAGCTTCTTCATGTCTCTCATCTTCACAATCCGGTGTTCATCCTGAAATATAGAGACTCCGTTCTCTGCAACTGCCTGATATGCGCTCATCAGAGTGGCGCCCCCACTGTGCCCCAGAAGCACAGTCCTCTGGATTCCCTCATACGACTGCATATATTCCAGGGCTCTCCCGACATCCTCCAGTTTATCCTCAAAAGGCCCCCTGGATTCCCCTACATTGGATGCCAGCACTGTAAATCCTCTTTTAGCAAGCTCTGGCGCCGGAATGAACCCATAGTAGTCTCCGTCCGAATGCATCAGTACAATCCCCGTGCCTGCACGTTCCTCCTGACGGACCGGTTCATAGACCACACCGCCCTGACGGTGGGTTAGTTGTATATATTTATTTTTTATTTCATAATATTGACTGTTCATAATGATTTCCTTCCTGTCTTCATTTTCTCTTATTTTTCTCTCAATCGAATGTCATACGTGATACTCGTCCCTGCATATTCTACCCGGCGCAGATAGGACATATCTGCCCCTTCCCCGTCAAAATGCATATCTTCAGGATGCGGCATCTGCCTGTGATAGGCCCGGCTGCCGTCAGGTGCCGTGATTTCCGGCAGCCTGAACTTATGGGGGCGGGGAATTTTTCCCTCGTGTCCGTCTAAAATGTATTCCGCACATGCCAGCAGTCTGTCAATGACAGCTGCGTCAAAGTGTCCCTGACCTGCACATAATGTATCAAACTCCCCGCGGTGTGCCGCAAGTTTTCTTAAATTTTCCGCAAAAGAGGTAAGCCCCCCGTTCAGATGCTTTTCTCCTTCTGTAAGCTCATCTCCGGAGAACAGAAGCCTCTCCCGGCGGTCCAGCAGTACAATGCTGCCGGCTGCATGGTCCGGGAACGCAAAAACCTCCAGATCCCGTTCCCCCAGATGAAAAATGTATCCTTCCCTGATGATAATCCGCTTATAATCCTGCGGAAATGTGATTCCCGCAAAGCTGGGGGAAGGAATCGTCGCCAGACGCCCTGTCTCCTGCGACATAAATGTCTGTTCAAAATAGCCGTTATTCGCCGTATGGTCAAAATGATCATGGGTATTCACCACTGATTTGACTGGTTTTTCGGTAAGGCTCTGCATATATTCACGGATATTTCCGGCCCCGTAGCCCGTATCAATTGCAAGCGCTTCATTTTCTCCCTCCACAAGATAAGAGAAATCTCCTGAACTGAGAATTCTCCACGTCCCCGGGGCTGTTTTCACCGACTCAAAGTATGCTTCATCCATATGGCTGAATGAGCCGTCCGGATTCTGAATATACTGATCATGTCTGCTGGAAAAATCAATTAATTTTACACTTTTCATATTTGCCTCCTATTCCGGACAGTAAAAGGATATATACGATGCCCCCGGCTGTACCGGCCCCTGGCAGGCGGCTGATAACGTACCATCCTTTGCGATCTCGTAGGAAGTCAGTTCACCGCCGACCAGGCAGGCTGACACGATATACCTTCCATTCGGGGAAATCGCCAGCCCTCTCGGCCGGTTCCCGGGCACCCCAAGATTCTGAATCCGTGTTAATGCCCCGCTCTCCTGATCGATCGCCATCACTGCGATGACATCGGCCGCATTGATTAATGTATACAGGTACTTTCCATCGGGATCAATCACAAACCCCTGCTGCTCCAGCCTCGTCGTTTTCTTTACGGGAAGACTCTGGTCCAGTGCATTTTCTATACAGATTTTTTCCACATTTCCGTCTTCCTCATAACGAAAGGCCGTCACATAACATTTGCCGTCGTATGACGCCTCATGGTTCACAAAAAGATACGGTTTTTCCGGGTGGAATACGACATATCGCGGAGAGGCATTCCCGGTATCTGTTAATGTCCTGCTCAGCAGTCTTAACCTTTTTTGATTGTAGTCAAATGAATACAGATACAGAAACCCATTTCCCTTGTCTGCCACTGCAATCAGCTTCCCGGAGGGCGAAAATACCGCACAGTGCGGATGTGCTTCCTTCTTTCCGGTTTCGTCCCCGTGATTGACATTTTCTACCAGGCGCACCGGATTCCCGGCTTCATTCAGGCTGTATACCTGCAGATCGGCCTCCGCATAAGTCACTTTTGTCTCAATTGTACCGTCCGCGCTTCTTCTATGAACCGCTACTCCCATTGGGAATGAATGATGTGCCTCAAATAAATACATCCCGGTTGGATCTACCGTTACATAAGCCGGATTGGGGCACTCCGTAACAAGTCTCATATTTTCCTTTGCTTCGCCGCTTACGGGGTCTAAATCATATATGAAAATACGCCCGGAAGAACAGGGTGCACCCATGAAATGCATGACCTCGTTGTTCACATACAGTTTGTTTTTCCGGCTGTCAATGTATGAGCCGTTAAACGACTCCTTATTACTGATCTGCCTGACAAACCTGATCTCTCCGTTTTGCTGATCAAACGTATACAGTCCCAGACCCGGAACACCGCCGTGCTCTGCCCAGGAACTGACATACATAAATACTAAATTCTTGTCCATGATTCTGCTGCTCCTTTCTTTTCTTTTTTTCAGAATACACGAAGAAAAGGAAAATATATCAGCCAATAGTTGCAAGTCCTGATTCATATTATGAATCACAAAATTGTCAAATGAGGTACCGGAAACCCTGTGGATATAGTACAATACAGGTAACCGTTCAGAATCCTGAACGGACACATCCGGGGAGGTATGAGCAGCATGGAATCCGGCAAACAAACGAAGGTTTCTGCCCTGTCGAAAACTGCATATGGTCTGGGCGATGCATCAACTACTTTACTAAGGCTGGTTCAGATGTCGTATCTTACCTACTTTTATACTGACGTGGCCGGCATTCATCCGGCAGCCGTAGGTACTATGTTTCTGGCTGCCAGAATTTTCGATGCGGTCAATGATCCGTTTTTCGGTTATCTGGTAGATAATACACACTCCCGAAAGGGGAAATGCCGTCCCTGGTTTTTAGGCGATGCAGTCCCTCTCGGAGTTTTCGGAGCGCTGTGTTTTCTCTCTCCAGACATGTCCGGGGGCTTTAAACTGGCATTTGCCTACATCACATATATCGGTTATGGCATTGCAGCCACAGCGGTTAATATTCCTCTTGGCGCCATTTTGCCTAATATGACTAACGACCAGCAGGAGCGCACGAATGTAAACACCTGGAGGATGGTCTTTGGACAGCTTGCCGGGGCCGTCTCTTCTGTCATCACAATACCATTAGTTGCATATCTGGGCCGCGGAAATGAAAAGGCCGGCTATTTTAAGACAGCTGCCCTCTACGGAATTTTTGCCGGTGCCTGTCTGTTATTCTGTTATACTATGATTCGGGAAACTGTGCCTGAGAAGCAGGCGCATGCGAAGCTGGGGGTAAGGGACTCCCTGCGCGGATTAAGGGGCAATGTACCACTGTACTGCCTGATGGCGCTGACGTTTTTTCATAGTGTGTATATGACTGTCTATAATTCCGGAGCCATGTACTATCTGAAATACAAGGTCCATAACATCGCACTGATGTCTACACTTTCGCTCATGAACTATGCTTCTGTCATTGCAATGCTGACCATACCACGCCTGAACAGAAGATTTTCGAAAAGAAATCTTGTATGCTTTGGATTTTTTCTGGGGATTCTTGGAAGGATTTTGATTCTGATCTGCAGCAAAGTGCCTGTTTTATATATAGGAATGTTTATTTCGGGATTTGGAAATGGATTTGCAACCGGACTTTTATATGCTATGATTGCAGATGCGATCGATTATGGAGAATACAAGTCAGGAATCCGCACACAGGGAGTCACCTTCTCCGCCGCCACTTTTATGGAAAAGCTTGCGTCCAGTACCGGAGGCGCCCTGACAGGATTTGTTCTTTCAATCGGAGGGTATAATCAAAAACTGTCTGTGCAGTCCCCCTCCGCCATACATTCTATCGAGGCTGTTTACCTGGTAATACCTATTGCTCTATGCGCTGGCGCGATTTTTATAATGCATTTCTATCATTTAGATAAAGAAATGTCCGCAGTTGAAAATGCTTTATAGGATGTACATCCTATGAAACAAAAAAGTCCGGGCGGGAGTCCGGACTTTAACTGATTAGATATACTTTTATAACAAATTCTATCTATGACTACTCATGTTTTTCACTCCTACCGAAAAAGATTTATAAACTTCTCCCATGCACTTTCTTTTTTTGTATCTTCTGTCTCCGGCTTCTCAGTCTCCGGCCTGCTGATCCCTTCTGTAGAGAGTACGAACTGTACCGCCCCGACATTTCTGTTTTTAACAGATGTAAAAGATACCGGCTTAAAATCATTGTTCGTATATTTATCCAGCATTTCATCAATGCCTTTCCTGATTTCTTCCGGCAGCTTTGCCGTGGACTCATTCAGAGTGTCCAGCCCTCCTGACAGCTGGGCCGCCCCGTCCGACAGTTCCTTTGCCCCGTCATCCAGACTATTTACACCGCCAAGCAGGCCGGATGCACCATCTGCTGTCTGGCTGATACCGCCTGACAGTCCTGCAGTTCCTTCCGCCAGACTGCCGATACCGCTGTGAATTTCTGCATATCCCCCTGCAAGGCTTTTTACTCCGTCCATATATTGGGACAGTCCCTCATGGAATCCGGCGTACTGGCCGGCAAGCTGTGTCATCCCATCAGACAGCGTTTTCAGGCCTTCCGGGTCCATACCATCCAAAGCTCCTAGCTGCGTGGACATTCCCCGCAGATTCTGCACCATCTCTGTCATCCCGCCCTGAAGCTGTTCCAGATTTTGTTTGATTCCCTGATAAGTTCCGATTACAGCCATAGCTGCTGTATAGTTGTTTACCAGTTTCCCAAACACCGCCTGTGTCTCAGGAGATGTTCCTTTCAGTTCTTCCGAAGCCGCATATAATTCTTCTGCCGTGACATCCTGCATTGGGTACTGTTCGATAACCTGGTCCATTACCTGAAACAGGCCGGCATATCCTGTCTGCACCTGTTCCAGCGCACCGGCCAGACTGTCCAGTCCTCCGGGCAGCTCCTTCAGCGGTGTAAGATCAAGGTTTCCAAGATCCTGTACCCCTGCTTTCAACATCTGTAGTGCCTGATTGATTTCCCCGGAACCGTTAAGCAGTTCATCGGAGAGGGACGCCATCTGGTTCAGACCTTCCTTAAACTCACCCGACCCTGACTGTAAAAGCCCTGCACCGCTGCTGATACTCTCGGCACCTTCTTTCAGCCGGCCAATCCCCTGATTAAACTCGTTCACACCACTTTTGAGTTCCGCGGTGCCTCCATGCAGGGCCGACGCACCGTTTTTTAACTGTTTTGCCCCGCTGTCCAGTTCTGTTACCCCCTGGCTTAGCTGGTTCAGTCCGTCTGTAAGCCTGTCGATTTCACCGATATCAATCATGTCCGCCCCCGCCGAAAATGGGACGGCCGCTATAGAAATACCACTCATGGAAAATGTATCCGCATCTGTACTGATCCGCATCTTTCCAGCAGTCTCAGGCATGACAGTAAACGTGATCTGCTTATCTGACCCGGCATTTGCCAGCACCGCATCCTCTGCCTTTATATTACGGCAGATAGAAGTATCCAGTGTTATTGTTACCTGCAGCATATATTTTTCATAAAATATCTTATCCGCCTCCGGGTTCTGCCTTGTGTCAATCTCGATTCCGATTTTCCCTGATGCGCCGCCAAGTTTTTCCGCAGGGACCGCTTTTCCGTCCAGAGTATAAGTAATCTCTATTACCCACGGAAGATTTTTTCCAGTCATATTCCCCTGATAATAAAATCTTCCCTTTCTGGCATCCACACTCACTTTATCACCTGTATAATGAAGTTCACCCATATCCGTCAGGTTTTCCAGAAGGGCATAGTCCCCATAGTCCGTAATTGTGCCGTCCTGAGGCATATCAAATGCATTTACAACGTATATTTCCTTCACCTGCCCGTCCGGCTTCATTGAAGAATATACTACCTCTTCCTTCGTAATCTGCGCGGGCTCCCCGGCATACACCTGCATGCCCGTCATGCAGAGTGCTGCAGACAACAGGATTGATATCGCGGACAGGAATCTGCCTGTCCCCGTTCTATGTTTTCTCATTTCTTCACCTCCCGGTAAAATGTACAGTGGTACGTTACTGCCCCGATTGCCTTGTCCAGCAGAAGCAGCAGCATAGGAAGTATGACGGCAACCATCGCCAGTGAAAGGAATGTCCCCCGGCCCAGCAGCAGTCCCAGCTCGGCTACGATGGGGTTGGAAGAGGTCAGTTTCAGGCAGAACCCCGCGGAGGCGAGGATCAGCGCAGAAGTCATGATTGCAATGAGGTTCCGGTTCAGCACACCCGTTATTGCCTCTTTCTTCCCCATTTCCTTTCTGCGGTTCATGTAATTGCTGGTAATAAAAATCGCATAGTCTATGGTTGCGCCCAGCTGTACCGTATTGATGACAAGGAAGCCGATGTATACAAGAGAATTCCCTGCAAAATATGGCACCGACAGGTTAATCCAGATGGCTGCTTCTATAATGAACAAAAGGATAACCGGAATGAGCAGTGACTTAAAGGTCAGGAAAAGTACGAGGGCAATCGCCGCAATTGCAATGCCATTTACCAGTTTCGTATCACTGGATACGACCTGCTTCATGTCATACAGATTCGTGCTCTGACCGCATGAATAGTACTCACTGTAATAGCTCCCTGCCGTCTTCCTGATTTTGCTTACCAGATCAAATGCTTCTTTCCCTTCCTCCTTTGTATCCGTATCGACCACAATCCGTGCATAGTGCTCCGAATAGAAGTTATCTAAAATCCGGCTGTCCAGATACCCTGGCGGAATCGTACTGCCTACACTTACCGCATAGGAAACGACACTGTTCACATGGTCCATCTTTTCCAACTCCCTGCTCAGCAGAAGTTCCTTAGCCATATCGCCCTTCGGCACCAACAGCACGACAGACGTCGACTGTCCGAATACTTCGTTGATTTTCCGGCTGTCCTGTCCCAGCTTCATGGCTGCATTGGCTTCCCCCATGCCATAGATGAAATTCGATCTGGCCTGCGCCAGGTAGCATGGAACAATCAGCAGAAGCACAACGATAAATGCCGGTATCCGCAGCTTAAGCAGCACACCCCCTGCCCGTTTCAGTTCCGGAATAAGCTTCCTGTGTTTCGTCCGGTCAATCAGACCACAGCATAATAATGTAAGCGCCGGCAGGAACACCATAACCGACAGATAACTGAAGATTATGCCTTTTACAAGGTTCAATCCCAGATCTGAACCGATCCTGAAGCGCATAAACATCAGCGCCATAAAGCCGAACAAAGTAGTTGCCGCACTCGCCGCTACCGAAGGAAATGCCAGATGCATCGCCTTTACCATCGCACTCTCCACATCATCCGTGAGTTTACGTTGCTCTTCAAAGTTATGAAGCAGGAAAATCGCGTAGTCCAGAGATACCGCCATCTGGAGAATCGGGCTTATTGCCTGGGTAATATAAGAGATTTCCCCGAGGAAGAAATTACTTCCCATATTAATCAGGACTGAGATCCCGATGGTCGCAAGAAAGAGAACCGGCTCAATCCAGGAAGATGAGGTCAGCAGCAGAATCACAATAATCAGGGGAACCAGAATCATCATCGCGTTCATCGATTCCTTCACCGAGATTTTCTGTGAGAATGCATTGGAGGCTGCGTCTCCGTCGACAGCATTTTCTTCGCCAATCAGCTCATAGACTGCATTGGTGGCATCCATCTCTTTCCCCTTATGTACCGTCACTGTAAACAGCGCATTCCCGTCCCTATAGTAGGACTGCACCGTATCTCTGTCCTGTGTTTCAAGGGGTTCCTTCAGGTTTACCACATCATCCAGCCACATCACGGCATCCACGCCGTCAATTGCTTCGAGCTGTTCTTTATACTCCAGCGCCTCCGGTAAAGTGACATCATAGATCATGACCCGCTCGTTCGGCACTGCTGCATGGAACTCCTTATCCATAACCTTGAGGGCCACCGTAGATTCTGCATCTTCCGGCAGATAATCTGCTAAAGTATAATTGACCTTTACCTTTGTCATCAAAACAGCGCATATGCAGGTGAGCACAAGGAAAATCCCCACGACCAGCTTCCTATGTATCGTCACCTTGCGGGCTATCCGTTCCATTCAACCACCTCCCGGTCAGACGTATACAATGAATTATGAAATCAAAATATTCTGATTTTTCAGTTATTTATATTAATATAATTTTACTCTTTTAGTTTTATTCCGTCAATTGATATACATTATATTTCATTTGGGATTGTAAAAGATTTGATAGTAATACTCATAACGAAATACATCGTCCGACTGGTTACCGGACGATGTATTCTTAAAAATTTAGGAGTAACACTAATAGAAGTAACGGAAAAGTTTCTATTCTTCCTTGAACCCTTCCCCCACAACCTCGTTAGATTCCATGATGACCGTGAATGCTGAAGGATCAACCTCCCGTACCATCTTGCGGATGGTATACATCTGCTTATTGTTGCAGGCACACATAACCACCTCTTTTTCAATTCCTGAATAACTGCCGCGTCCTTTCAGAAGGGTAGACCCCCTGCCGGAATACTTGTCTATCTTGTCAGCCACTTCCTGCCCTTTTTCCGTTACGATCAGAGTCATCTTTCCGGAATCAATACCGTACATAATCTTATCAATAACAAGAGTCAGCAGATAGGTAATAATAAATCCATAAATCGTCCCATCCACATCTTTAAAGATTGCCCCGCCGATAGCTACAATAATCGCATCTGTTATGAATACGATTCTCCCTAATGTAAGGTGCGGACGCTTCACCTTGATTGCAACCGTAATGAAATCCATCCCCCCTGTGGAAGAGTTGTTCATGAAGATCAGTGCATATCCGAGCCCTGAAAAAATACCGGTACAGATAGCAGCCAGCATCCTGTCACCAGAATATACAGGCAGAAGCGGCACTACATAGTCAATGATCAGGGATGTAATAATAACCGACCTTACCGACCGGATGAAGAACTCCTTCCCAAGAGTCTTGTAACACCCAATCGCGATCGGCACATTTAGAAGCATGGTCACCCAGCCAATCGGAAGTCCGAATAAATGATAGAAAATCAGGGCAATACCTGAAATTCCTGCCAGTGGAAATGACGCGTTTGCCGCAAAATTGTAAATACCGATACCGATCAGAATGCCTCCGGCCACGTCAATCATAATATCATACGCAAGTTTTTTTATGTTCGTTTTTTTCATCTGTCTCACCTCTCTGAATCATAGTTTTCCCCAATTAAGCACAAAAAAGAACACCTACAAATTATAAATTATAATTCGCATGTGCTCTTCTATCCTTTAGTCTAATCTAATTCCGTTCTTTTGTCAACACCCGCAAAAGGAATTTCTTTTCCAATACAAGAGTTACCGCTTACGCACCTTCTATCTACAGTCTTTCGCCGTCTTCGCGCATAAACTTGTACTCTGCAACAGATGTATCAAACCCTTTGATATGTCTGTACAGCCATTCAATCACGTTCTTATTCACCTGCTCAACAAATGCTGCTGATGGTCCTTCTTCTTCCTCGAGCATCTCGTAGAGTTCTTTTACGACTATTCTGAGCTTTTCATGCTCTTCTTTATGTTTCTCAATCCCCGGATACTCAATCTCAGCCTGAAGTTTTTCTTCCTCACCGAAATGGAATTCTGTGTAGTCAGCCAGAAAATCCAGCGTCTTGATCGCTGCTACTTTTCCCTCGCCGGTCTCACAACTGTCCAGCAGCTTATTGATCTTGTCAATCAGCTCCTTGTGCTGTGCGTCGATCATTTCATTTCCTGTTACCAAAGATTCATCAAATTCTGCTCTCATATTACGTTCCTCCTATACCTCTCCATTTTTAAATTTCATAATCATCTCGTTTGTCAGGCTGTCCCGGGATGGTTCCACAGGGATATCTTCCCGCTCAAACCACTCGGCGAGTGCAAGCTCTTCCTCGTCCAGCGTAATGCAGTCTTCCCCGTCCAGATCGCAATAGAACCCCATAAGTAACGTATCGCTGAAGGACCACGGCTGGCTCTTATAGTAACGTATGTTCTTTACCTTCAGGCCGACCTCCTCCATGACTTCCCGCTTAACCGTCTCTTCCACCGTCTCACCGATCTCGACAAATCCGGCAAGCAGTGCGTACTTCTTATAAGTTCTGCCTGCATACTTTGACATCAGTATCCTGTTACCATCCGTCACTCCGATAATCGTAGCCGGACAGATCTTCGGATACTCCATATTATGGCACTCTTCACAATAGAGCATCCGCTCCTTTGTATCTTTCTTCATCATCGTACCACAGTGCCCACAATATCTGTGGTTCTTGTACCAGGTATAAAGCTGGTATCCGGTGATGCCCGCGAACGCACGGTACTGTGGTTCACCTGCCCTGAAGAGCTCTGTATTTTCCATCGTAAAAGGCGACAGGCGCTCCCGGTTTATCTCTTCGACCAGATAATAGCGCTCATTGTCTATGGAAAATAAATATGTATAATCCTCATAAATCTCTTCATTTAAATGCTCCAGATCTGCAAACGTCGGGTATTCGATCCCTTCTGCGGTCTTCTTCATTAGTACGGTATGGTCTTCATAATACAGCGCGATACTGTCTTTCTCGGGAGGCAGAGGCCTGTACTCGTTCCTATACTCGTGTGGTGCTATGTCCTGAATCATGTTTTCTCCCTGCTTTCATAAATTCCTCTTCCATCATACCACACTTTCATATGGACTTAAATATAAAAATAGAGATTCCACCGGATACATCATGTTGACATTTACTCTGGACTAATAAATAATAGAGATATTAATAATGTATTCTATTACAATTATTTTAGTATATGAAGGGAGTCTTATATGAAAATCGTATTTCTGGATGCAAAAACAATTGGGGAAGATATTGACCTTTCCCGCTATGACGGGCTCGGTCAAGTTGTTAAATACCCCTTTACCTCCGCTGCAGAAGTTCCTGAGAGAGTCACCGATGCCGATGTACTCGTGGTCAACAAAATACAGATTAATGAGGAAACCATCCACACGGCCCGGAACCTGAAGCTGGTCTGCGTCACTGCCACGGGCACTAATAATCTGGACAAGGACTATCTGGAAAAAAGAGGCATTGCCTGGCGCAATGTAGCCGGCTATTCTACGGAGTCAGTCGCACAGCATACCTTTGCCATGCTCTTCTATCTGATGGAAAAGCTCCGCTATTATGACGACTATGTAAAAAGCGGGCGGTATGCGGGTGATACCGACTTCTCTCATTTCGGGGAACACTTCCATGAACTGCATGGCATGACCTGGGGCATCATAGGGCTCGGCAATATCGGGCGCAGGGTAGCTGACATTGCCAGCCTCTTCGGCGCAAAAATCATCTATTACTCACCGTCAGGCGCCGCACCGCAGGAAGGTTATCAGCAGACAGATCTTGACACACTGCTGTCCTCCTCTGATATTGTATCTGTCCATGCCCCTCTGAATGAACATACTAACGGTCTTATGAATCAGTCAGCATTTCAAAAAATGCAGCCGCATGCCATCTTCCTGAATCTTGGCCGTGGCCAGATTGTATTAGAAGACGCGCTTGCCGCTGCATTAAATAAAAATCAGATCGCTGCTGCCGGTCTGGATGTGCTCTCAGAGGAACCGATGTCAAAACACAGCCCGCTCCTTCAGATCCAGGACAGCAAAAAACTCTTTATCACACCCCACATCGGCTGGGCGAGTGTGGAATCACGCACCCGGCTTATGGATATCATTGCGGGCCAGATCAGTTCTTTCTTTTCTTAACATGGAACAGCGAGGACAAAACCATTAAAATACTGCCCCCGAGGATGAAAAAATCACCGAGATTATACGTAATTTCTGTGATTTTTTTCCATTTGGTACGAAAACCCACGTAATCAATCACATATCCGCGGATCCACCTGTCAAATATATTACTCCATGCCCCCGCTGTCATCAGTGAGAGTCCCGCCTTTTTCAGGAAATGCTTTTTCCGCATCAGAGTGATCAGCTGGTAAATCGTAAGGAGCATTGCTACTACCGTGGATGACACCTTTACAAACTCAGGTTCATTCTCCAGCAGGTTCAGGCACATTCCCTTGTTATACTCCTTGCGCAGGATCACTTTCCCGCCTCCAAAAGTACGTTCCTCACCACGTTTCATGTAACCTTCCACATATGATTTCGCAGCGATATCAATCAGAGTCAAACAGAGGGTCAGACTCATAATAACCAGGATAGCCATAAAATCCCCCCTAATCTTCCATCATCTGTTTTACTTTTTCCTCGGCCTCTTCCGCCATCTTCTTAGCAGATTCTGCAAAGTCCGCTGTCTTATCTTTCACCAGATCGGCCGCGTCTGCCGTTTTGTCCCGCATCATATCCGCTGCATCAGACGCTTTTTCTTTTATTGTTTCAGCCGCATCTGCCGTCTTTTCTTTTATCGTTTCAGCCGCATCTGCTGTCTTTTCCTTCACAGTCTCTGCTGCATCTGCCGTCTTTTCCTTCACAGTCTCTGCTGCATTGGCTGTCTTTTCTTTGACAGTCTCTGCTGCATCCTCTGCCTTATCTTTGACAGCCTCCGCCACATCTTCAGCTTTTTCCTTCACTGCATCGGCATAATCTGCTGTCTCCTGCGCTGCTTTCTCAGGAGCTTTTGCTCCACAGTACGGACAGTAAGCCATGTCCCTTGCCACAGACTTTCCGCATCCGTCACAGGTCACATCGCCTTTCACATCGGAAATCTGCTGCTCATACTTTCCAATACTCTCCTCCCTGTTCTGGATCGCTTCGCAGATACCGATTGCCTCCGCATCTACGACTTCCCCTTCTTTATAATGGTCATATACCATCTTTCCCAGATCCATATAATCTCTCTCATTGCCGCGTTCCAGTGTCCTGATCTGATTCTTCAGGCGCTGTACCTCAACTGCCTCACCCGCTTTATTTGTCACTGTCTCCGCAGTCTCACCAATCTTTCTCCCCAAGTCTTCAAAAAATGATTTCATGTCTGTCAGTCTCCCTTCGTATTTGAATCCGTTATCTTTCCGGATTATAGTCCGGAAACACAATGCAGCGATTCCTTATTTATATACATTATACCCCATAAATGCACAACTTCAACCGATTTTCTTTTATTTAATATTAATATAATAACTTGCCAGCGGGTTATAATTCCAGATGTACCATACATATATTGTTTATAAAAAATGATAGGAAAACAATTATGGATCCTACTATATGCAAAGAACGTATCTTATCCGAAGACTATCGTGATTTTATTATTTCTAAAACCCGCCCTCTTAATATTGGAGAAATTCCTCCTGATCAGCTGTGCGAACAGGAGGCAGACTTCGATTACCGCTGTATATATCTTCCGAAATTCCTTGCTGACCCGCTCAATCTCGACCGCTTTTTTTATACATCAATCCCAAAATGTTATACTCTTTTAAGCATGGACGCAATGAACCAGGCAGGTATTCTGCCAATACAAAATTATCCAACGCTCCAATTGAAAGGAAATAATGTCATGATCGGCTTTGTCGATACTGGCATCGATTATACAAGCCCCCTTTTCCGCAATTTAGACGGCAGCACCCGCATTGCCGGAATCTGGGATCAGACAATCCAAACCGGTATCCCCCCAGAAGACTTTGTCTACGGTTCAGAGTATACAAGAGAAATGATCGACCAGGCATTGAGATCAGATGCTCCAAAATCCATTGTCCCATCGGAAGATATAAATGGCCACGGAACCTTTGTCGCCAGCCTGGCGGCCGGAAGCGGAGAACCCGCAGAACAATTTATCGGTGCCGCCCCCGAATCAACATTGGCAGTTGTCAAACTGAAGCCTGCCAAGCAATACCTGCGCGATTTCTATTACATACCCGACACTGCCCCCTGTTTTCAGGAAACCGATATCCTACTCGCCCTCAAATATCTGAGTGACCTTGCAGCACGCAATAACATGCCTCTGGTCATGTGTACTGCAGTGGGTACTAATATGGGCGGACATATCGGTGTTCTGCCGCTCTCTACTATTTTTGAATATTATGGTACTTCAACGAACCGGATCCCGGTTATCGGCGTCGGTAATGAGGCAGACCAGCGCCATCACTACTCACATACCCTCCGGGACGGCTCCCCTACGGATACAGTCGAAATAAGGGTGGGAGAAAATGTAACCGGTTTTACAATGGAACTATGGACGGAAATCCCTAATATCCTCTCCATATCGCTTATCTCACCTACCGGGGAAGCCACACCGACAGTCCCGCTCCAGACTTCGGCTTCCTCTGTCCTTGATTTTATACTTGACAGGACCCGGGTCACTGTTGATTATCGGATCATCGTTGAGAGAAGCACCTCTGAACTGATCTATTTCCGGTTCAGTACGCCTACCGCCGGTATCTGGAAACTGATCGTAGAACCTGTACGCGTAATCAACGGACTTTTCCACATCTGGCTGCCGGTGAAAGAATTTTTGAGTGGTGAAGTTTATTTCCTGCAGCCTGACCCATACTATACCCTGACGAATCCTGCAAATACCATAAGTACGATTGTTGTATCTTATTATGATGGAAGTAATAACAGTATTGCCCTCAGTTCGGGCAGGGGCTACACGCGGAATGAACGGATAAATCCGGATATTACCGCCCCCGGCATCAATGTAAAGGGAGCGCTTCCCGGCGGGCGCTTTGCCGTGCGCTCAGGCTCCAGTATTTCAACCGCCATCACTGCAGGCGCCGCCGCCCTTCTCATGGAATGGATCATCTACCAGATCGGCACCCCGGGAATCGACTCCTATCAGATCAAAAGCCTGTTTATACTGGGAGCCATGCGGCCAGGATTCATGACATACCCCAACCGGGAATGGGGGTACGGGCAGCTCAATGTTTATAATATTTTCGAAGAAATACGCAGTATATAAAACGTCCTGAAAATAACGAAGGACGCCTTATCAGCGTCCTTCTCCACGTATTTCATTTGCATTTTCATAATAACTTGTAACCATCTCGCTCTCAGGAATCAGCTGCTCCTGTACGGGTGCTGTTCCCGGCCTGAACACGACTTTCAAAAATACCGGTGTAATGATTGTCGTGATTACTACCACAATAATAATCGGACCGAGAAATGCCGTTCCCAGCAGCCCCAGACTCGCTCCCTTGCTTGCAACGATCAATGCGACCTCACCTCTGGAGATCATTCCCACACCAATACGTTTCGCCTGATAGTTCTGGTATTTACACATTTTAGCACCTAAGCCGCACCCGACAACCTTCGTCAGGATTGCCACGATTGTCAGGACAACCGCAAATCCGACGATCGATCCGGACATTTCAGGCAGCACAACTTTCAGACCAATGCTGGCAAAAAATACCGGTGATACGAGCAGATATGAGATCGTATCAAACTTACTCTGTAAATAATCGGACCGCCTTACATTGGAAATAATCAGTCCTGCAATAAATGCGCCTGTAATATCTGCCACGCCAAAGACTTCCTCTGCAATATAAGACATTAGCAGGCAGAATACAAATGCAATGATCGTATGGCGGTGCAGCTCTTTTTTAGCCGTATCCACCCAGTTTTTATATAAACGGTAGAAAATAAATCCGACCACCCCGGCAAACACAAAAAAACCGACAATCTTCAGCATGACCGTCCCCAGCTTTACAGAAGAATCCGCCAGACTTGTCACAACCGTCAGTGCGATAATACCGAGAATATCATCTATAATTGCAGCCCCCAGAATTGCATTGCCAGAACGTGTCTTCAGCTTGCCAAGCTCCTTTAGGGTCTCAACCGTAATACTTACAGATGTCGCTGTCAGAATGACCCCGATAAATATATTCTGCAGGAATACGCTTGCATCTGCATCTGAAACGATCATTCCCGGTTTATTGAAGAAATACGCCGCCGCAAAACCACCCACAAGAGGTACGATGACACCACAGAGGGCAATGACAAAGGAAGCCTTTCCGCTTGCTTTCAGTTCTTTAATATCGGTTTCCATACCGGCACAGAACATCAGTACAATGACTCCGATCTCCGCAATTTCATGGATAAATGACGTCTCACTCAAGATTCCAAACCCTGCCGGTCCTAGAATCAGACCCGCCAGAAGCGCCCCGACGACCTGCGGCATCTGGACCCTCTTCGTCAAAAGGCCCAACACTTTCGTGAATAACAAAATAATTGCCAAATCTAACAAATAACTGTAGCTGCTCATAATTATTTTCCTCACATTTCTTACTCTCATCAACTCGAACAGATACAAGAATACACCTTTTGTATAAGATTTTCAAGCATTTTACGACTATTTTTATGTGTTTTCTACATAATAAAAGAAAAAAAGACAAGCAGATAATTCCGCCTGTCTCTTTGCCATATTTGCTTAACTCAATCTTGGGATCGCCTGTTGTCCGCGAAGCTGTATAATCGGCCCTCCGGTTCCCTCTATATATGCCCTCGTAATGGTAACCTGACCTATATTATCATCCTTTGGTATCTCATACATGATGTCCAGCATGAATTCTTCTATGATCGCACGCAGTGCTCTGGCACCGGTATCTTTCTTCATTGCTTTCTCCGCAATTGCTTCGAGTGATCCGTCGTCAAATTCCAGATTCACCTCATCGAGCGCAAGAAGTTTCTTATACTGCTTAAGTATTGCATTTCTTGGTTCCTTCAGGATCTTCACAAGCATGTCTTTATCAAGCCCTTTCAGGGTAAAGATAATCGGCAGTCTTCCAATGAATTCAGGTATCATGCCGAAGGTTCTCAGATCTTCTACCGTTACTTTGGAAAGAATCTCCTTGTCATGCTCATATTTATCCTTTAACTCTGCATTGAATCCCATCGATGTCTTGTGGGACAGTCTCTCTTTAATAATCTCTTCCAGATCCGGGAATGCACCCCCGCAGATGAACAGGATATTCTTCGTATTAACCGTCGTAAGAGGCACCATCGCATTCTTGCTGTTTGCACCCACCGGCACTTCCACTTCGCTTCCCTCCAGAAGCTTCAGAAGCCCCTGCTGCACAGACTCACCGCTGACATCACGCTGGCTGGAGTTCTTCTTCTTCGCAATCTTATCGATCTCATCGATAAAGATAATCCCCTGTTCCGCCTTTTCCACATCATTGTCTGCGGCAGCAAGCAGCTTGGAAACAACACTTTCTATGTCATCGCCTATGTATCCCGCTTCCGTAAGGGAAGTCGCGTCCGTAATGGCAAGCGGCACATCCAGAAGCTTTGCAAGAGTCTTAACCAGATATGTCTTACCGCTTCCTGTCGGCCCGATCATCAGCATATTGGACTTCTCTATCTCTATATCATCCATCGTATCTGTAGCCACACGCTTGTAATGATTATAAACCGCTACAGACATCGCCTTCTTGGCATACTCCTGTCCTACCACATATTCATCCAGCTGTGCCTTGATCTTATGCGGGGCCGGGATATTGTTAATATCAAGCTTACGGAACTCTTTTGGTTTTTCTTTTTTCTTCTTGATCTTCTGACTCTTCGGGGTCATGTTCTCGAGATCAGACATATTCATAAATTGAATCCCCGGTGTATTAAACAGCTTCGTATAATCGATGGAACCATTCGTCATTGCATCAAAACTCTTCTGCATACAGTCAGAGCAGACTGTAATATTATTCGGAAGATCGATCATCTTGCCGGCAACACTCTCCGGACGGTGACAGATCAGACAGTATTTCTCATATCCGTCGTCATCCTTGTCCGCTTTCTCCTGCGTTACTACAGAATGTCCCTTCTTCTCGTCTGCCACATCGACATCATATTCATCCTTTTTCTCATTTTCCAGTTCATCTATAATTATAAAATCTTTATCTGACATAATTCTCCCTTCTTTCAATAACAAATTATGTCTTACATTATAACTCAGAATATCGTTATATACAAATGAAGTTTTTCTAAAGCCGCTGACAGGGAGATTAATTCCCCTCCAGCAGTTTCAGGAAATCTTCCTCCGATATGATCGGGATCCCAAGGTCTCTTGCTTTTTTATTTTTAGACGAGGTGGACTGCACATCGTTGTTGATCAGGTAGTTTGTCTTTGATGTGACCGATCCGGTTACTTTGCCGCCCTTTGATTCGATGAGTTCCTTTACTTCGCTGCGGTTGGCAAAGTGCTCCACGCTTCCCGTGATTACAAAGTTCATGTTCTGGAATATCTGTTCTTCTTTCTCTACTTCTTCTTTCGGGATGTTAACCTCTTTCAAGAGCTTTTCAAAGATTTTACGGTGTTTTTCATCCGCAAAGTAATCGACGAATGTTTTCGCAATAACTCCCCCCACCCCGGAGATTTCGTTTAGCTCTTCTATGGTTGCACTGTACAGTCTGTCCACATTATAATCAAGGGCCCGGCATATGACTTTTGCGTTTGCAAGCCCTATGTTTGCAATACCTAGACTATATACCAGTTTCGGGAGGGTCGTTGTTCTTGAGTTTTCCACACTGTTAATCAAATTTACATAGGATTTTTCACCAAATCCTTCCATTGTTTTGATTTCTTCCTCATAACGGTCCAGATGGAAGATGTCTGCAAAGTCTTTGATGTATCCCCTTACGATAAACTTTTCAAGGGTTGCCTCGGAAAGCCCCTCTATATTCAATGCATCACGGCTGACGAACAGGGCGAAAGATTTGATCTGTTTTGCCTGGCACTCAGGGTTTGTACAGTATAAAGTCTTTGTGTCATTCTCCATCGAAATCTTTGTCGCGCCTCCGCAGACCGGACAGGCACATGGTATGTCTTTTACTCCGCTGCGCGTCAGGTTTTCTGCGATCTGGGGGATGATCATGTTTGCCTTGTATACCTGAATCTTGTCGCCGACTCCCAGCTCCAGTTCCTCCATAATACTGATATTATGGACACTCGCACGGCTGACAGTTGTCCCCTCCAGCTCGACCGGGTCAAAGATCGCGACGGGATTGATGAGTCCTGTACGCGACGGGCTCCACTCGATCTCCTCAAGCGTGGTCTCTTTTATTTCATCGGCCCATTTAAACGCATAGGAATCACGCGGGAACTTGGCCGTCGTTCCCAATGACTGCCCGTATGCGATGTCATCATAAATCAGTACGAGGCCGTCGGAAGGGAAGTCATTACCGGCTATTTCCCCTGCAAACCACTCAACTTCTTTTTCTATTGTATCTGCTGTTACCATGTGGTGCTCAACTACTTCGAACCCCTGCCGTCCCAGCCATTCAAGCTGTTCATAGCGGGAGTTTTTAAAGTCTGCCCCTTCTGCACTCACAAGCGTAAATGCAAAGAAACACACATTTCTCTTTGCGGTGATTTCATTATTCAACTGACGGACGGAACCGCTGCACAGGTTACGTGGATTTTTATACTTTGCGTCTACATCCTCAATCTCTGCATTGATCTTTTCGAAATCCTTATATCCAATGACAGCCTCTCCGCGCAGGATCAGTTCCCCTTTAAACGGAATATGAAGGGGCAGGTTTTTGAACACCCGTGCATTATTCGTAATGACCTCTCCCACCTCGCCATTTCCTCTTGTAACAGCTTTCGAAAGCGTCCCGTCCTGATAAGTCAGCACGATTGTCAGTCCGTCCAGTTTCCATGAAATAACGGCCTTTTGATCCCTTAGGAAATCTTTAAGCTGTTCTACTTCTTTTGTCTTATCCAGTGACAGCATAGGCCTTTCATGGCGTTCCTTCGGGAGTTCACTCAGCACCTCGTAGCCTACATTAATGGTAGGACTGGATGCAAGAGTCGTTCCCAATTCCTGTTCCAGTCCCAGTAATTCATCATATAATTTATCATATTCAAAGTTGCTCATGATTTCCGTGTCTTCCTGCTCATATGCACGGCGCGCATGATTCAGAAGCTCCACCAGCTCCTGCATTCTTTTATTCTTGTCTGCCATATATACTCTCCTGCCTGTTCTTAATCTCTTCCATCTATCACCGTTTCACTGGATGAGTCCTTGATCTGCTCATAGAGTTCATTCAGTTCCCGGTCGGTCAGCTTCCGGTATTCCCCTTCTCTTAGCCTTCCCAATTCTATGTTCATGATTCGCGTTCTCACAAGATCTTTCACCTGGTATCCGAGTGCCTCGCACATCCTTCTGATCTGTCTGTTCAGCCCCTGCGTAAGAATAATCGTAAATGTATACTTTCCGATCTTCTTTACGGTACACGGCCTCGTCACAGTATCCAGAATCGGAACTCCATTGGACATCTTTTCGATAAATGCCGGTGTCAGTTCTTTGTCCACGGTCACTTTGTACTCTTTCTCATGCCGGTTGCCCGCACGCATCATTTTATTAATGATATCGCCGTTATTAGTCATAAGAAGCAGGCCTCTGGAGTCCTTGTCCAGACGGCCCACATATGTTATCCTGACCGGATAATTCAAAAAACGGATGATGCTGCTGCGTTCCCTGCGCTCTTCTGTGCAGACAATCCCCTTCGGTTTATTTACCGCAAGCACGACCATCTCTTCACTGCGGGACACGGTCTTTCGCCCGACCTTCACGGTCTGCCCCGGGGACACCTTCATCCCCATATCCGCCCGTTTCCCGTCAACGCTCACCTGTCCGCTTTCTATCAGCCTGTCTGCCTCCCGTCTGGAGCAGACGCCTGCCTCACTTAAATATTTATTCAGCCTTACCGGCTCCTTTTTCTCTGTAAACTCCTGTTTAATCCGATTGCTCACTGCTCAGTACTCCGCTTATATTATTGTCCTGGAAAAAAGTATTGCCGTTGTAAAGGAATAAAACATCCGTAATGTTATATGTATCCATAACATCCTGTATATTCCCTGTATAGTATCTTGGATCCAGCATGACGATTTCCCTGAAGTAAGGAGTCAGAAACGGAACAAAACTGTTGGCGTAGGAATCCTTTACCACCAGAAGCCGTTTCTGTCCCGGCGCCAGTGTTTTAATGTCGATAAGAGACGTATTGCCGCCAAGGAAAACTGCGTATTTATCCCTTGTTTTCAGCATATCTGCCTCATAAAGCGTCGTCTCCTTCACCTGCTCATCAACATAATTCACGATGACATCATTATCCGCATCCTTCGGCACATAGATGTCAATCTCTTCTTTTTCACCCATCCTGCACCCGCTCTTTGCCGCCAGTGTCCCGTTAAAATCTGTGGCTACCGGGTAGGAAACAAAGGAACTGGATACATCTGTACTGATTCCCAGCGTCGGTGCTGCTTCCTGAAAAGTATAAAAAGCACCAAGCGTGGTCCAGTGATGATCTGTCTTATAGTATATCTTTTCTTCCTTATGCTTATTCATTGCCTGTACGGCATCGATCCACTGTACAGAACTGCCCAGTTCCTTTTTTACCTGGCTGATGCATGCATTCTGGTCTGCAACGGACGCAAGCGAAGGCAGTCTGCTGCTTAACACACTTGCCGCATCCGGTACAAGAATCATGCTGACCGGAATATCATCGTAAGATTCAGCAAAGTTCTTAATTGCATCAACATTACTTTTTAAAGAGTCTTGTTCAGGCACAGCTATATCTTCCAAAAGCTGCCCCTTTTTCCCGATGAATACGCCGTTCTCTTCCTTGCTGCCACCGATCCGGTTCAGAGTGACTTTCAATTTCCTAAGGAAATTACGTCCTATAAACTGGTCCGCCTGATAGCTCTCGTACTGTTTCATATAACTGCCTGAAACCAGACCACTTACCGTCATTTTCGGCCTTTCTGTCAGCATTCTATTCTCTTCTGTAGATTTCTTTTTCGAAGGATACAAAAGATTTGCCGCAATCAATACAAGCAGGCAGATTATAAATGCCTTACCAACAAAGCTTTCCGGCCATCTTTTCTTTTTTCTCTTATTATTGTTCATATTCCCACCTAGAATCTAAAGTATAAAAATGGATTGAATGTCTCTGTCACGAGATATGCCACCGAAATCAGAAATATACTAATGTAGACTACTCCTGCAGCCACTTTTCTGATCCGGGCGCTGTTAAACCCACCAATAATCTGCTTTAAGAGGTTTAATCCAAGGGCAGAAGACCCGAGAATTGCAATCAGGTAAAGCAGCCAGTGTGTAAACACGTAGAACAGTGCCTGTTTGTCGGCAAACGCACTCGCCCCGGCGCCGAACATCACTCCGATATAATTGAATGCATACCCAAGGCTCGGACTAAAGAAGAACACCCACCCGATGAGAACGAATACCATCGAATAAATATGCTTTGCAGCTGAAGGGAGCCGCTCCAGCTTCCCGCCCCACACAAACTTCTCCAGCACAAGCAGTATACCGTAGTAAAGTCCCCAGAAAAGGAAGTTCCATGCCGCCCCGTGCCATAACCCTGTCAGCATCCATACAACAAGCAGATTCATGATCTGTCTGGACTGTGTGCATCTGTTGCCTCCCAGTGGTATGTACACATATTCCCGAAACCATGTGCTTAAGGATATATGCCACCTTCTCCAGAATTCGGTGATACTGGTAGAAATGTACGGATAATCAAAGTTTTTCCGAAATTCGAAACCAAACATTTTCCCGAGCCCGATAGCCATATCCGAGTATCCACTGAAGTCAAAATAGATCTGGAATGCATAGGAGATACAGCCGACCCATGCAGTTAAAACGGAAAAGCTTCCCATCTGCAGACTAGCGATCTGCTCATAAATCTGGCCGATAGAGTTGGCCAGAATCACTTTCTTCGCCAGACCGATAATAAAATATTCAGCACCAAGGCCAAACTTCCTCATGGAAAGCACCCTGTTCTTAAGCTGCGCTTCGATATCGACGTAACGTACAATCGGACCTGCTATCAGCTGTGGAAACATACTGATATACAGAGCAAAATACAGAATATTTTTCTGGCTTTTCGCCTCTCCCCTGTAAACATCTATGATGTATGACATTGCCTGAAATGTATAGAACGAAATCCCTATCGGCAGCGGCAGGTCCCTGTAAGGAATATCAACAGGCAGCACCGCATTCAGACTGTCCAGCAGGAATCCGTAATATTTGAAAAATCCCAGCAAAAGCAGATTCACCACTACCGCAAATATCAGGCTTCTGCGCATCTTCCGGGGATCATCCCGCTTATCTTCAATGTCCAGACCACAGATATAATTCAGCAGTATAGACAGAACCATCAAAACAATATAGATCGGCTCGCCCCATGCGTAGAAAATCAGGCTGGCAATCAGCATGATTACGTTTCTGAACTTTTGAGGGACGATATAATACAATGCCATTGTAACCGGCAGAAACACAAATAAAAAAGTAACACTGCTAAATAACATCTTTTAGCTTCCTCTCCCCGTATTTAAAGACTCTTTGCAAAGGCATCCTTGTAGGCTTCTGCCTTAGGAGCAATGGCCAGGAAAAGGTATTTTCCCCGCACAGACAGCTGCGCCTGCTCAAGCAGCTTTACCTGCTCAGGCGCATACCCCTCAAAATCATTCTTCCTGTTCTCAATTCTCTTCTGGACCGCATCTCTTACGTGCTGCATCTGCCCGTCATTCTTTACCTTAATCAGAAGGACTTCCTCTGTCGACATACTTTTCTGTGAACTGTAAAGCATAACGCCGTCATAGTCCGCGCTGTTAAGCCCGTAGTAACGCTTAAGGCCCTGAACATCCACTTTCGTGAGATTTTCCGTATCAAGGGACGACTCAACAGCCTGTTCAATCTTATCGAACGACTTGGTGCTGCCACTCGTATAAATCATAAGGACGACGATATAAGCAATGATCATCACCAATACGAAGTATTTCAGTATCATATTCTTTCCGGGTCCACGCCTCTGTATATTTTTCTCCTGCATCATAATGCGGCCACCTCCGCCATCCGGTTCAGCCAGTAAGGATAGAATTCTGCCTTAAAATGCACACCATCCTCTTCATAATCACTATCTGAAGCCAGATCTGTATTGTCGATATAGGCGATTTGTCTCTTGTCACAGAGTTCACGCAATACTTCATTATAATCGGCCAGCTTTTCATAAACCGGCTGCCTCTCTATCTCCTGATCCTGAACCGGGAAAATCGAATTCACAAACAGCTTCGTGTCCGGGAGCTTCTTTTGCAGCTCCTTCAACAGGGCGTCATACTGCTTCACGAACTCATCTGTATTCCCGTTTGTCGCGATAATATCATTCATACCGTATGACAGGAAAATCACCTGCGGATTCAGCTTCTCCACCTTAGCCACCTGGTCATCCAACTCATCCAATTCCACACCGATCTTCGCAATCACACTTGAGGCGTTCAGAATATCATACTCTGTAAATGCCTCTGAGATAGAGTCTCCCATAATCACGGCGTTTGCGAATATCGCTTTATAGTTTCTGTCTGTATCCTCATCTTCCTTGTCTTTCTCCTTGTTGTCCGCCTTATCCTTCTCCTCCAGCTTCTCAATCTTATTCTCTATCGCAGTCACATCTGCTTTCTTAGCCTGCTTTATAATCTTGAGTCCCTCCGAAGTATCAACCTTCCCGCGGGACAGGCTGCTGATTCCTTCCGCAATCAAAATTCCAAGGATCAGAACGCCTACAGCTATACAGCAGTATTTAGCCACTTTATGTTTCTTTTTCTTCATCATCCGTATTTAAGACCTCTCCTGCAAAATACCTTCATTATTTATAACATAGTAAATATACATTTTATCATACTTTTTTTGCTTGCAAAAGTCAACGTTTCTGTCCCGTGGGAACCGAATTTTAAGAAAATCATAAAAACTTAACGAGGTATTTCACGAGTTTCGTATTTATGGTATACTATTTACACTTAGCGAGGTATTTTCGAGCTTAGTGGAAATGCATGCCTGAACACTTGATAAGGTCATTTCGAATCTAGTGTTCATGGTATACTATTTACACTTAGCGAGGTATTTTCGAGCTTAGTGGAAATGCATACCTGAACACTTGATGAGGTACTTTCGAATCTAGTGTTCACGGTATACTATTTACACTTAGCGAGGTTTTATCGAGCTTAATTCAAGAACACACTACGGAGGTTAACATATATGATATCCCTGCACCTTACCAGCGTAAAAGATTTTATGTCCCACTTACTGTTATCCGAAACATTCGACAGTTTCCTATTTATAGAAGGGGAAATCGTAACCTTCAACACCTTTACAATAGACGGCTTCATCCAGAAGCCCTTCTTCCCCGAAGAAGAGGACCTGCCTGAATACTCCAGCTGGAAATCTCTGCGGGACTATTGTTTTTCCCTTATCAAAGGCAAAAAGACTCCACTAAGTTTCAAATTCATATTCAGCCTGTCCCCTAAAAATATAGCCAGGCTCATCGAGCAAAATAATTTAGATTTCCAACCTGGCCAGGTACAGGGGCTTTACATGAATATACGCTATGACGGAACCATGCTCCAGTGTATTACCGGAACTTCCCTGAAAAGCTTCTCGATGGACAAGTCTCTGGAGCACGCATGGGACAATATGGTGCAAAGATACCTTGCACAGAAACAGATTCCTTTCGAAAGTTTATCCTGATGCAGTTATGATTACGATGAACTATATAAAATGAAGAAAAGCCCTGACGGGCCCCATCCGTAATTTCAGTCTACAGACGGGCCCGTCAGGGCTTTTCTTTTATATAAATAGTCTTTTACTTCGTAAGCAGCAGCATAATCTCATTACTGCGCTGTACGAATGCGGTCATCTCTTCCGGACTCAGCGGCTTATGTGCCAGCATCGCCAGATCATAGAGCTGTTTGCAGATTACCGGTACACTCTTACTGCGTTTATGCTCCACAACAAACTGTACCAGCGGATGGTTCGCATTCAGGATCAGTGTTGCCTGGCTTCCGAACATACCTGCATCCATTCCGCCCATGCCGTACATCTTCATCATCTCTTCCATACGTCTGGACTGTTCCGGCAGCACTGCCATAGACGCAACATTATCATCTTTGAGCTTTTCAACTTTTACGTCCAGTTTATCATTGTTCAATTCCTTACGGAAAATTTCTACCAGACTGTCTGTTGTTTTCTGGAATACTTCCTTCTCTTCCTCTGTCACTTCATCTTTCAGTGAATCATGCACCTCTGCATCAATTCTCTGGAAGCTTACATTCTGATTGCGCTGCTCCAGATAAGTGATAAATGCGGAATCGATATTATGCGTCAGCAGGATCGCATCCTGTCCCTGTTCCTTGAACATCTTGATATACTGGCTCTGCTGCTGTTCATTTGTTACATAGTAAATATTTGTCTTCTTTTCTTCTGCTTCATTCTCGTCAGCATTCTCTGCCGCATCGGAATCTTTATTTTCTGCCTCTGGCTCCGCTGCAGTGTCTTCTCCCTCTTCCGGAGTCTCTTCCAGACCGCCATTAGCCTTAATGCACTCTTCCAGAGTCAGGTACTTGTGGTCCAGATTCTTAAAGATGATGGAATCTTTGATCTTTTCACCAAATTTCTCGTCTTTCAGGCATCCGAACTTGATAAACGGACTGATATCGTCCCAGTATTTTTCATAATTTTCTTTGTCGGTCTTGAACATACCGTTCAGCTTGTCTGCAACCTTCTTGGAGATGTAATCTGCAACCTTATTTACGAATCCGTCATTCTGCAGCGCACTTCTTGATACATTCAGCGGCAGGTCCGGACAGTCGATCACGCCCTTTAAGACCATCAGGAATTCCGGAATCACTTCTTTGATATTGTCCGCAATAAAGACCTGGTTATTGTACAGCTTGATTGTTCCCTCGATGGAATCATATTCTGTGTTGATCTTCGGGAAATAGAGGATTCCTTTCAGGTTAAACGGATAGTCCATATTCAGGTGGATCCAGAACAGTGGTTCTTTATAATCCATAAATACCTTGCGGTAGAAATCAATATATTCTTCTTTCGTACATTCACTTGGACTCTTCGCCCACAATGGGTGGATATCGCTTAAAGAAACAGGACGTTTCACGATCTTTGCTTTCTTCTTCGGCTCGCCCTCTTCTCCTTCTTTTGGTTCCTCCGTGATATGTTCTACAACTTCATCTGTATCGAGAATGTCTTCTTCGTCGATTGTCTCATATTCAGGCTCTGCATTCGCCTTTGACAGGAAAATCTCCACTGGCATGAAGGAACAGTATTTCTCAAGCACTTCTCTTGCCCTGTATTCATTGGCAAACTGGAGGCTGTCCTCATTCAGGAACAGTGTGATCTCAGTTCCGACTTCTGTCTTATTCCCTTCCTGCATCTCATATTCGGTACCGCCTTCACTTACCCAGTGTACCGGAGCGGCATCCTTCTGGTAAGATAAAGTATCGATGTGAACCTCGTCAGCAACCATGAATGAGGAATAGAATCCCAGACCGAAGTGTCCGATCATATCATCTTCTGTCGTCTTGTCTTTATATTTCTCTAAGAACTGTGTTGCACCTGAGAACGCGATCTGTGTAATGTACTCTTCTACCTCGTCGGCCGTCATTCCAAGACCGTTATCAATAAACTTTAAAGTCTTCTCTTCCGGATTGACAATTACCTGAATCTTAGCCTTGTAATCATCCGGCAGTTCATATTCTCCCATCATATCAAGCTTTTTCAGCTTTGTGATGGCATCACAGCCGTTTGATACAAGCTCACGCATAAAAATATCATGGTCAGAATATACCCATTTCTTTATAATCGGAAATATATTCTCACTGTCAATGGATAAGTTACCTTTTTTTGTTCCCATATATAACACTCCTTTTCATTATAGTACAAGTTTATGTGACCCTTTGTCATCTAGTAGATATTCTAATACACTGGTTTTTAAAAGTCAATAAGAAATTAGCACTCTTTTGAAGTGAGTGCTAATAAAATTATTAAAAATATAAAATATTTATAAACTTCCCAGACATTTACCTTTCACCGTAAAAAGTGTTATACTTATTTACAGCTATTTTAGCATGTATTTGATCCATACACAGTATGTTTCATCTTATTATTTAATTATTATACATAAAAGGAGTATCAACTATGACCGACACATTTCAGACAATCAAAGTAGACACCGACAATCAGGTTGAAGAAGTAGCGGCACTGGCAGACATCATCTGGCATGAACATTTTACACCGATCATCGGAACCGGACAGGTAGAATACATGGTAGACAAATTCCAGTCTGTACCGGCCCTGAAATCCCAGCTGGGAGACGGATATGAATATTACCAGCTTTTTGACGGCGGGGAATTCTGTGGTTACTGCGGCATACACCCAGAGAACGGGAAACTGTTCCTGAGCAAACTCTATGTAAAAAAAGAATGCCGCGGACGCCGGCTGGCATCAAAGGCATTTGACTTCTTAAAGGCACTGTGCAGGGAAAGAGGACTAACCTCCATATGGCTCACCTGCAACAAACATAATGATGGAAGCCTGGCTGTATACCGTCATTTAGGCTTCGAGACAATCAACACACAGCAGGCTAATATAGGTAATGGCTATATCATGGATGACTATATTATGGAATATGTAATCTGATATGGAAAGAATTTGTTTACAAAAATGGCGCACCGGCCTGTCATGGGCCGGTGCGCCATTTCCTTTTACGATCATCCTTCAATTGCTATATAGTCGTTCTTCTCTACAGCAGGTGCATCCTTTTTCGGGACCTGCAGACGCAGAATACCGTCTTCATACTTCGCATGTACATCCTCCTGCGTTACTTCTTCTCCAACGTAGAAGCTTCTGCTCATGCTGCCCGCGTAGCGTTCACGGCGGATATATTTACCATTCTCATCCTTCTCATCTTTGTCAAGTCCTTTTGCTGCGGATATGGTAAGATATCCATTCTCCAGTTTCGCATTAATCTCCTCTTTCTTGAATCCCGGAAGGTCAATGTCTACTTCGTATCCATTGTCCGTCTCACGGATATCGGTCTTCATCATGTTCCTTGCATGCTTTCCATACAGCGGGTTCTTGCCGCCAAAGAAGTCCTTCTCAAACGGGAAATCCATCAGGTCATCAAATAAATTTTCTCCAAAAATACTAGGCATCATCATAAGTCATATCTCCTTTCCTATTAAACCTTTCATGCTGCCGCATATCTTCCCAGGGTCTCAAACAAAGATCTCTGGGTATGACATTAGTTGATCTTGTTACATAGCACTGTCGGAGAAATCCGAGGTGTTATCTATTTAGAAAGAACAAGAAGGAGATTACATTTATCTCTTTTTTGTTCTACTTGTAATATAACACGCATTTTTAGCACTGTCAACCCCTGAGTGCTAATTCTAACAAAATATAAATAGCCAGAACCGTTAATTTGCTGGTTCTGGCTATATGTAAACTAACTATTCAGCGCCACAATGAGCTGCTCCAATGTTTCTTTCTGAATCCCCGGCACAAAGCTCAAGAGCTGTCTGAGCGGCATGCCGTCCATCATGGCTTCCATCATTTCTTTGCCGATGGCTCCGCCGCCGTCATCTTCAGCCATTGTATCCGGCACCATTCCGCCGGACAAAGCCCCCATTGCCTGTTCCAGAATTGCTTTACCTTTCGGGTCTGCAAGGATCTCACCCATTGTGGAGTTCATGTTATACGCCTTTGGTATCACAGTCCCGGATTCCACCTTCACATTCTCTTTCAGGACGATCTCACTGGCTGACTTTCCAATCTGTATTTCATAATTTCCGCTTTCCACATGCCAGTTATGGATATCCATATTCCAGTATGTGTAAGCACGTGCATCAAGTTCGAAACGGACTGTCTTCGTCTCTCCCGGGTTAAGTGCAATCTTATCAAATGCACGCAGTTCTCTTACAGGGCGGATCACCTTGCTGTCTTTTGCCGATACATAGAGCTGGACCACTTCTTTTCCGGCGCACTTGCCGGTATTGGTCACATCGACAGAGACACAGAGCTTTTCACTTTCCTTAATTTCTTTCTTGTCAAGTACCAGATTGCTGTACTCAAATGTTGTATAGGAAAGCCCATAACCGAATGGAAATAATACCGGCATATCCTTTGATGTATAATAACGGTATCCAACAAAGACACCTTCCGTATATGCAGACTTATCATGCTCTCCGCCATATGTCAGATAGCACGGTGTATCATTCAGGCGTACCGGGAAGGTCTCTGCCAGCCTGCCGCTCGGATTTGTCCTGCCGTACAGGATGTTGACAACCGCGCCTCCGACTGCCTGTCCGCCCAGATAAGCTTCTACAACCGCTTTCACTTTACTGAGCCACGGCATTTCCACAGGGGTGCCATTGTGCAGAACAACAATGACATTAGGCTGAACTTCTGTAACTGCTTCAATCAGACGAT
The DNA here is from genome assembly GCF_905197545.1 of Faecalicatena orotica. Lineage (NCBI taxonomy): Bacteria > Bacillati > Bacillota > Clostridia > Lachnospirales > Lachnospiraceae > Faecalicatena > Faecalicatena orotica. The sequence goes on from NZ_CAJJZH010000006.1 coordinate 83,991, forward strand.
TCTGGCAGTCCGGCATCCTCATATGCTTTCTGTCATATCCTTCGGACTCAAAGTTATCCGGAAGTCCTGCAAAGATTACGGCAGCATCTGCATTCTTCGCGTTTTCCACGGCTTCTTTTAAAAGTGCCTCATCTGTCTCATCCTTGATATCGTCAAATCCCTTTGCATAGGAAACTTCTATACCGGCAGACTCTTCCAGTCCGCGGGCAGCCTCGAGAGCTGATTCTACTTTAAAGCTGTTAATATGGGAACTTCCGCCGCCCTGATATCTCGGTGTCTCAGCATACTTCCCGATAAATGCAGCTTTCATATTGCCACTCAGAGGCAGGATCGAATCCTCATTCTTTAGAAGCACGATGCACTCTTCTTCAACTGTACGTGCTTTCTCATGGTCCTCTTCCAGATGGAAAACAGCTTCCTTATCCCTGTTGTCTTCAAATCTGTATACAATGTTCAGGATTCTCTCACAGGCCCGGTCCAGTACTTCCCCTTCTAGTGTCCCGTCCTGTACCGCCGCTACGATCTGTGCGTCCGTGATTCCGTGTGAAGCAGGCATCTCAAGGTCACAGCCTGCCTTTAACGCGGTTACGCGGTCATTCATAGCACCCCAGTCTGTCATGACGTATCCGTCAAATCCCCACTCTTCCCTCAGAATGTCTGTAAGCATTTCTTTATTTTCACAGAGGTAGGTCCCGTTCAGACGATTATAGGAATTCATGATGGTCCACGGTTTTTCTTTGCGGACCATCCCCTCGAAGGATGCCAGATAAATCTCTCTCATCGTCCGCTCATCCATCTCGGAAGAACTGGTCATTCTGTGGTACTCCTGGTTATTTGCCATAAAATGCTTGGGGCTCGTACCTACATTTTTACTCTGCACGCCATGTACAAACGCCCCCGCTATCTCGGAGGATAAAAACGGATCTTCTGAATAATACTCAAAATTACGTCCGCACAGTGGAGAACGCTTGATATTCATTGCCGGCCCGAGTAATGTACTGACTCCCTCTGCCTGGCACTCTTCTCCAAGAGTCTCTCCCATCTGCTCCACCAATTCCCTGTTGAAACTGGATGCCGTGGCACAGCCTGCCGGGAAACATACCGCCTTAATACTATCATTGACTCCCAGATGGTCCGCTTTATCATCCTGTTTTCTCAAGCCGTGAGGTCCGTCGCTTACCATTGCTGACGGAATACCAAGGCGTTCTACTCCTTTCGTATGCCAGAAATCCGCACCGGAGCATAACCCAGCCTTTTCCTCTAACGTCATCTGTGCAATCAATTCTTTTAATTTCTGTTGTTCCATATTGCTGACTCCCTTCTTTTACATGATCTTCTGATTATAAAATTATCATCATAACTAATGCTGCTTTATATAAAATAACATATAGCCGCCCGGAAGTATTGTAATTATAATCATTTTATTATAAAATCATCTCATCAGGGAAAATATCGCCATCACAGCATTCATACGCTAATCAGATGCCGAAAGGAGTTTATCCATAAATGATTGAGAATCTAAAAGAGTTTTGCCGCCTGTTTTATGCGTCTACTTTTATACCTGTTAGTGTGTGCAGGGCCCCTGGAAATGTACTCTATTCTTATCCCACAGTTTTCGAGGGCCTGCGCGATACGCACTCATCGCTTCCGTCACTCCTTCATTTTGAAAAGAACCCGGACTACGTGATTATGCAGTCCTTCAGTTATTTTGGATATGTGGCCCGTGAAAGCCATGACGAATTCATCGTGATCGGCCCTGTCTTCAGTGTGCCCGTCACTGAAAGCACGGTTCGGATGTTTATGAAAGAGTGTACAATTTCCATGCAGTACAAAGATTTTATCACAAACTTCCTGACGAATACTCCTCTGATTTCTTTCAACCAGTTTATGCAGATACTGGCATATCTTGACTTTTGCCTGAACAACCGGGTAACAGACCCGGAACAGCATTTCCGGCTGACAGATATACCTTCATCAAAGGATATCTCAGCCATGCATTCGGCTAATGTGTATGAGGCGAAAGAGGGGCATATCTACCATAATACATATTCCTTTGAACAGCAGTATCTGGAATGCGTCCGTGAGGGTGAGACCTGGCGTTTAATGAAGATGACAGAAGAGGCAAAGCACAATCTGGTTACCGGCCTGATTGGTGATACCCCGTTAAGAAATGCCAAAAATCTGCTGATTGCATGCACAACCCTTACCACCAGGGCAGCAATTGCAGGAGGCATGGATATCGAACAGGCTTACCAGCTCAGTGACATATATATCCAGGAGGGGGAAAAGATGCAGACTGTGGAGGCCGTACTTGGGCTCCAGCGCACAGTCATTTATGATTTTACGGAGAGAGTTGCCCAAAGTAAGATTCCCCAGGGCCTGTCGAGGGATATTTTTGACTGTGTACAATTCATCTCGCAGCATACAAATGAACTGATACGAGTCGATGATGTTGCGGCATTTTCCGGAAAAAGCAGGTCCTACATCACACAGAAATTCAAGAAAGAACTCGGCTTCGATATCAGCAGCTTCATTATGCGCTGTAAACTGGAGGAAGCGAAAAGTTTACTCTCCTACTCCGACAAGACTCTGAGCGAAATCAGTAATTACCTCTGTTTCTCCAGTCAGGCCTACTTCCAGAATGTGTTTAAGAAAACATATGGCCTGACACCGAAGCAGTATCGGAATCAGACCATATAGTGTCTCTGTTTGAAATGATTGCAAATTATGAATCACTTTCTGTGACTGCCTGTTTGAGCATCTGGCTGACCATCTGGGGATTTACCTTCCCTTTCATTGCCTTCATCGCCTGACCTACAAGGAAGCCGATTGCTTTCTCTTTTCCACCCTTGTAATCGGCCACGGATTGTGGGTTATCTGCGATGATTTTTTCTATGACTGATTTCAGGGCCCCCTCATCGTTTACCGTTTTCAGGCCATTTTCTTCCACATACCGCTCCGGGTCTGTATTGTCAGCGAATATTTTTTCAAATACTTCCTTCGCCACAGAGCTGTTGATCGTGCCCGCCTCTGTAAGATCTACAAGCTTTGCCAGATTATCCGGTGAAAAACGGATGTCCTCCGGCTCCATATTATGTTCCTTCAAGAGACGCAGTGTTTCCACCATCAGCCAGTTGGAGACTTTTTTCGGTTTTCCACATAAAGCTGCCGCCGATTCAAAGATATCCGCAATGATTCTGGAATCTGTGATGATTTCCGCATCATATTGGGGGATATCGTATTCTCTTTTATACCGCTCCAATTTTTCAGAGCGCAGTTCCGGCTGCTTCGCTTTTATTTCTTTGATCCATTCCTCGCTGATCACAATCGGGACAAGGTCCGGCTCCGGAAAATAGCGGTAATCCTGTGCATCTTCTTTCGAACGCATCGCATAAGAATGCTCTTTATTATCATCCCAGCGCCTTGTCTCCTGAATTACCGGTTTTCCTGCCTCCAGCAGTTCGATCTGCCGCTTGCGCTCACCGTCAATGGCTCTGGCAATCGCTTTGAAAGAGTTCAGGTTCTTCATCTCGGTTCTTGTACCAAACAGCGTGCTTCCTGCCTCCCGCACGGAAAGATTGACATCCGCCCGCATAGAGCCTTCCTGAAGCTTACAGTCAGATGCCCCCAGATACTGGATGATCGTGCGCAGCTTCTCTAAATAGCTGATCACCTCGTCTGCCGAACGCATATCCGGTTCTGAGACGATTTCCACCAAAGGGATGCCGCTCCGGTTATAGTCCACCAGTGTTGTATCATCCCACTCATCATGAATTAATTTTCCGGCATCCTCTTCCATGTGCATCTCATGGATTCTCACTTTTTTGGTGACACCACCGCTCTCTATTTCCACATATCCGTTTCTGGCAATCGGCAGATAAAGCTGTGAAATCTGGTAGTTCTGCGGATTATCAGGATAGAAATAATTCTTCCTGTCAAATTTGCTTACCCTGGTGATCTCACAGTTTGTCGCCAGGCCAATTGCCATCGCGTATTCTACTACCTGTTTATTCAAAACCGGAAGCGACCCCGGCTGTCCAGTACACACTGGGCATGTATGGGTATTGGGCGCGCCCCCGAACGCAGTGCTGCACCCGCAGAATATTTTTGTCTTTGCCGCCAGTTCCACATGGACCTCTAATCCGATGACGGTCTCATACTGTTTTCCCATATTATTCACGCCCCTTTCCTGCTGCCGGAGTAACAAACTGTTTCTCTGTCTCACATTCAAAAGTGTAGGCTGCGCGAATCAGCGTTTTTTCCTGAAAACTGTTTCCTATTAGCTGCATCCCGATGGGAAGCCCCCTGCTGTCTTTTCCGGCCGGAACGGACATCGCGGGAAGTCCGGCCAGATTGACCGCTACCGTATAGATATCCCCCAGATACATTTTCAAAGGATCTTTCAGTGATTCACCGAGCTTTGGCGCCGTAGAAGGAGCCGCCGGGCCAAGGATCACATCGTATTTTTCAAATGCCCGGTCAAAAGCCTGCCTGATCAGCGCCTTTGTCCGCAGCGCCTTCAGATAGTAGGCATCATAGTAACCGGAGCTTAATACATAAGACCCCAGCATAATCCGCCGCTTCACTTCCGGTCCGAAGCCTTCTGAACGGGTCTTCTTGTACATATTATGGAGCCCTTCATAGTCCCCCGCCCGATATCCATATTTCACACCGTCAAACCGTTCAAGGTTGGAGCTTGCCTCCGCAGATGCGATCACATAGTAAGCCGGGATCGCATATTTCACAAGGCTTAAATCAAACTCCTCGACAACCGCCCCTTTTTTCCCGAGAAGTTTTGCCGCATCCAGAAGCGCCTGCCTGACTTCCTGATCCAGCCCTTCCCCGATATAATCTTTCGGGATTCCGATACGGAGCCCCTTTACATCTGCCTTTAAGGCATCGGTAAAACGTATGTCCTCACGTTTCACTGAAGTACTGTCCTTCTCGTCATGGGAAGCAAGCGTCTCCAGTATGGCCGCACAGTCTGCAACATCTTTCGCAACCGGTCCGACCTGGTCCAGAGAAGAGCCATAAGCGATCAGCCCATAACGGGAAACCGTCCCGTATGTCGGTTTCAGGCCCACCACCCCGCAGAAAGCACTCGGCTGGCGTATGGAACCGCCTGTATCGGAACCAAGCGCGTACCAGCACTCCTGGGCTGCCACGGCCGCACAGGAGCCGCCGGAAGAACCGCCCGGAACATGTTCTGGATTGTGTGGATTTCTTGTAGGGCCAAAGTAAGACGTTTCTGTCGTACTGCCCATAGCGAACTCATCCATATTTGTCTTTCCTAAAATGACCGCCCCTGACTTCTGAATATTTACGACTGCCTGTGCCGTAAATACAGGCCTGAAGTTGGATAAGATTCTGGAACTGCACGTGGTAAGCTGTCCCTCGATGCACAGATTATCCTTTACCGCTGCCGGCACACCTGCCAGCGGTCCTGTTAATACACCCTCTTCTATCTTCTTCTGAATCTCTTCTGCACGTTGTACGGCGCCATCCTCATCCAGTGTCACATAGCTGTGAATCTTCGGCTCCACGGCCTTTGCCTGTGCAATGGCGGCTTTTGCCGCCTCTACTGCTGAAATCTCCCTATCCTGAATCTTTTTTGCAAGTTCTAAAGCTGTAAGACTTAATATCCCCATCTTTCCTGTCTCCTCCTAACCAATCGTTTTCGGTACTTCAAAGCTGTCATCCTTTCTAAGAGGTGCGTTTTCCAATATTTTCTCCCTGTTGTCACCATTGGTAACAACATCCTCACGGAAAACATTATTTACAGGGAATACGTGGGACATCGGTTCGATCCCGTCCGTGTCCAGTTCGTTTAATATATCGATATAATCCAGCATCTTCTCCATGTCTGCCTTTGCGTCCGCCTTTTCCTCACCGGACAGCTCCAGCTTGGAGAGGATACCCACATATTCTATTGTCTCGTCTGAAATCTTGTTGGACATAAAAACCACCTTTCATTTACTCTAAGGGTCATACCCCTTTACATGTTCTGACTATCTGTACTCATCATAGTAAGCATCATAATCTTCTGTCTCTATCACTTCACTCGGTATAAGGCGTGCATCTGCATCCAATGAGCATATCTTCGTCCCCCCGGGGAGAACGGTGTTGCGGTATACGGAATCAATCTCGTCGGCCGATACAAATCTGCTGCGGCTTAAGAAATTCATCTCCTCATCCTCATAATCTGTATATAAAGGAACCTCGTACCTGATGTTGGTCCACTCGCCGCCGGACCCTATGTCATAAACTCCGGCCGGGAAGTCTTTCCCTGCCGTTAACTCTGTGCCCTTTTTCAGTACTACCTGTTCTGTCAGCGGATTCTTTGTCTGCTCTTCCATGCAGTCGGTCCGGCCATTTTCTGTCATAAATTCTACACGCAGGTTACCACTTATTTCCACCATCGCGCCCTGATACAGCCTCACATCAATCCATTCCTTAAGCTCATCGTATTCCTCGTCCGGTCCGATCCCCTGCCACAGGTAGATAGAATTCTCATAATCGTCTACAGATACTGTCCCGCTCCCATCATCCAGAATTACCTGGTAATTCCCTTCCGGGAGATGTACACCGACCCGGTATTCCCCGGGATCCAGCGTAACACGATAGTCTTCTCCCTCAGCTAACAACTCCCTTTCGGCAAACTGATACGGATCTTCATCCTCTACTAAAGTTACATTCCCATAATCAGCAGGAAGGCTCTCATCATATTGCTTTTTCATATTGAAAACAATTCCTGATACCATGACTACTAATACAAGAATCATGCCAGCCGCTTTTAGCACATTTCCATTCTGCTGCGTCCCTGCCTTTTTCCCCAGACTTACAGGAGGATTGATTCTGTCCGTACTGCTCTTATGCTTTGCAGCACGCGGGGCATTTGTATTGTCTGCACTTTTCTGGCCCTCCCCGCTCCTGTCATGCTTCCCCCATGTAGATTCAATGTGGGAACGCTCCTTCGCCATCCTTGAGCTGCTGCTCTGGTTCAGGCGGTATGTCATCTTCTCATTTCTTGTATTATCGAGTCCGCAGTCTATACATTTTCCATCTGCAAGTTTCCCTCCGCATAAATAACATCTCTTTTCAAACATAGGCCCCTCTCATTCCGTATCCGGCCTCTTTTGCAAAGGTGTCTGCCCCCTGCCGTTCAGCCCGGTATCTGAAAACTGTTTATGGTTCCAGCCTGCCTAAGTCTCTTGGGAACAATGTTGCCTCTCGTACGTTCTCTTCTCCAACCAGTTTCATGGTCAGCCGCTCCAGCCCTATACCAAGGCCTCCGTGCGGCGGCATGCCATGTTTGAATGCACTCAGGTACTGCTCCATCCCTTCATCTTCCATCCCCCTGGCTTCCATCTTAGCCATTAGGGATTTGTAATCATGGATACGCTGTCCGCCTGTTGTAATCTCCATTCCCCTGAATAAAAGATCAAAGCTTAAAGTACAGGTCTCATCTTCCGGGTCATCCATTGCGTAGAACGGACGTTTTCTGGATGGATAGTGAGTCACAAATACGAAATCTGCATCCCATTCCTCTTTTGCATATCGGCTTATTAATTGTTCTTCCTCCGGCTCAAGATCGTATGGAGTCCTGATCTTCCGGCCGTATTTTTCCGCTGCCTTCTTCTTAATCTCATCAAATCTGACTGCCGGGATCTCATCCACTTTCGGGAGTTCGACATCCAGAAGCGCAAGCTCTGCCGCATAGTCCTTCTCGAGAAGCTTCATCGTGTATTGAAGAAATCCAGTCTCCATCGCCATGATATCTTCAAAACCATCGATAAATCCCATCTCGAAATCCAGGCTCGTGTACTCGTTCAGATGCCGTTTCGTGTTATGCTTCTCGGCCCGGAATACCGGTGCCGTCTCAAACACTCTGTCAAACACGCCCACCATCATCTGCTTATAGAACTGCGGACTCTGCTGGAGGATCGCCGGTCTGTGGAAGTAATCGAGCTTAAACAGGTTCGCCCCTCCTTCTGCGCTCTTTGCCCCGATCTTCGGTGTGTGGATCTCTGTAAATCCTTCCTCATACAAAAAGTCCCGAAATCCCCTGACAATGCCCTCCTGTATCTTAAACTTCGCCCGCTCCCTGACATTGCGAAGTGCAATCGGCCGGTAATTCAGCTTTGCCTCAAGGGAAGTCTTCATCTTCCATTTTGCGATTGGCAGCAGCATCGTCTCTGCCGGACTGCTCAATACTCTTATATCTTCAATCCTGATCTCAATGCCCCCGGGAGCCTTTTCTGACTGTGCAGGTATTCCTGTTACTTCGACTGTATCAGCTTCCCGCAGATCCTTCAAGTCAAATTTTGAAAATCCCTCCTCAAAAATGCATTGTACCAGTCCCTCACGTTTTCTCAAAATGATGAATGCTACCGTTTTCATGTCCCGGATTGTATGGACTGTACCGTTTACTTTGACACGATTGCCAGTAATTCCCTCTCTAAGCAGTTCATGAAGTTCCAGTGTGTCTTTTTTCATTCTTCCAGTTACAATTTCCATTTTCTTTCTCCTTTCTGTCTCATATTTTGATACATCCCGGATTGAAATGGTATTTCTGTAAACACAAAAAGTCCCGGGATGCATCTGCATCCCGGGACGGATTCTTATCATATAATCCGCGGTACCACCCGCATTGAACAGGCAATAAATAACACCTATCCCACTTTTGTGCATGTAACGTATGCAAAACGTACCGGCCTACTTTGAATCATTCAGCGGGTCAGCTCCCAAGTGTTCCCTTAATCTTCTCCACTGTCCGGCGCTCTCAGTCGGTGACGCCTGCTTCCTGTCAGCTTCTGAAAATCAGAGTCTTGTTCACAGCCTTTTTCGTTTAACACTTTAATCTGTTAAAACTTTTACCAATAATAGCACACAACTTTCCAAATTGCAAGAGGAAATTTATTCCCCCTTAATAACTTCCAGAGCCTTATCAAGCTGGTTATCTGCTTCTTTATTGTTTTCATCGGCCGTAAATTTTACTTCTACATCGGGTGTAATCCCTTTTTTATGAATGTTTCTGCCGTTTGGTGTGAAGTATTCTGAAATCGTTACCTTCAGGCAGGTTCCGTCCCCGAGGTCAAAGAGCTGCTGCACAATTCCTTTTCCATAAGTGGTGACGCCTACTATCTGCCCTGTTCCGTAATCCTGCACGGCTCCGGCGAATATTTCGGCTGCACTCGCACTATACTGGTTTACCAGAACAGCAAGCGGTTTCTTAAATTCGTGGTCTTCTTCGTTTGAATACTCGGTTGTATTACCGTACTTATCTTTCGTGGATACAATCATTCCCTTTGGCAGTATCAGTTTCAACATATCCACGGCAGTATCCAGATTCCCTCCGGGATTAGAACGAAGGTCAATCACAAGTCCGGTCATGCCCTGATTCTCCAGATCAGCCAGAGCATTCTTAAACTGCTCGTAAGTAACCGTATCAAACTCGGTCACACGGATATATCCGGTACCGCCGTCCTTCATTTCATACTCTACAGTCTGCGCCTCCACTACGCCGCGTATCGCTTTGCATTCTACCTTTTCCAGCTTATCCCCGCGGTAAACGTGCAGTGTCACACCGGTTCCTTCGTCCCCCTTGATCCACGACACAATTTCTGTCAGGTCCTCATCCGCAATCTCGTGGTCATCTACCTGATACAGAATGTCACCGTCTTCCAGTCCGGCCTTCTCCGCCGGCGAATCTTTGTATACATTTACAATTGTGACCAGACCAGTAGTAAGATCCTTTGTCAGGACGGCTCCCACTCCTGAATACTCACCCGTTGTCGATTCCATCAGGTCTTTTGTCTGTTCCTCGTTGTAATACACGGTATAGGGGTCGCCAAGGCCGCTTACATAACCGCTGTAAATGCCGTCCTGAAGAGCCTTTGTATCAATATCATCGGAATACAGATAGTTTTTATCAATCAGCTCTCCCAGCTGTTTTAATTTCTCATCTGTTGCACTGTCTGACTCCGCTTTTACGGCTGCCGAACCCGGGGACTGGGTCCTGTCACTCACAAACCTCCATGCACAGCCGCCCATTGTAACGATTAATAGCATAATGAGGGCGCCATACAGCGCCCCCTTTATAAAACTTTTATTACGATTCTCCATATTCTATGTCCAATCTTCGAGATTTTCATATACGAAAGCCCATTGGCTTTCCTTCCTCTGCGGATACCCGTAATCTCTTACAGATACCCCTGCGGATCAACTGCCACATCATTCAGTTCCACCTGAAAATGCAGATGTGCCCCGAATGAATTTCCAGTATTTCCTACGTATCCGATCTGCTGTCCTTTGGATACTGTCTGTCCTGCTGAAACAGCAAGAGCTGAGTGGTGCATATACTTTGTTACCAGTCCGTTTCCATGATTGATAACAACCCAGTTCCCGGCGCTGTCGCTCCAGCCTGCAATGACAACATAGCCGTCCGCCGCTGCATATGTAGGGGTTCCTTCTCCGGCTGCCAAATCCAGCCCCTTATGGAAAGCTCCGTCAAAATCTCTGTATCCAAATGTACTGGATATCGATGAGCCGGGGCAGGGATTCGTAAACTGTCCGCTTCCGCTGATTACCGGCGTACTGCTAGGTGGTGCGTAGCTTCCGCCCCCGCCGCTGTTATTCGCCGCGGCCCTTGCCGCCTCCTGCTGCTGAATCTGCTTCTGGCGCTCCTCCTCGGCCTGCTTGATCAATTCATCAAGCTTCGCCGCGTTCTCCCCGATCTGCTTATCCAGACTGGAGATCTGAACCTTCTTATCCTCCAAAAGTGTCTGAACTTCATTCTGCTTCGCGATCAGGTCATCCTGCAGTCCCTTCAGCTCTGTATATTCACTCTGAAGTGATTCTTCTTTAGCCTCTACATCTTTTACAACATCCTGGAACTCAACGAGCATCTCTCTATCATATGCAGATATCTGAGAAACATACTCCGCCTTATTTAAAAAATCACCAATATTATCACTTTCTATCAAGATTTCAATCAACTGGGAATTACCGTTCTCATACATAAACTTGATACGCTTCTTCATGCTTTCATATTGGTTGTTCTCATCAACCTTAGCCTGCACAAGCTCTTCTTCTGCCTGCTCGATCTCAGCCTGCTTCTTTTCCAGTTTTTCCCTCATCTTATCCATGTCACTGATGACTGCATTCAGCTGTGCGGCAAGTGCTTCTTTTTCTTTTTCCGCCGCATTCTTCTTGTCTTCCAGTTCCTGTGCCTTCTTCTTTGCCTCATCGACTGTCTCGGCATTCACATTCAAAGCCATGCCAAAACAAAGGACAATCACCAGTACCGCGCTTATTATACTCCTCTTTCGTCTGTTCATAGGCTCCCCCTATACTTTTAAGTGCTTGCGTACTGTGAAATAACTTCCGATAAAACCAATACCAACACCTAATAACAAACCAATTGGAAGCAGGAAACGATATACATACGTTACCGGCAGGAAATTGATAATGTTATTCAGTATCTGGAACTTCGTCAGTACATACTCTACCGCCTTGCCATACAATCCGTACAGTAATGCCAGCGGTATAATCGCACCAATCAGACCCATGATCAGACCTTCAATTACGAACGGTGAGCGGACAACAAAGTCCTTCGCACCAATATATTTCATAATTGCAATCTCTTCCTTGCGGACCGTAATACCCATCGTAACCGTATTACTGATCAGGAAGATGGAAACACCAAACAGGATGATGATAATTGCAATGGAAACATAGCCGACGAGCACATTCACGCTGGACAATGTATTTGCCACAACATCAGACTTGTTGACCTTTCTGACCCCGTCGAGACTCTTTGCAAACTTCACAAGATCCTGCTGTGTCGCCGCAAGAGACTTGCTCCTGACCGAAAGGCTCTCTTCATCATTATCACCTGTCTTCATATATACTTCATAGTTATCAGATCCGGCCAGCGGGTTATCATTCTTAAAACCGTCCGCCAGTTCTGCATTATCACCAAAATAATCATTCTTAAATTTGTCCCATGCATCATCTGCTGAAACAAACTTCACATCTGCAACATCGTCTCTGCTCCTTAACTGCTCCCCGATGTTGTCGATCTGGTCCTGTGTTGCCTCATCATCAAAAAATACGGTGATGGCCACCCCTTCCTCTGCTGACTTAATAATATGCTGGAAGTTCAGCAGGATGGAGAAGAACAGACCAAACAGGAAGATACAGGCTGACATCGTTGCGACAGATGCAAGCGAGAACATCTTATTCCTGCCGATATTCTTAACACCTTGTTTTCCTACGTATCCTAAAGTACTAATCCTCATCGAAATACCCACCTTTTTGTTCATCACTGACGATAACGCCCTGTTTCATCGTTATGACGCGCTCGTTCATCTCGTTTACGATTTCCTGGTTGTGAGTAACAACCAAAACAGTTGTCCCTCTCTCATTCGCCTCTTTCAACAGACTCATGATCTCCCATGAATTTGTTGGATCCAGGTTACCAGTCGGCTCGTCGGCCAACAAAATAGCAGGTTCATTTACAATTGCCCTTGCAATTGCTACACGCTGCTGCTCTCCCCCTGACAGCTCCTTCGGGAATGACTTATACTTCTGTGCCAGTCCCACAAGTGAAAGTGCCGCCGGCACCTTCCTTTTGATCACACGCGTAGGTGTCTCTGTAACACGCAGTGCAAATGCAATGTTCTCATAAATATTACGGTCTTTCAACAGACGGAAGTCCTGGAAAACGACTCCCAGCCCCCTTCTGTACTTTGCAATGTGACGATGTCTCATCCGGTTCAGGTTCTGCCCGTTAACGATAATCGTCCCTTCCGTCGGATCCAGTTCTTTCATGATCAGGCGAATCAGAGTTGATTTACCTGAACCGCTGTCTCCCACAATGAAAACGAATTCGCCACGCTCAATTTTTACAGACACGCCGTTTAGCGCAGCATTGCCTTTAGAGTACTCCTTCGTTACATTTCTTAATTCAATCATATGTTCCTCCTAATTATTCATACTCCGTGTATATCATCCCAAGCAGTCCCCATGCGTCCCGCCCCTCTTATCTGATAGATTCTAGTATTCCAATGATTCCATATACTTCATGTACTTCACTACCATAAGGGCAATCTTGAACGTGATCGCATCCTCAAAGACACGAAGGTCAAGGCCTGTGCTCTTCTGCAGCTTATCAAGCCGGTATACCAGAGTATTTCTGTGAATATACAGCTGTCTTGACGTTTCTGATACATTCAGGCTATTCTCAAAGAACTTATTGATAGTCGTCAATGTCTCCTCATCAAAATCGTCCGGAGATTTCCCCTCGAATATCTCCTTGATAAACATCTTGCAAAGCGGAATCGGAAGCTGGTAGATCAGTCTGCCGATACCGAGCGTGCTGTATGCCACTATGTCTTTCTCATCGAAGAAGATCTTGCCTACATCCAGTGCAAGCTTTGCCTCTTTGTAAGACTTGGAAACTTCCTTGATATCGCTGACGATGGTTCCATATGCAATATGGATATGTTCTTCATCACTCTCATCCCTCAGTGTATCAAGCATATCTTTTGCCATCTTCTCAAGTTCCCTGCCGCCGTCTTTGTCAGAAAGTTCCTTTACGACAATAATATTCTTCTCGTCAACAGCTGTAATAAAGTCCTTGGACTTTCCTCCGAGAAGGTTCCTTACATTGTCGAGTGCCACGCTGTCTTTTTCATGAGATGTCTCAATAATAAAGATAACACGTTTTACTTCTGTGTCAATATGTAATTTTTTGGCCCTGTTATAAATGTCCACCAACAGAAGGTTATCCAGAAGAAGATTTTTAATAAAGTTATCTTTGTCAAACCTCTCCTTATAAGCAACTAACAGGCTCTGAACCTGAAATGCTGCAATCTTGCCGACCATGTATACTTCTTCGCTCTCACCGCCGGCAAGCAGTACATACTCTAACTGCTGCTCGTCAAAAATCTTAAAAAACTGGCATCCCTGAATCACCTGGCTGTCAGCAGGAGATTCTACAAAAGATAAGACAGCACTCTCATATTCCTTCGAATCATCAAATGTAGTGGCAAGCGCCTTCCCTTCCGTATCCAGAACACAGAAATCAATTCTGGAAATCCCTTTAAGGCCTTCAATCGTGTTTTGAAGTATTTGATTTGAAATCATACTTTATCTCCTCCGCTCATTCTCATGTGCATTTTTCACAAAGTTTTAGTTCCCGTAAGATTGAGAACGCACATATATAAATTATATATTAATGCATAACGTCAAAAAAATAAAGAGGAAATCCACCTTTTTTATGCATTTCCTCATATATTTTACAAAAAATTCATATTTTCGAAACTATACATAGTTCACAAAATTATTCTTCGTTCAAAAATGCTTCCATAATTTTCCGGGGCCGCCGGAGAGTCCGGGCTGCTTTTTAACAGTAACTTTTAATTCTCTTTCTTTTCTTTTTCCACCCTGTAGCGGAATATCTTTTTGATAAAAAACCGGCGTACCCTGCCCGTCTGTCTCTCGCCGTAATTGCGGACAAGTGTCTGACCACACCCCAGCCACACTCTGGCATTGAGCAAAGCACTGTTATTTACAATGAACTCTTCCTGAAGCGGTGACGGCAGCACGGAAAATATACAGTCCGTCTCCGCGCCGTTCACTTCATTGATCACTTCTTCCTTTGATTTTCCTTCAGCATCCAGGATGCCGGTTCCAACGACTATGATTCCTTTATTATACTTCTCAAGGGCCTCTCTGAGTTTCTCAAGCTCCTGTTCTGAACCTGCAACCAGAAATATCCGCTTCCTGTTCCTCTGGAGATAACGGAGGAACATCTTTAAAAACATTTTATTTGTAACATCTTTCAATAAACTTTTATCCAGTATCTCAGCGGCTTCCAGGATTTCTTTTTCACCCGGGAGCACGAGGTCTATCTCTTTCGTCTCTTCTTTCCATTCAGGGCTGTCCTGTCCCTGCATGAGCATATCCAATGTAACAATTTCTATCGTATTGATGGACTCACTCTGCATGTACTCAACGGCCGCCTTCATGGCAGCCTTTGCTGTGAAGCCGTCAATCTCCACATCAAAGATATTAATCCTCTTTTCCATTCACATCACCTATGCTTCTTCTCCCCAGTCGTACAATTGTATCAAAAAATCATAGTTTTTTCAACTCTTTCGTTTTCTTTTCGTAATGAGGCCTCCGATCCTGCCTGTTTCTTTTGAGGATAATGAACGCCATCCTTCCGCCATCACTTTATCAAGAAGCCCTAATTCTTCGGCTATTTCGTACTTTACTTTTTCATCCGGTTCCAGATTTTTCAAGTCTATTGGTTTTTCTTTTTTTGCTGACATATTTTTTTACCTACCTTTCTTGTTTGGTAGGAGTATTGCCTGTATGCCGGAAGACATTCAAAGAAGGGGCAGAAAAAATGATAGAATGCATAAAATCCGCCGCGGAACCGTTTGCTTCCCGCGGCGGATTTTTATGTTTCATATCCTGATATTATACTGTGCCGTTTACCGTAGTCCATCTGACACAGCGCCTGTTTTCAAGATGCTTTGTATTAAACCGGCTCATCCGGAATGATGATAGCGGCTATAAAATACGCCACAATCCCTGACCCTGTACAGCCCAGCAGGACTAACAACAGACGTACCAGAGTTGCGTCAATATTAAAGTACTCCCCTACTCCTCCACATACTCCACAAATCATGCGGTTGCTTCTTGAACGGTATAATTTTTTCTGTGACATAATGATTCCTCCTCTATTATTGATACTAAATGTGATTGGTTCTCCCGTAACTGCAAAGGACAGGGGACTTTATAATGATGCTCCGAAGGATACTTCTATTTCTCCTATACCGCAGTCTATCTCCATTTTTTTGCCGGTGCCATTGTCTATATGGCGCTTATTGCTCAGACCGGTGTAGCTGTCATTTCCCACTTTCAACTGGCCTATACCACAGTCTAATTCATAATCATAATCGTTTTGACCGTCTGTCAGGGCGAGTTCTATACGGCCTACCCCGCACTCAATTTCTGAATTGCGTGTTACGGTCCCAGATAATTTTGCCTCACCGGCACCACAGTCAACATTGAGATCCTTTACTTCAAACTGCTTCACAACTGCCCTGCCTGCCGACACATTGAGATCCAGGCACCCGGCATTTATACTTTCTATTGAAAGCTGGCCCGCGCCTACTTCCAGCGATACATCTTCCAGGGCCCTGTCCTTCGGAACCTGAATGACCATTGTCCCTGCATCTTTTATGCTGATTTTTTTCCATAGGTTATGAGTTGTTTGATCTTCTATTTTCAATTCACCGTCTTCCTGTTCCAGAATCAGGCGGTCTTTCAGCTTTTCATTTACATCACTTGTGTCTACTATGACTGAATCACCACTGCCTTCCTTGACAACTACCTGCATGTAACTGAGCTCCAGATCAATTTCTCTGATTCCCTGAAAGTTATGCACATCCTGTCCAGACGCTGACACATGCGTTTCTCCATCGTAATGGTCCTCATGTTCTTCCTGATCATAATGGTCATAATAGTCGTAATCGTCATAATCATCCTCATAATCGTCGTAATCTTCCCGATCGCCCCAATTATTATGGTACCATAAAACCCCATGTCTGTAGTATTCCTCTGTTCCGTAGGCACTGCGGACTTCCGACAGCGTAGCCCCCATAATAGTGCCTGCAATACATAATACGATGCCTGCGCCTAAAACAGATATACATACAATCCAGAAAATCTTCCATCCTTTTTTCATTGGTTATGACACCGCCTTTCTGTGGAACGGCCATCTGCAGATATTCACAATGCATCTGAAAATCGCCGGGTATACTATAATGCAGAGTCTGACCGACGCTACAACGGCAATCAGGCCCAGAATAAAGATGATTAATCCTGATCCGCTTGTCAAAAGTGCAACCGGAAGTGCCGCAATTATCTTGGTCAGGCCCAGAATAAAGATGAAAAGTCCCGCTCCCATCAATACCAGGGCACCTATAACTAATCCGGCGAACAGTCCAAACGAGGCACATACAAGTCCGATGCAGATTCCCACGATACCGAGCAGGATCGGCCATCCTACAGGGATAACCGCCAGAGCGATCAGGATAATCAGGACAATTTTTAACGTCTTGCTTGTTCTGGGCCCTTCTTTGTATTCTTCCCCGTTCTTATATGAATCACTGCCGTAACCCTGCTTTCCATATGACTGGCCGCCGTCTGT
Organism: Faecalicatena orotica; assembly: GCF_905197545.1. NCBI lineage: Bacteria > Bacillati > Bacillota > Clostridia > Lachnospirales > Lachnospiraceae > Faecalicatena > Faecalicatena orotica. The sequence continues at coordinate 101,221 of NZ_CAJJZH010000006.1, forward strand.
ACTGTGGTAGGTATAGCCGCCCTCTGCCCTCTTATAACGGTTCGGCCTCGGTACCGGGTTGTTTTTCTGGTCAAATCTGGAATCTGAGTATCCATGTTCCGTAAATTCACCGCTGTCACTGTTATCACCCTTTAAATCAGCTTTGATCATCGCAGCTACCTGCTCCGGGCTTCCCAGTTCTTTTATCACCTGTGCCTCATTCTCTTCCCCGGCATCTTCAAAGTAATCTGTATAAAACTGAAGAGCCTCACTTCTCTCCTCCGCCGGAATTACTGCCAGCAATGCCTCAAGCCTATCCATAAATTCTTTTCGACTCATGCCGTTACACCTCCCTCAAATATCTCGTTAATCTTGTTCGAATAAGTCTTCCATTCAACTCTGTACAAATTCAGCTGTGCCATTCCCTTTTCTGTTACTTTATAGTATCTCCTGTTGCGGCCGTCAAACTGTCTGTCATAAACTTCCAGGCATTCGTCCTTCTGAAGACGCCTCAGTACGGGATACAGCGTTGATTCCGATACATCAATCGCCCTGCGTACGTCCTGGGTAATTTTATAACCGTAAGTACCTTCACTTTCTCTGGAGACAACCGCAAGGACAATTGCATCCAACAGTGCTGCACCGGTGTTAAATACCATATAATCACTCCCTTATCATAGTATTATGAATCTTTTAATATTATCATGTGCTTAATATTACGAACTCATTAATATTATTTATTTTTCTATATTATATTATGTATAATATCATCTGTCAATCATTATTATAAACCTTTAGAATATCTTTAGGAATCTTTGGAAGATTTTTATGAATAAAACAGTATGAAAATCAATACGATTATATAAGTGTACGTTTTGTACATTATTGACAAAGTGTACAATTATGATATAATGGAGATAGTAAAGGAGATGATCGATATGTTAATGACACAAGCATCAACAGTTAGAAAAGAATGGAGTGCGGTTTGTGACAGTGTTATTAGGGAGAAACCTAAATTTATAAAACGTACTCGCGACAAAATGTGGTTTTCTGATTTGAATACAATGTCTGTAATCTTAGATATTTATTCTTTTACAGCGGAAAAATTTATAGAAAATGATGGCTCTATTACATTATCCCTAAATGAAATCGATTTGATTGAAAATGGAAAGGATGAATCAGAAGCGAGAGTTAACCTCGGAAATGCAATAATAGAATATTCATTGGAGTATTATAGTAATTATCAGTTATATTCTCATACCCCGAATAGGGAAAAGCATATTCCGTATATATTTAAAGCATTAATTATGGATGATCCTAAAAAGATAGGAGATATAATACAGTGCCAAGATGGAAAGAACTAAAGAGATTCTGTGATAGGGATGGGTGGGAATTATATAAAGATACTGACCATTACTTCTACAGAAAAATTGATGAAGATGGAAATATACGCATGACAAAAGTGTCTAAGGGTTCAGGAGAAATACACTCACATATGTGGAAAGAAATTATGAAGAAACAGTTAAAAGTGACTCAGGAATATTTTAATAGTAAAATTTAGAATCAGAAGTAACTACGACTTTTTAATATTTCAAGAATAATAGGAGCAGCCATATTGACTACCCCTGTTTTTAATCCTATGTATTGCTTTACCAGATTAATCGCACCAGAAGGGCTGCATGAAGCAGTATGATTATGGGAATTCCTATCTTGAATTTAGGTTTTTGGGTTTTGTGACGGAAGGTCTGCATTGCGAGGTATGCCCCTATGGAGCCGCCGGAGAGGGCAAGTAGGATGAGGGTATTTTCAGGAATGCGCCATTTGTTTTTTCTGGCTTTTTGTTTGTCGGCACCGTAGGTGAAAAAGGTAATGAGGTTTATTAGTATCAGGTATATGATGATGTATTTATGCTGCACTATCGTTCTCCTCTCTTGTAGTTTTTTTGGCGGCTGAATCATTGCTGTGCCCCCTGCGGGTGTGCAGAATAATGATTCAGCCGCCTGTTTTAAACCTGAATTTCTTTTTTCAGGGTGAATGAATAGATAATTTTTTCTTTCACTTTCTTTCCGAGAAGCTGCTCCAATGCCTGAGCGTAGTAGTCGAGCTGGGCATGGTATTTTTCTTTGAGCTCCAACGCAGTACGCACCTTGTCGGTCTTGTAGTCGAGCACGGTCAGGGCACCATCTTCTTCAAAATATACGTCTATGATTCCCTGAACAAGGATGGTCTCGCCACTTTGTTCTTCGGGATAGATTTCTTCGGCTTTTACACCCAGCACGAACGGCTGCTCTTTTCTTAGCTGATTTCTGGCAGCGGCCTGATGCATTCTCTGCCCGCTTTCACAGTTCAGGAAGCCCAGTATGTCTGCTATGCGTATACACTGCGCCATGTCTTCGGAAAGTCTGCCTTCTTTTGCCAGCCTTTCGATCTCCTGACCCAGTGTTTCTTCATTATATTGTTGTCTGAAATCCAGAAGCTCGAGCAGCCTGTGGTAAGCGCTTCCCCGGGATGCACCGCTGAGTTCGGCTTCCTCTTTCAGAAACCCAGGGAGAAGAGGTACGACCTCAGCCTCTTTGTATAACTCCTCTGCCGGCTCTTCTTCGAGGTAGGCACGTTTCTTTAACTCAGATACGGTAAACTTAAGCTTCAGTTTTCCTTCCGGCTCATACGGGTAAATATACCCCAATTGTTCCTTCAATTGATTTCCCAGCTGTTCATGATAAACTTTCCCAGTATCCCAGTGCTGAAGCACGTCTTTTGCTATTTCTTCGGCTTTTCTGTCCGCGGTTTCATTCACAGACAGATTCCAGCAGTCTTCTATACGGACTTCCAGAGGAATTTCCTCCGTAACCAATGGAACCAGCGGAAGGACCCAGTCCAGATAAGACCGGGCACTGGCCAGCATGTAGTACGGAAGGGCCTCCGTCTGCTTTCCCTGCCGCGGGTCTGCGCTTAATTTTTCCAGAACTTCCCGGGCATGGGGAAGCTGCGCCGTCATGATTAGTTTTTCCTTTGCCCTTGTCAGGGCAACATAGAGCACCCGGAGTTCTTCACCGAGATTCTCCCTTGTGATCTCTTCCTGAATCACTTTTTTCAGAATTGTCGGAATCTTTGTCCGTTTTTCCAGATCGATGGAATCAATTCCCACTCCCCACTCAGGGTGGATCACAATACTGCCTTTTACATCCTGTGTGTTAAACTGTTTTCCCATCCCCGCAACGAACACGATCGGGAATTCCAGTCCTTTACTCTTGTGGATCGTCATGATTCGCACCGTGTCGGACTGCTCGTCTGCTATATTCGCCTCCCCGTAATCCACGTCGTATTTCTGAAGCTGCTCAATATAGCGCACAAAATTAAAAAGACCCTTATAACTGGTACCTTCGAAGGCCGACGCTTTCTCTACCAGCATCTCTACATTTGCCATACGCTGGGCACCGCCTGGCATGGACGCGATATAGATGCCATAGCCGGTATCTTCAATAATATGCCAGAGAAGCTCATGGATTGCCGTGTATGGCACGGTATCTCGGAACTGCCGGTACACCTTTAAAAACTGCTGAAGTTTTTTTCTGATCTCAGAGTTTATTTCTGGTCCGTCCTCTGTGTGAGCACTTTCGTCTCCTGCATTTTCCAATGCTTCACAGGCATATCTGTTGACTGCATCATAAAACGGGGCCTCCGGGAATGTGTTCCGGATATCTGCGAGCTGTTGTGCATCCAGTCCTGCAAATGGTGATGTCAGCACCGCCGTCAGCGGAAGTTCCTGACGGAAGTTATCCAGAATCTGGAGATAATCCAGCAGAATGCTGACCTCATAAGTTTCAAAATACCCCTCCCTGCTCCCCGCATAGGCCGGTATTCCCTCCTCCCCGAGTACTTCGGCAAACACATCCGCCCAGCCTTTGATGCTTCTGGTCAAAATCACGATGTCTTTATACATGGGAGTGCGGTAATTTCCCGTTGCCTTATCGAGAACACGGCCGGACTGCATCAGCTCCTTGATGCGCTTTGCCACGGCCCGGGCCTCCATCTGTTTTCCGGTCCCTTCTATAATATCCATGCTGTCGTCTGCATTCTCACGTACCTCATCCGGTATCTGGTCCGCAGACGTATCCACCAGCAGAAGTTCGGCCTGATTGATTGTGTTCCCCCGTTCATCTGTCTGGGGTTCGTAAGCAGCACCCGGATAAAGTGCCGCCTGCTCATCATAGAGTATTCCGCCCAATTCTTTCCGCATGATATGTTCAAAAATAAAGTTGACACTGCTTAAGACTTCCTCCCGGCTTCTGAAGTTCTTGTGCAGATCAATCCGCTGCCGGTCGCTGTCTTTTTGACTGTAGGTGTCGTATTTCTCCATAAACAGCTCCGGCCTTGACAGACGAAACCGATAAATACTCTGCTTCACATCACCGACCATGAACACATTATTTTTCCCTCTGCTCACGGTAGAGACACTTGTCAGGATTGCCTCCTGAATCAGGTTGCTGTCCTGATACTCGTCGATCATGACCTCTGTGAACTGTTCCTGATATTCACGGGCTACCGGGGACGGGACAAGCTCCCCGTCCTTTGTAATGGTCAGTATTCTCAGTGCAAACTGCTCCATATCACTGAAGTCGATCATATTTTTGCTCTGTTTTTTCTCCGAAAAATGATCCCCGAACTGCTGTACCAGTCCTGACAAAACGGCCATTGAATCTGCCGCCTCCTGCATATCCTGCATGATTTCCTGTGGTTCTTCATAAAAGTACATAGCCGCCATGTCTTTGCACATTTTTTTGACTTTTTCACGCATGGCCTTGACTTTTTCTCTTTTATCCACATCAACAGACTCATCTTTCTTCACAGAGAGCCGTTTCCAGGTGGTCTGCCCCACTGCCTGATACATTTCCTCAAAGGAACCGGCCTCTGCTATCCGGCCAATCACACTCCGGTCAGCTTCGAGCATGTCCCCGTACATATACGGGCCATCCGGCATATCACACACCACAAGCCCTTCTTCTAATATAGAAAGCATGTCCCCCGCCTTCTGGCGGACAAGTTCCTTTACGCGCCTCATACACGCAGATTCTTCCAGGTCTTCCCCGTGGGTCCTGTAATCCTGTGCACAGCCTTCCAGCCACGCGTCTGGCTGTGGATAACTTCTGGAATATTCATATAGTTTGAGGATAATTTCCTCAATCTTCCTGTCATTCCTGCCCGTCCCAAACTTTTCGACAAATTCCAGAAAGGGAATCTCACCTTCTGCGTAGCGCTCCTCCAGCAGTTCATCCAGCACATCCTGCTTGAGAAGCTTCAGCTCCCCTTCTTCCGCGATGCGGAATCCCGGGTCAATGTCCAGCACATGGAAATGGTCACGGATTACCGACAGGCAGAAGCTGTGTATAGTTGTGATCTGGGCACTGTGTATGAGAGTTGCCTGACGCTGGAGATGTACATTTTCAGGATGTTCCTCCAGAGATTTTTCGATCGCCTCACGGATTCTCTCCTTCATTTCAGCAGCCGCAGCCTCCGTAAAGGTCACAATGAGGAGCCTGTCCACATCCACCGGATACTCTGCATCTGTAAGCATCTGGATGATTCTTTCTACCAGAACGGCCGTCTTTCCGGAACCTGCTGCTGCCGAAACAAGTATATTCCGTTCTCTTAAATCAATGACCTGCTGCTGTTCGCTTGTCCACTTAACGCCCATTTTCCTGACCCTCCTTTCCTGTTTTCTGTTTCATCTGTTCCACAACCTCTTCCTTACTCAGCTTTTCGAGCCGCTGATACTCGTATCCGTCCAGTCCGGGCTCAAATCCGCAGATGTCGCGGTAAGCGCAGTAGTCACACCCGGTACTGTTTCCCATTTCAAACGGCCGTGCCCCTGCCTCTCCGTTCATGATCCGTGTTCTTAGTTCCTGCTCTTTCTGTTTCGTATACTCTAACAACGTGGAAAACTCTGCCGGAGCAAGCACCTTAGAATAACGGTTCAGGCTTCCGTCTTTATTTTTTCCGACTGGGATCAGATTCGAGGTCCCGCTCAATCCCTTCTCCAAATGTTCAATTACGGCATCGTCTGCATTGACAAGTCCGTCCAGCTTCAGCTCCTTCAGTAATTTTTCCTCCAACAGTACCTCATTCTTCTCTTTCTCCACTATGGGGTCCTTCATGCGGTAATAAAAAACTCCGGCCGGCAGGATTTCCTGCCCGGGATGGCGCTTTTTCTCGATGTCCATCGCCGCATTGAGGTACACCGGGAGCTGCATCTGCAGGCCGTGGTAAAAGGATGTGATGTCAAAACTTTTGGAGCCGGTCTTGTAGTCCGTGACTTTCACATAGACTTTATTCTCGTCCTCGCATGTATCAATCCTGTCGATCTTGCCGCTTCCAAATTTCATCTCATAACCGCTCGGCACAAAATCACCTTTTTTAAGCTGTTCTGTCAGTGCCCATACGGAACGGTGGATCAGTTTTTTAATCCTCGTTACCATATACTCGTTTCTCGCGCTGCTGAAAAGGACCGTATTTCCGTAGTCCACAATACTTTCCTCCACACTCTCTTCAATCAGCTGCGTGCGCATCTTTTCATCCATATCCGGCCATGCGACCCTGCCTGCATCTGCCTTCCTGGCAAAACGTTCCATCGACTGATGTGCGATGTTTCCGAGATCCATTGCCTCAAACTGGTACTGTTCTCTCTCCGAAAGCCGCAGCCCGTATGTGAGAAAATGTGCATAAGCGCAGGATGCAAAACGCTCCAGCCTGGTGACACTGAATCTGGATGCATCACCGTACAGAAGTTCCGCCGCTTTTTTCGTCAGTCTGTCCGGCTCTTTCCTGAAAAACGCGGCTTCCAGCATCATCTCTGCCGCACCTTTGCCGCTGTCTTTCAGACGGTTCTGTGTTTCGCTGGCAATATACCATGAATAGAGTTCCTTCCATTCCCCGCTCAGTCCGAAAGCACGGCTGCGAAGACCATCGATCAGGTACTCCATTGCGGTCTTTTGGGTAAGCTCCTGATCCGTAAGTCCCATCTTCTCCTCATCCACAATCTTCAGTTCAGGGTACAGACGCCTGATATCCTGAATCAGATAGGCTGGGCGGAGGCTTTTTCCTTCCGCCGAAACTTTACTGAAAGAGAGCGACAGATATTCTGTCGGTTTGGTCAGGTTCATGTATAAATAGAATTTTTGAATATAGGTCTTTTCTTTTGATCCCGGTGAGAGTGCGATTTTTTTCTCCGTAAAATGCTCCCTGTCACGCTCCGACAAAAGCCCGCCCTGCCCCAGATTTCCCGGCAGGAGTGTGTCATTGGCCCCCACGAAAAATAAGGCTTTTACATCCTTTAAACGTGTTCTCTCCACATCGCCGATCACCACCTGGTCAAGACTGGGCGGGATGACTCCGACTTTTGCTTCTTCCAGCCCTGCATCCAGAAGTTCACAGTACTCTTTTAAGGAAATCTGCTCATCCCCCAGAAGTTCTACAAACTTATCGAACAGTTCGATGACGATCCTGTATACCTGGGCATACTCCTTGGCAAGTGCAAGCTCCCCCTGCTCCTGAAAGCGGTCTTCCATTTCCTTTAACCGGATCTGGCACTGTTGTTTTACGAGAAACGTGTAAATCGCGGCGGTGATGTCCTTCACGGTCTTTCGCCGCTGCTTTAGTACGTAGACCAAAGCATCTATATTTTCCACAAAGCGGACCCTCAGATGGTTCAGTGTGGCAAGCTCTTCCTCCTCAACCCCGGCCGTCCGGCGTACCCATGCGCCCTGCCATTTCTTATACCCTTTCAGGCCCAGAGCGAGCACATAGTTCTCCATCCGGTCCACTTCCTCGTGGGTAAATCCCGCCATCTGTGTCCGGAGAAACCGGAAGACACTCTCATAAGAAAATCCCTGTTCAGCCATAGCCAGCAGGCTTCTTAAATATTCTACAAAAGCATTCAGGAGAATGCTTTTCTTGTGGTCCATAAACACAGGTATCCCATAACTGTCACAGGCCTTTTCCAGACAAACGGCATAGGCATTCAGGTCACTGGCGATTACCGCGATATCCCGGTAACGCATTCCTTTCTCCCTGACCAGATACCGGATCCGGGAGGCCGTATATTCCGCCTCTTTCTTCGGGTTTCTGGCTGCATGCACAGTAAGCACGTCCTGTTCCCTTTCATACTGCCGCTTCGAATACCGGAAGATTTCCGACTCCAGAAATCCAAGCACCTCGTTGTCTTTAAAGCGGTAAAGGGGCCGCTTGTACAGACAGACCGCGTCTTCAATCTCCACATGGCAGTCTCCGGCAATCTTCACCAGACTCGTAACCATCTGCTTGCTCAGCGCAAAAAGCTGGTAAGGATGCTGGTACACATATGGGTCTTCCCGCCCATCCAGCACCGCCGTAACCATAACCTTCCTGCAGACACGCATCAGTTCTCCGAGCAGCTTATTCTGCACAGGGGTAAATCCCGTGAACCCGTCCAGCACAACCACACTATCCTTCAAAAGAGCAGACTGCGGAACCGCATCACTCAAAACATCCAGCAGTTCCTCCTTTGTAATATATTGATCCGCCAGATACTCTTCAAAACCTTCATACACCTTCCGGATATCCTGGAGTTTATAGTAAAGATAACTCTCCGGCTCAATTTCCTCCATAAACTCATCCAGCTCATCAAACCCAATGCCATACTGGGTAAACTCCGAAATAACAGACTTCACCTCACTGATATACCCCTGTTTCTTCAGATTCCCCTTCAAAACCTTCAGGTCCTCCTCATAATCCCCCGCAATCTTGCGCAGGATCAGATTCTTCCCCTCATCATCCAGCACCCGCTTCGTATCCCCTCCCGTTTCCTCAAAGATACGGTGCGCCAGCCTTCCAAAGCTCAGTATATCAATATTCATAATCCCATGCCGGGGATGCATCGTACACAGATCCTTCTGCGTCTGCATCGTAAACTGCTCCGGAACAAGAACAAGATAATTCAGGTCTGGATTCTTCATAGATTCTTCAATAACCGTCTGATATAAATAATAGGACTTCCCTGCACCGGAATTCCCGAAAATAAACTGTAATGACATAGTATCCTCCTTTTCACTAACTACATTATTCTAACATAGGTATGAAGATAAACGCAAACACGCAAAGGGGTCAGACCCCTTTGCGCTCCGTTTTCTGAATATTCTAAAATGTATGAATTGTTTTTAACTTCCGTCCCCTGTTGGACCGCCATTGGTATATGATTTTGTATTGACTTCCCAGATTTTTTCTGATACGATATTTTCAGATTATAAAGACAGGAGATGAAAGAATGAAGACTTTTTCTTGCTAATGACACACGCATAACAAAACAGACAGACGAGAGGACATTGTCCGTTTTTTTGTTGTGCAATCGCAGGAAAGTCTATTCATTTTTCTTCTCATAGCATACCAGACTGATTACGCCCGGGAACCGCTTTTTTTGAAGCGGGCATGGTCAGATTCTTTTTATGTGTTATCAGGAGCCGCAGGAATTGACTTTTCTGCGGCTTTTATAATGCATGCAGGGCATGACGGTCCCTGCTGCAACACATCAAAGAACCGACAAGGAGGTATGTTTATGTCCAGAATTCAAGTATCTGATTTAACCTTTGCTTATGAGAGCAGTTATGATCCTATTTTCGAACATGTATCTTTCCAGGTCGACACAGACTGGAAACTTGGCTTTATTGGCCGGAACGGGCGCGGGAAGACTACTTTTCTGAATCTGCTTCTGGGAAAATACGATTACAGCGGACGGATTTCCGCCAGTGTTGATTTTGAATATTTCCCTTATCCTGTAAAAAATCCTGACGATATGACTCTGCAGATTGTGGAGACGATCAATCCCACGTCTGAGAGCTGGCAGATTATAAAAGAGCTGAATCTTATGGATGCTGATCCAGGAGTTCTTTACCGGCCCTTCTCGACGTTAAGCAACGGCGAGAGGACCAAGGTGCTCCTCGCTGCACTTTTTTTAAAGGAGAATGCTTTCCTGCTCATCGACGAGCCGACAAACCATCTGGATATCAGAGCCAGAGAAAAAGTGGCCGGATATCTGAACACCAAAAAAGGCTTTATACTCGTATCGCACGACCGGACCTTTTTAGACAAATGCATTGACCATGTTCTTTCTATCAATAAGACGAATATTGAAATCCAGAAAGGGAATTTTTCCTCGTGGTATGCGAATAAAGAAGCGGCGGATCAAATGGAAAGAGAAAGAAATGCACAGCTAAAACAGGATATCCGCCATCTTGAGGAAGCCTCACGCCGGACAGAACGATGGTCCGATCAGATAGAAAAGACCAAAACTGGGACGCGGGTAGCCGGGCTGCGGCCGGACAGGGGACATATTGGTCATCAGGCCGCAAAAATGATGAAGCGCTCAAAGTCCACACAAAAGCGGCAGCAGAATGCAATCACTGAAAAACAAGGGCTGCTGAAAAACATAGAAACTACAGACGATTTGAAATTAAATCTGCTTTCGTACCACACCGATGTACTGCTTACAATGGAAGATATTGGCATCTGCTATGGTGAAACGCCGGTCTGCCTGAATATCAATCTTACGATAAGAAAAGGGGACCGGATCTGCCTGCGTGGGAAAAACGGCTGCGGCAAGACAAGCCTGATCAGGCTGATACTCGGAGATCCCATCCCCTATACAGGCACCTTCCGCCTCGGCAGCGGCATCAAGATCTCTTATATCTCTCAGGATACCTCCTGGCTAAGAGGAGGACTTACTGATTTTGCAAAAGAATTTCGGCTGAATGAAACTATTTTCAAAGCGCTCCTAAGAAAACTTGACTTTGACAGGATTCAATTTGAAAAAAATATGGAGGAATTTAGCGAAGGCCAGAAAAAGAAAGTCCTTCTGGCCAAGAGCCTGTGCGAACCTGCACATCTGTTTATATGGGATGAACCATTGAATTTTATCGATATCTTTTCCCGTATGCAGATAGAGGCGCTCTTGACGGAATACCAGCCTGCCATGCTGTTCGTGGAACACGATGAATCCTTCCAGCAAAAAATCGCAACTCAAATTATTGATGCTTCTAAAAAAGATGAAACGCCTAATATGTGATATTCTGAATATATCATTTTTAAAATTGTGAAATAATCTTAAGCCACCCACAGCATCTCCCAAAATAGTGTATTTTATACTATATAGGGAGGTGCTATGATATGGATCTTTCCTTATTACAGGAAATTCTTGAAATATCGTCATAGTTATTTTTTTCGGTAGCTTGGATAAATATCTATTTCATTCATGTACCGACGTGCCGTATGTCGATCGGCATGATAATCGCACTTTTTAATCTGGGTCGACATTTGTCTGGCCTCCCTGTTGGATTGTTAGTATGAAGAATATCAATAATCCACCAATCTGCAATGTATAATAATTTTTCTGCTACATTTTAAAATCACAATTCTCTATTCCTCACTTCAACAACCATTAATGTAGCTGCTAACTGATCTATGTATTCTGAAACTGCTGCTTGATTATGTATATCCAGATTAGCGTTCCATTCATCAAAAAGAAATAGTTTCACTTGACTTTGAATATTATTCTTAATAAGTTCTTCTATGTTCGCTTTAAATCTCTGACCAGTAGAATACTCTTTCACATCGCTCTTTTCAAAGTAAAGTCGCGTATGATTTGGAAAAAGATATGCATCATTACCGAAATATTCTTTTATTAGCATTAGTAATGTAGTTTTCCCACTTCCATTTTTCCCTTTTATAACCACCCTTCCAGATTCACCATTATTTACACATTCCACTAAAAAGTTCATGCATTCTTCCAAATTACAAAATATATACTCTCGTCCACAAATAGAAAAAGAAATATTATTCCATTCTATTGTTCCATAATATTTTTCGGGATGCTCTACTTTTTTCAAAGCATCATTGATATTATTTATCTTTTCCTTAATCCCAACAAGTTCTGTAAGATATTCAATCACAATGCTTAAATATTGTATATTACTAACCTGTCTTGGCAATGTTACAAGTATGGCCGTTAACATCCCTACACTATTCAAATTATTCAAAATCATTTTTACAGTTACAAAAATTATCGGTATAATGCTTCCAGCCATAATGAGAAAGGATATAAAATTATTAAGTATATTATAATTCACTTCTGCTTGTTCAGCTTCTTTCATTTTTGCTTTAAATGACTGCATCCATTGAGACCAGTTATAACGATTGCCGATTAAAAGAGTATCCCATCCATCAAACATTGCCCCCTGCACACTGCTCTGAGTAACTTGTGCAACACTACTTTTTTTTCCAATAATTTTTTTTGTCGAAAACAGACCAACCGCAATAACACATGCGGAACAAATATATGCCACAAAAAATCTGATATTTAAAGATAATCCTATTACTAAGATATTAAATAAAACATTTAGAACTGTAGCAGAGAAATCTCCCACAAAAGCATATGTTTCTTCAATGACTTGCCATGTTTGATTATGAAAAAAGGATTGTCTCTTTTTACAAAATTCATGATTTGTCTTTAAAAAAGGGTAATTATACAAATTTTTTTCATATAAAGAAACATAGCGTTTAAAGGATGCATATTTTGCCTTTATCATACATTTTTGCTTAAATATTCTTGGAACAAAAACAATAACAAGAGATATTACAAACTCCCAAAACCATATTAAACCATGTTCATCCATAATTCCTGTTCCTAGTTTAATCATACAAAAAGTTGAAAAAGCAACTATTATCTGCTCTAATACTACAAAAAACAAAAATGTACCACTATGTTTATTTAAAAAGTTCCTCATTTCTACATAATTCCTTCATATAATTTTTTAAACTTAGGTTTAAAAATCCGATTGATAAAATCATCAAACGAGTTTTTTTCATAAATACAAGCCTCATTTTTACGATATTCTTTTTCTAAAATACATCCTCCTCCACAGAATCCCCTGATTTCAAAATGAATGCATTTTGGATCCGAAAAGACATTTTGGGAGAAATTATCTCTCTCCAAATATGAGGAATATGTTGTATCATCCAATTTTCCAAGACTATATTTTCTATTAGCAACTGTCGTTATGCAGCGGTATGTATTCAACTCACTATCTACGTAATATCCTAACAATATTGGTGATGTTGACCACCAATATTGATATTGCGCTTTCCCATATTCATTTTGATTATAATTCATACCAATTTGTTCTGACAAATATTCAGTTTTATTTCACCAATTTCTTTCGAAAAATGATTTTCTACAATTTTTAATTTTCAAATTTTTCATTATAATTAACAATATTACGTTACCATATATTGTCACATATGTATTAACCACATAATACTCTCATAAAAAAATGTATTCAATGTTAATTTTTCACAAATTCAGTCCTCTATATCTGTCTATTTTTTAACATTCTTTTCTTAACTTTCCTTGACAAAATAATATTTTTATCTATACTTTATCACCTTATATGCAGCCCTCTTTCTTCACGTATATTCTGAGGATACGAACAAAAACGAGACTATCATAAGTCGCTAAGGGAGCCATTTTATGTATTCCATAGATCAAAAAGCAACCTCACTAGACGTATTTCACCAAACAAATTCTGTTTCTAAAACGGAACAGGAATGGGTACAGATGCTTCCTAACTACAAAGCCCATCCCCCCCGTCCATGTAACGACTGAAAATGTCTGCTACTGAGCAAACAGCGATAACTACATTTCGTTACGTAAAAATGCTAATAAAACTAGCTGCAATGCTGATAAAATCAATGATTTTCAGTTGTTTTTTATACCTCCGTGCATGAAACGTCGGAAAATGGTATTATGAAAGAAGTTAAACACGCAAAAGAAAAAGGACGCGATGAGCCAACAAGAGGAATTGTTCGACTGCGGAAGATGACAGAGAAATTACAGGGAAGGATCCACTTTTTACCAAAGACATAAATTTATTTACACTACCGATAAGCAGGCACATACGGACTGTGCAGTATATGCACAGTCCGACTAAACAATTACTACTTTTACTCAAATAAAGAGAGAACCGCACTCTTTGGTTTTGCTCCCATATCCTTTTTAGATACATTACCGTCTTTAAACACGATAAAGGTCGGAATACTCATAACGCCATATTTCTGGGCGATCTCCATCTCTTCATCTATGTTCAGTTTGCCAACCTTTACATCTGACTTTTCGGATGCAATCTCTTCGACTACCGGTCCCATCATCTTGCATGGACCGCACCAGTCTGCGTAAAAATCAACCAGCACCGGCTTATCTGACTTTAAAACTTCCTGTTCAAAATTTTCTGTTGTAAGTTTCACTACTGACATTTTTATTTCCTCCTTAGATATATGAATTAAGATTTGTTGACTATGGTTACAGTATACCATGAACACTAGGTTCGAAAGAACCTCACCAAGTGTTCAGGTATGCATTTTCACTAAGCTCGATAAGACCTCGCTAAGTGTAAATAGTATATCACATTCCCGTGTTTCTTCTGTGACAAAATCACAAAACGATCTTTTAGTTACTGCGGGCTCCCGAAGGATGCTCACCGCAGCCCTTTTTATACTTTGCCCAGTTTTGCTGCATCCAATACTTCAATATGCCCGCGGGTCAGTTTTACGAGACCGTCCGTCTGAAATTGTTTCAGAAGTCTTGTTACAACCTCCCTTGCCGTACCGAGATCGCGTGCAAGGGCATCATGTGTGATTGCCAGTGTATCTGAACCGGCAAGCGCCCGGTGTTCCAGAATCGCATCCGCAAGTCTCGACGCGACATTTGAAAACACATATTGGTTAAACAGCCACATGATGTCCGAAAACTTTTCAGATATCATCTCCAGCGTATAATCCTTAACCTTTGCATTCTGGTCGCTGATTTCCTTGTACAGGCACTTGGGAATCGTACAGATTACGGAATCCTCTTCCAGCTCCATATCCAGTTCAATGTCCAGACCTTTCATCATGCACGCCGCGCTTAAGATGCTGACATCTCCATCGAGCAGGCGGAACAGCGTAATCTCACCGCCACCGGGAGATGTAACAAAGACCCTCGCCTGCCCCTCTTTGATAATCTGCACCCCGGCACATTCCTTGCCGCCATAATGGAGCATGGTCCCTTTTTTCACAGAACTTTCCGTCACCTTTTCAACGAGTGCGTCCTGCTCACTCTTTGTAAGTTCTTCCCAGAAAGGAAGAGTCTGTTCCAGTAATTCTCTCATTTATACCTCACCTATACCAATCCTTTTATTACTGCTCATATGCTGCCACAATCTCCCTCACTTTAGCGGTTACATAGCCGCTTCCGCCCTTATCCTTGACGTCCTCTACCATTCCTGCAACGACTACCGGTTTCGCGATATCCTCTGTTGTTTCACACACAAACCATCCACGCTCCACACCGTCGGTATCATCCTGACTTTCCTTGATCTCAGCAGTCCCGGTTTTTCCGAGCATCGTCACGCCGTCTATCTTGGCGCTGGCACCGGTTCCTGACGGATTCTCAATCACCTGGATCAGGTCATTTTTTACAAGTTCCGCCGTCTCTGCTGAAACAACATTTTTCTTCCATATCTTGGGCTGTGCATTATCTTCATATAAAATCGTCGGTTCAATCATACTGCCGCCATTGACAAACATCGTGTACATAGACACCATATGGATCGGATTTACCAGAAGCTGCCCCTGTCCGTATCCTGTGTCAGCCAGCTGGATTTCGGAATCTATCTTGTCATCATCGTCATACTTTGAACTGACAATCCCCATCTCAAACGGGATATCCTCATCAAATCCCATTGCCTTGAACTTCTCTTTCAGGGTATCTTCACCAATCATAAGAGCTGCCCTTGCAAAATAAATATTATCCGAGTAAACAAGTGCATTTTCCAGATTTACTTCCTGCCCGTAATCTGTCAGCGTCGTCACAAAATAGTCTCCCCAACTCGCATCTTTCTGCCAGCTTAAGCCTACATACCCCAGATTTTCATCCGGTTTAAGCTTCCCGCTGTCCACGCCGATCGCCGCAGTCACGGCCTTAAAAGTTGAGCCCGGAACCCATGTATTATACCATCGGTTGGTGAGAGGTTTATTCTTGTCATCGTTAAGTTCCTTCCAGCGCTTATCGGACATGCCCATGATAAATTCATTCGGGTCATATCCCGGCGTGCTGACCAGCGCGAGCACCTCCCCGTTTTTTGGATTCATGGCCACCGCCGTTCCCGGGTCTGAAGCAAACTGCTGGTGTGCATTCTTCTGCATCTGTGAATCAATCGTAACCTTGACATCCTTCCCGTTCTCGGCAGGCTTCAGGGCCAGCGTTTCTATTTTCACACCATCGGCATCCACAATATCGATTGTGCATCCGTCAACGGCCCTCAAGTCATCCTCAAGCGCCCTCTCCAGACCTGCTTTTCCAATCACGCTGTTCTCATGATACCCTTTCCCTTTCAGCTCTTCCAGGTCTTCTGCTGTCACGGCCTGAACATAGCCCGTCAGGTGCCCAGCCGCATCCCCGAGTGGATACACACGTTCTTCTTTATCATTAATCATGATGCCTGCAATCTTCAAAAGCGCCTCTTCCGTGGCAGAGTCTTCCTTCCGAATCTCCTTCACAGGAACGAATGAATCATCCTTCACATAAGAAGCTCCCAGCTTCTGGTTGATATCATCTGCAGTTATTCCGAGAATGTCTGCAATCTTTTTCACGGACTCATCCTTATTATCTCCCAGCTTGCCCGGCACAATCCCGACCTCTGACACAATTCCCTGCCCTGCAAGCATCTGTCCGTTCCTGTCCAGAATGGAACCCCGGACCGCCGGTTCTGTATTAATCTGTACCTTGTACTCATTCTTAAGGGACGGAAAGATCAAAGTAGAATCCCAGTCAATCCGATAATATTTATCCTCTTTGACCAGCTTCATTTTATTGTCAAAAGAAATCTCATCCGCCGAAGTCTCCATGACCGTGGAATAGGAAACATATGCCTGTTTCTTCCCATCCTTTAACTCAGCATCCCCTTTCACTTTAACCTGAATATCAGATGCTTCAATTCCATCATAAATATTCTGGTTGCGCGTCACAAAGTCTTCCTTGGAAATCTCCTTTTTCGAATCTTCACTCAGCATCTCATACATCTTTTCGTACTTTCCCTGATTCAGGTACGAAAAATATTCCGCCACAGTCTCCTCAGGTGTGGCCTTCATCTGGAACATCTTCCAGACAAAGAAACCTGCCACAGCCGCCACCACAAGTATCACGATGATAACCACCGGCAATATCCACTTTTTCCTGTGGCCCCTGCTATTCATATTTCCTCTGCTGCTCCCCTTATGGTTCTTCTTTTTAAGATAATCTTTCCTGCTCGCCAAAACGCTCCCCTGCCTTTCTTTGAAACACATCTCCATGCAAACTATATTTCTAATATTACAATTGTAATCTTTGTCTGTCAATCAGAAGCGCCAGAATACTCAAAATTATTTATGAAAAGAAGAAAAAATCGCAGCGGATGAAGAGTGAAACGCTGTTACTTAAACAACTTTCCGGGCGGACCGCACCATCCTCAAAATGATGTAGTAAACTCCGCCGCTGCCCCTTCGGCCGCTGCGCTTTTCGTTAGCAATCCCTTACGCTTCGTCGATCGCTTTTCCGATATCGTGCCTCATGTATTTATTATCAAAATGTACCCACTCCGTTGCAGCATATGCATTGGCGCGTGCTTCTTTCAGGTCTTTTCCTTTCGCGGTCACACCGAGGACGCGTCCGCCGTTTGTCACGATCTGGTCTCCATCGAATTTCGTTCCTGCATGGAAGCAGTAATATCCTTCATGCTTCTTGAATTCATCCAGCCCCGTGATCGGCAGCCCCTTTTCATACTTAACCGGGTAACCGTCAGAAGCCAGAACGACGCATACAGCGGCATTATCTTCAAACTGCAGGTCGATCTGATCCAGTGTCCCGTCGATGCACGCCTCAATCACATCGATCAGGTCGTTTTTCATACGTGGAAGAACAACCTGTGCCTCAGGATCCCCAAAACGTGCATTATATTCCAACACTTTTGTCCCGTCCTCTGTCAGCATCAGGCCGAAGAAAATAATCCCCTTAAATTCCCTGCCCTCTGCTGCCATAGCATCGACTGTTGCCTGATATACATATTTATTACAGAAGTCTTCCACTTCCTTCGTGTAAAACGGACTAGGGGAAAATGTTCCCATTCCTCCCGTATTCAGCCCGGTATCCCCGTCTCCTGCACGTTTATGGTCCTGCGCAGAGGTCATGGTCTTAATTGTCTTGCCATCTACGAAAGAAAGCACGGAAACTTCACGGCCTGTCATGAATTCTTCGATTACCATTTCATTCCCCGCTGAACCGAACTTCTTATCCAGCATGATTGTCTTCACGCCTTCTTTTGCTTCTTCCAGCGTATTGCAGATCAGCACACCTTTGCCGAGTGCAAGCCCGTCGGCCTTTAAGACAATCGGGAACTTTGCATTCTCCAGATAAGCAAGTGCTTTGTCCGGGTCAGTAAAGTTTTCATAAGCTGCTGTTGGTATATTGTATTTTTTCATCAGGTCCTTTGAAAATGCCTTGGACCCTTCCAGGATTGCCGCATTCTTACGCGGTCCGAATGTCCGGATGCCTGCCGCCTCCATCTCATCGACCAGCCCTCCGACCAGCGGATCATCCATGCCGACGATCACGAGGTCAACCGCCTTCTCTTTTGCAAAAGCAACCAGTCTGTCAAATTCCATCGCGCCGATATCCACACACTCTGCATATTCTGCAATTCCTGCGTTGCCCGGTGCACAATACATCTTCTCAACCTTGTCGCTTTTTGCAGCACTTTCTGCAATTGCATGTTCTCTTCCACCGCTTCCTACAATCAATACCTTCATGGCAGCCTCCTCTATACTTTGTATCTTCTTTTTCTTGTCATCTGTTATCATAAGTTACTCTGCGATAATCGTCCTGTTGTCCCTGACAGTTACTTTCCCGTTTGCAATCAGGTCGATTGCCCTCGGCAGGATCTTCCACTCAGCCTGTTCCATCACCCGGCGCTGCAGGATCTCAGGGGTATCCCCGGCTTCCACTTCCACTGCCTTCTGCAGGATAATCGGTCCGGTGTCCGTCCCCTCATCCACAAAATGCACCGTCGCCCCGACAACCTTCACACCGCGTGAAAGCGCCGCCTCGTGAACCTTCAGCCCGTAATATCCCTTTCCGCAGAATGACGGAATCAGGGACGGGTGAATATTGATCATACGGTTTCTGTATTTTTCAATCATAGCAGCAGGAATCACGACAAGGAAACCTGCCAAAACGATCAGATCCGGTTCAAAACTATCTACAGCCTCGAGAAACTTCTCATTGAAAAGCTCTCTGGAGGCATAATCCTTCGGCGATACACACAATTCCGGAATTCCGTTTTCCTTCGCACGTTCCAGAGCATAAGCATTCTTATTGTTGCTGATTACCCCCGCGATCTCTGTGTTGGAGATTGTACCATCCTTAACACCGTCGATGACCGCCTGCAGATTCGTGCCGCCCCCGGAAACGAGAACTACTATCTTTAGCATAAGCTGACTCCTTTTTCACCTGCTTCGATCTGTCCGACTACATACGGAGCTTCCCCTGCTGCCTTGATGGCATCCATTGTCTTCTCTACGTCAGCCGCATCCACTGCAAGAATCATACCGAGTCCCATATTGAAGGTGTTGTACATCATCTGTTCTTCGATATCCCCGTCCACGGATAACATCTTAAAGATCGGCGGGATCGGGTAACTGTCTTTCTTAATAACAGCATGTGTATCATCTTTCAGCATACGGGGCACATTCTCATAGAATCCGCCGCCTGTGATATGGCTGCATGCCTTAATCGTAACGCCTGCCGCTTTTACGCTGCTAAGCGCCTTTACATAAATCTTGGTCGGAGCCAGAAGTGCCTCGCCCAGCGTGCATCCCAGACTGTCATAATATGTATCAAGCGCTTCTCTCTTCATATTGAATACTTTTCTTACAAGTGAAAAACCATTGCTGTGTACACCGGAAGAAGCCATACCGATCAGGACGTCCCCTGCCTTTAAGTCTTTTCCTGTAATCAGGTCTTTTTCATCCACTACACCTACTGCAAATCCTGCAAGGTCATATTCATCCACAGGGTAGAATCCGGGCATCTCTGCTGTCTCTCCGCCGATCAGGGCAGCATTGGACTGTTTACACCCGTCAGCCACACCGCTTACGATTGTCGCAATCTTCTCCGGTTCATTCTTGCCGCATGCAATATAATCAAGGAAGAACAGCGGTTCCCCGCCTGCACACGCAATATCATTGACACACATTGCAACACAGTCGATCCCGATCGTGTCATGCTTATCCAGGATAAATGCCAGTTTCAGCTTTGTTCCTACACCATCCGTACCGGAAACAAGGGTCGGTTTCTCCATATCCTTAAACTTTTCCATAGAAAATGCCCCAGAAAATCCTCCCAGATTCGTGAGTACTTCCGGCCTCATAGTCTCCTGCACATGCTTCTTCATAAGCTCTACTGATTTGTAACCTGCTTCAATATCAACGCCCGCGTTCTTATAATCCATACCTATTCTCCAATCTGTTTTTTCACACGCCAAAAACCGCCTGTCCGACGGTTTTTGGTATTTTATCTATTCTTATTTCTGCGCCAGATAAGCTTCGTAGCCGATTTCATTCAGCTTTTCGGCTTTGCCCTGAACCGTCTCCTTCATCTCTACAGAGTATGCTTTCAGTTTTTCCAGAAGCTCTGCGTCTGATGTTGCGAGAATCTTTGCTGCCAGAATTGCGGCATTCATTCCGCCGTCAATAGCAACTGTTGCCACAGGGATTCCCGGCGGCATCTGAACGATTGAAAACAGTGCATCTTCTCCTGCCAGATTCTTTCCTGACATCGGAACACCTACAACCGGCATCGGAAACAGTGCTGCGCACATTCCCGGCAGATGTGCTGCCATGCCGGCACCTGCGATGATTACTTTGATTCCTTTTCCTTCTGCTGCCTTGGCCCACTCAAAGAATACATCCGGCTCGCGGTGTGCGGAAATGATCGTCATCTCATAATCAATCCCCAGCTTCTCCAGCATGCCTGCGGCTTTACTCATGACCTTCAGGTCAGAGTCGCTTCCCATTACAATTCCTACTCTTGGCATATTTTATCCACCTTTCTCATTTGGTATTTCTTTTATACATTAAAAGGCTTATTCAGGTCCTCTGTTCCTTCCAGTACAAACCTTCCGTCTTTCAATAGTATAATATTTTTTCCTTCTTTTGTCACTACACTTATTTCTTCTAACTCTTCATAAGGTATGGTTATATCTGTATGGCACTGGAAGTATGCTTTTGCCGGGTCTTCCCTGCGCAGAACGGACACTGAATTATCTTTTGCCACAATTTCTTTTCCATTGGGATTATAGACTTTCACGTCCTCGCTCCAGCTGTAGCATGTATCCCCCACCGCAAAATGTGGTCCCATCTTCTCAGCGATCAGGATCGGCATCTTATCTTCTATACCAAACTTTTTAGCCGCCACATAGGCAGTCGTATTTGTTCCGACTGCAAACTCACCAAGCGGGAGTGTCTTATGGTTATGCAGTACATTTTCATAGATATACTTTTTGTTATCTTCTTCTTTCTCGAAATTCGTACATGTATAATCTTCGATCATCCCGTCTTTGAAGACGATTTTCAGATTCCGGTACTGCAGTTCATTAAGGTACACGCGGCTTACATGCAGTGTCCCTTCCGTTCCTTCCAGAACGGGCGAGGTAAATACTTCCCCTGCCGGTATATTGACATCCGCCACGCAGTTCTCGAATATCGTCTCTTTTTCAGGGTCATTCAGATGGAACAGCCTGACTTTCAGATCCGTCTCGTTTCCGCCTTTCCCGAGAATATGGACGTATTCTCCCTGATCCAGCGCATCAATCAGTGTCTGCTGGACCTTCTCATAAAGTGAGGCATCCAGAGTGTTGATACGGATCACCTCATCGAAGATGGCTGCATATTCGTCCCCGATCTCCGGAACCGGATAAGCGATGATTGTGAAACTGCGCTCTTCGCCCTTGATATACTGGTTCGTCAGCTGCCCTGACTTGCTGTCATAGAGAAGAGACAGTGAACGCTGTGACTCGCTGTAACCAACGGCCTCCGGTTTCGCTTCCGGTGAAAACGGCTTCTCCCCGAATATCTCCATTACGGCAGGGCCCGCAAACTGCGCTGCCTGCTCTTTGTTTTTCTCATAAACATTCCGGATGACATCCAGCTTTCGCTCAATATACCGTTTATCCATAAACAGTGCCTGATCCGAGCGGTGGTCATATTCATATTGTTTATTTGCGATTGCACCGTAGTAGCCAACCTTAAATTGTTCTTTTTTCGTAATCACACTGGAAGAAGCGCGGTAAATCACCGGTTTCAATCCCATTTTTTCAAAATTACGGATTGCCAGCCTGACTACTTTTTCAAAGCCAAGGCTGTAACGGATATTAACAACTGACTTTTTGGACAGGTCTTTTCCGGTATTGATAAAGCCAACCCGATAGCCTTCCGTGTAGACATCCGCCATCTTCTGAAGTATATCCCCGCTGAGGCTTTGCAGATGTCTGGCCGTTCCAAGCTCATTTTCCGTAATATATTCACCGAAGCGGTACAGGTATCTTTCATCATCCAGATCCGCATTCATGATAATGTCTGCCGCAAAGGAATAATCCGGCCAGATCTGCTCTTCAATACGGTCCGCCAGAAATACATCGCAGTAATCACTGGCATACCAGTAGATAATCTCCTTCAATGTCTTATATTCCGGAAGTTCTTCTGTTTCGAAGCAGTTGTATACTTCGATAAACAGCTCGTTCAAAATCGTCAGGTAATCCATCCGGTTCTCAAAGACATATGGAATTCCCCCGCGCATTTCTGTATACAGCATACTCAGAAGCTGTCCATACTCTTCGCCAAGCAGCCGCACCGCATATGCCGGGTCTGCATAACTTGTTTCATACCGCCCCTCCAGAATATCCGCATAGAGCGCCTGGTTAAAGTTCTGCATCGTTTCAATACTGGCTTCCTCCCACTGCCCGCTCTCAATCTTCCTGCGCACAGCTTCCAGTTCCAGCAAAAATGCACTCACAGCCTGAAAATACGGGCGGAACTGTACCCCGGCAGTCTCCTCCGCCGCAATCTGCTTCATCCTTTCTATCGAAAGCTCATGCCTCTCCTGACACTGTAAATTTCTCTCTGCCTGCCATTCCTTCCACACCATTTACTTTAGCCCTCCTATAAATATCGTTAACAGCCCCAGCAGGATGACGATATTCCCCGCCAGTCCCGCCTTACAGGTAATATAATTTTTTTCTCTTTCACGCATTCCCTTAATGGATGCCCGTATTCCCAGAACTGCCAGCACGGCCGACAGAAGGCCGAACCCTCCCAGAAATGCCCATGTCTTTCCACGCATGATGAACGCAACGAGGATACAGCTCAGAATCAGTGCAAAGGATGCGCCTGCATACACACAGGAGTAGATTCCCATACGGGAATGTTTCATTTTCGCCTGTCCGTATTTCCTCGATCCTCTTTTTTTACGCCCTTTCTCCTGTTCCTTCTGCCTGTCCCTAGCGTCTTTTTTTCCTGCGCCCATTATGCCGTCTCCTTATCATATTGCAAATTATGAAAAAAATATACCCCAGCAAGCCTCCGATTGTATTCAGCAGGATATCATCCACATCAAAACTGCCTACTTTTGTGATCAGCTGGAAAATCTCCACACAAAGGCTTAGACCGAAGCTGTAAAATAGTGTCATGAAAAAACCTCTGGCCCTGCTGGCCATTGAGATAAAAAATCCGTATGGCACAAATATCAGTATATTCCCGAATAAATTAGTGAATACCGCGAAGGCTCCCAGTTCTTCCCGGTATTCAATGAATCGCTTTATCTCTTTAAAAAGTATCAAATTATACCGGTATTCCACATAGACACCGGTACGGCCGTACCAGTCTGAAAAAATCAGAAAGTACAGGAGGAAGAAAATGTAAAGTACAAACATCACCTTCCCCATTGTACGAAGCTTCTTAACTTGTTTCTGGCTCAAATTTCTACCCCTTTATACTGTGCACACCTGAAAAATGTGGACAGTAACCTTATTCACGATACATTCTGAACTTAGAATGTAATTTCATTCTTGTTCTTCAGCAGACGTGCCCCATTGATAATCGTAATGATGCCTGCCGCAACGCCTGTCACAATCATAATAATTCCCAGTACAATGCTCCCTGCTCCTGCAGTTGACATTGTCTTATAAGCCTTTTCCATCTTGATTACCTCCTAATATTTATGCTGTCTGTCCCGAAGTTACACTATTTTACGCCGTATTCCTCATAATATGCATCGATCGCTGCCTTTAATGCATCATCGATAATCACCTTGCCTTTGTACGGCCTGTTGTACAGATGTTCAACCACTTCCGCCATTGTTACGATCGCGGTAGTCTCAAGTCCGTACTTCTCCTGAATTTCGGCCAGGGCGCTCTTGTCCCCCTGCCCGCGTTCCATCCTGTCCACAGATACGACCAGTCCGATCGGGGATACATTTCCCTGTGCCTGAATGATCGGAAGCGTCTCCTGAATGGATGTCCCGGCAGTTGTAACATCCTCGATAATTACGACCTTATCTCCATCCTGAATCGGGCTTCCCAGAAGGATTCCCTTATCGCCGTGGTCTTTGACTTCTTTTCTGTTAGAGCAGTATTTAATATCTTTGCCATAAATTTCGCTGATTGCAATTGTAGCTGCAACGGTCAGTGGGATTCCCTTGTATGCAGGTCCGAACAATACGTCGAAATCAAATCCAAACTTCTCGTTGATTGCCTTTGCATAGTACTCGCCCAGCCTGCGTAACTGTGCCCCTGTACGGTAAAAACCTGTGTTTACAAAAAACGGGGTTTTTCTTCCGCTCTTTGTCACAAAATCTCCAAATTTTAATACTTCACAGTCAATCATAAATTCAATAAATTCCTGTTTATACTGTTCCATGATGGTTCTCCTTCTATTATATAACTTCTATTTTACAATCCCTGTCATATCCTGTATGTTTTCAAAATGATATCGTTCCATGTACTTTTCAATGCCTTCTACGATTTCCATTGTTGCCGCCGGATTAAAGAAGTTTGCCGTACCGACCGAAACCGCGCTGGCACCGGCAAGGATGAATTCCACCGCATCCTCATATGTGGAAATTCCGCCCATACCGATGATCGGAACCTTCACGGCATTTGCCACCTGATATACCATTCTTACGGCAACAGGTTTTACTGCCGGGCCTGACAATCCACCAGTCTTATTGGCGATTGCAAAGGTTTGTCTGTGAATGTCTATCTTCATCCCTGTCAGTGTGTTGATCAGGGAAAGCACATCCGCCCCGCCGGCCTCGGCCGCTTTGGCAGTCTCGGTAATGTCTGTCACATTCGGACTCAGCTTCATAATGACTGGCTGTTTCGCATATTTTTTCACTTCTCTTGTAATATCTTCCACTGCCTTCGGGTTCTGGCCGAATGCGATCCCGCCTTCCTTTACGTTCGGACAGGAAATATTGATCTCCAGCATATCCACGGGTTCATCTGCCAGACGCTCGACGACTTCGCAATATTCTTCTGTGGACTTTCCGCAGACGTTAACGATGATCTTCGTATCAAACTTTTTCAGGAAAGGGATGTCCCTCTCACAGAATACATCGATTCCCGGGTTCTGCAGGCCGATTGCATTCATCATGCCGCCGTAAGTCTCCGCGATCCTCGGTGTCGGGTTCCCGGGCCACGGCACATTCGCCACGCCCTTTGTCACGACAGCACCGAGACGGTTTAAATCTACGAATTCACTGTATTCTTCCCCCGAACCAAATGTCCCTGAGGCCGTCATAACCGGGTTCTTTAACTCAACACCGGCAAGATTCACTGTTGTATTCATTAGATTTCCACCTCCGTTGACAAAAATACCGGGCCGTCTTTGCAGACGCGCTTATTATGGACATGGCTGTGGCTGTCAATCTCTTTAGATTTGCACACACAGGCCAGACAGGCACCAATCCCGCAGGCCATCCGTTCCTCCATAGATACATAGCATACAATGTTTTTTTCTTCGGCATACTGTTTAATTGCACGAAGCATGGGAGCCGGTCCGCATGCATAAATAATATCCGCTGACAGGTCATTTGCAACAATTGCATCCATAACATTTCCTTTTGTTCCCGCGCTGCCGTCCTCTGTTGCAACATAGAAATTACCGCAGATACTGAACTCATCTGCTAAGAACTGTTCATCACGGTAACCCATAACAAGTACTTTCTCTGTATCCAGCTGTTTTGCCAGTTCGAGCATCGGCGGCACCCCGATTCCGCCTCCGATAAGCATTGCCTTTTTCCCTTCCGCTTTATCCAGAGGGAAACCATTTCCCAGAGGGCCCAGAATATCAATCCAGTCTCCCTTGATAAGTTCAGAGAATTGTTCTGTCCCCGTCCCTTCCCCGGTCACCCGGTATACGACGCGGATCAGCTTTCTGTCCCTGTCGATTTCACAGAGGCTGATTGGGCGTGGGAGCAACTTGCTCCCGTCTTTTGTATACATAGAGATGAACTGTCCCGGCACTGCCAGAGACGCAATCTCTTCTGTCTGAATCCACATACTGTAGATGTCTGCCCCAATATATTCCTGAGAAACGATCATGGCAGATTCTTTACGTTTATTAGACATTGTTGTTCTCCTTTTACCTGTCTTTATCTTCCCGCCAGTGCCTGGCTGATATCAGATACCATCGCTTCTACGGCAGCTCTGGATGCATCCCCGAAATTCGCCGGTCCAAACTTCGCATAGGCTTCCTGCTTATAGGCTGCAATAATACCTCTGGAAGAATTAACAATTGCCCCGAGTCCATCCTCATTGAAGAAATGAACAAGGTCCTTGCCCTGTCCGCCCTGCGCGCCATAACCCGGCACCAGAATATAAGACTTCGGCATCACCCTGCGGAGTACTTTCCCCATCTCCGGGTAAGTTGCGCCGACAACAGCACCGATATAGCTGTACTCGTCTCCCATGCACTGCTCGCCCCACTCTGCCACCTTCTCGCCGACCAGCTCATAGAGAGGCCTGCCGTCGATTAACTGGTCCTGAAACTCTCCGCTGGAAGGATTGGATGTCTTCACAAGAATAAACAGCCCTTTCTTCTCAGACTTGCACACATCAATAAACGGATTCAGCCCGTCTGACCCCAGATAAGGGTTCACCGTTGCAAAGTCTTCATCAAACGGGACATATTCCTTGCTTCCCACTTTTACCCTTCCTAGGTGACCAACTGCATAAGCCGCTGAAGTCGAGCCGATATCGCCCCTCTTAATATCACCGATAACCACAAGATCTTTTTCCTTACAATAATCAACCGTCTTCTTAAAAGCCATGATCCCCGGCACGCCAAACTGCTCATACATCGCAATCTGCGGTTTCACAGCAGGAATCAGGTCATACGTCTTGTCCACAATCTCCTTATTAAACTGCCAGATCGCCTCCGCAGCCCCTTCCAGCGTCTCCCCGTATTCAGCAAACGCCTTCTTCTGTACATGCTCCGGAATATACGAAAGCATAGGATCCAAACCAACCACAATCGGGGCACCCGTCTTCTTAATCTTCTCAACCAGCTTGTTAATCATGAAAAATCCTCCTAAATTATCTGAATGTTCTGAAAACGGACCGCAAAAGGGTCAGACCCCTTTGCATTCCATTTTTTATTTTGCATATACAATTGCTCCATCTACGATGGTGTACAGTACTTCTCCCTTTACCGGGTATCCGTCAAACGGTGTGTTCTTTCCTTTTGACAGGAATGTATTCTTATCGATTCTGTATTCTGCGGCCGGATCGAAGACTACGATATCGGCCGTCTTTCCTGCGGATATTGACCCTTTGTCCAGGAGTCCGAGTATCTGCGCGGGATTGTAGCTCATCTTCTCTGCCATCTGCATGGGTGTGAGTACTCCCTTTTCTACCAGTTCTGTATAGGTCAGGCATGCGCTTGTCTCAAGACCGACGATTCCGAAAAATGCTTTTTCCATCGGGAGGTTCTTTTCTTCCTCTGCATGCGGCGCATGGTCTGTGGAGATCACATCCATGATACCGTTCTTTAAGCCTTCCCGCAATGCTTCCACATCTTCCGGTGAACGAAGCGGCGGGTTCATCTTATACTGGCCGTTGTTCTCCTTTATATCATCTGTGGATAAGATAAAATGGTGCGGGCAGACTTCTCCGGTTACGGGAAGTCCTTCTTTCTTTGCTGCGGCTATCATCTTCACGCTGTCTGCCGTGGAGCAGTGGCACAGGTGCAGGCGGACGCCTGTCTCTTTTGCCAGCAGGATGTCTCTCGCAACGATGACATCCTCAACCGCGTTGCTGATCCCCTTCACGCCCAGTTCTTCTGCCTTTGCCCCGGCGTTCATGACGCCGCCTTCTACCATATTAATGTCCTCACAGTGGGCGAATACAGAGATTCCATTCTCTTTCGCTATCCTCATGGCCTTTCTGTACAGGGAGGCATCCATGACGGACTTTCCATCTTCACTGATGGCATGGCATCCGGCTTCCGCCATTCCCTTAATATCGGAAAGTTCTTCTCCCATCTCCCCCTTCGTGACAGCTCCAAGTTGTATCACATGGACAGGAGATTCTTCTGCCGCCCTTCTGTGCAGGTCAGCTACCATCTCTTTCATATCAGTGACGGGCTTCGTATTCGGCATCGCGCACATGGTTGTAACCCCGCCGCGCGCCGCGGCCCTGCCGCCTGTTTCCAGTGTTTCTTTATGTGTCAGGCCCGGGTCTCGTAAATGCACATGCAGGTCAATAAATCCGGGCATAACATAAGAGCCGGATGCATCGATCGTCTGGTCTGCCGTCTCCTGAATACCCTCAGCAACCTTCACGATCCTGCTGTCTTCCACGAGCACATCACTGATGCCGTCCAGCCCTGTAAATGGATCTAAAACGTGTCCGTTTCGAATCAATAATTTCATATTGTCTTGTCCTTCCTCATTTCTATAACACATTTGTATATATAGATTTATAATACCACAAACAGCGCAAGTAATACAATCCAAAATCAAAGTCCCAAAACCGCATATTTCCGTCAAAAAAGCATAAGACGCAGTCCCCTTCCGGCGATCTGGTCCCAACCGCCCTTTAAAGCCCGCTCCTTATGCTTTTATGACTGCCTTCCGGCACATCACACATGAAACTTCTTATGCATCTCTTCCCTGAATTCTTTTCCCTTAAAAATCACCAGAGCCGCAAGGAACAGAAAACATACCCCGACACAGATTGTACATATAATCTTAAACTTCACCACATTTGTCAATAGCAGGATCAGGGGGAGAATCACCCCGTAGCCGCCCGCCATAACAAAATAGATCATATACTCACGGGCCGTGTTTTTCTGCACCTTTGTAATAATAAACATAGAAAACAGGATGACCATGCACACAATCGGAAGGACAAAATCCACAGACCACCCATGCCAGCCGGTAAAGGCATCCCATAAGATACAGCCCACCGTCACAATAATCAATTGCCACATAGCATTCTTCATAAGGTTATACCGCTTAACAAATCCGATCGCAAGAGCCAGCCACATACTTCCGATTCCCGCCGCCGTAAACAGGGTCCAGCGCACCGATGGATGGTAATTAAAGTCCAGTGCCACAAACACAACCGCAGCCACCAGGCAGAAGAATGAAAAGAACCGGAATACTTTCATCTCAAGTTCACTCGGCACATCCGGCTCCGGAAATTCCGGTTCAACCTTCTCTGCCTCAATCCCCTGCTCCTTCAGAATACGGTAAAAATTCCGCTGGATATTCAAGGTGTCGAATCTGGATGTAAAACCTAAGGAAAGCTTATCTCCAAACGAACACATACACAGTTCAATCTTCGGCGTACTCGTATAGACTCCGAACCTCTCAATGTAAACTTCGTAATCCTTTGGCATTTTCACGGCACTCATATTCGAAAATATGGCAGTTACATCACGTTCGGCAAGCCTTGCCCCTGCCCGGATTCCGAGATTTTTCAATTCCAGTGGTGCAAGACGGAGAATCGGGTGCATCTCCAGCGTAATCAATTCGTTCATATGCTTTGCCACACGCTCCGTTGTCAGTTCTTTCTCAAAATATTCCTTCACGTGCTGCAGTACTTCTTCAAAACTGCCGCCTCCTTCTCCGAAATGATATCCCGGCTCAATCCAGTTGAAGAAATTCAGCATAGAATCAGACGCGAAGAACTTCCTCAGATTCACAGGCACCATCAGTACGACCGGATGCTTCTCCTGCTGCTTCGTCATCTCCTTGTGAATCGCCATCAAAAAGACCGTTGTCAGGAAGACCGTCATCGACACCCCCAGCTCCCTGGAGCGCGCAAGCACATCCTTAACCGAGAGAACGGCTTCATTTACCTGAAGCCTGCCAGTCTCCTTGCGCGGCTTCTTCAGCTGGTAGGCCCTTGGCTTCTTCTCCTTTTTCTTCTTAACTTCCGAATAATACTTTGAAAAACTGTCATTCTCCTGATCCTGTATCGTCACATCTCCGTCCAGAAGGGGCTGGTCTGCAAGGCCGTCTCCCCGGTGCGTAAGATACAGGTAATTCTTCACAAGTTCACGCAGAAATTCCGTCGCCCCCGTCCCGTCTGTCAGGGCGTGGAACACCTCGAAATTAATCCGCCTTCCATAATAGGTCACCTCAAACAGCAAGTCCTTCTTATCCCGGACATAAAGATTACTGCACGGCTCCCTGTATTCCTCACGCACAACCGGCCTAAGCCCGCTCTTCTCTAGATAATGCCAGAACAGCCCCTTGCGCATGACCGACAAAAATACAGGATAAGTCACAAGGGTCTTGTCCAGTGCTTCCTGCAGTCTCTCCTGGTCTACTTCCTCTTTTAAAACGCAATAGAAGCGGAACACTCTGGTGTCCTTCTTGCTGCTGGTCGCCGAAAATAATTTCGCCGCATTATCCAGTTTTCTCCAATATGCTCTAGTCTGCTGCACACCTTACACCTCCCGGACAAACTCATTTTTCAGGAATTCATTAATATGGTCAAAACTCTCCTGCACATAAAAGTTCTTAATTCCCAATGCAAAATAACCGTGCAGGGCATCTTGAATCCTGCAGATCTCCACCCGGTTACCCGCTTCTTTCAAGCGTTCCCCGTATGCCTCTCCTTCATCCCGAAGTGGGTCATATTCTGCAGTCAGAATCAATGTATCCGGCTGATTCGAAAGATCTTTGGCCAGAATCGGTGCAAAATACGGATTCTGTTTATCTTCCTCACTCCTTGCATAGAGATTAAGGTAGTCTCTCATCTTTCCCGCCGTCAGAAGATAATCTGTTCCATTTTCCCGCACAGATTCGAAAGGAGAATCCTCAGAGTAATCATTGCTGACCGCCGGGTAAATCAGAATCTGCCTCTTCGGAAGGAATTCTCCTTTATCCCTTGCCATAAGCGACAGTGCCGCCACAAGGTTCCCTCCTGCACTGTCTCCAATCAGGGTAATATCATCCGGTTCCACATTCAGAATAAAACGGTTCCTGAAAATAGCCTTCGCTACTGCATAACAGTCTTCCAGACCGTCCGGGAACTTGTTCTCCGGTGCCAGCCTGTAATCCACGGCTACGACCACATGCTCCGTTGCATTTGCCATGCGGGCACAGATCCGCTCGTAATTATCCACGCTCTCGGTCACCCATCCGCCCCCATGTATAAAGAGCATGACCCTGTGCTGGTTCGGCCCCATATTATGAAATGCCTTCTCATTCGGGAAAAAAATCCTCGTCGGCACCTCATGCTCACCGTTATATATCTTATAATCAATCGTCTTATAAAAAATCTTCATAGGGTCCAGCCGTTTCAGATCCGCCAGATGCCTTGACGCCTCGACCTCGATCCCGTCAAAAGAAAGTGCCTTTAAAATCATTCTGGTAGTATTATTAATTGCCATAAATTCTCCTATCATTCCGCCTGTTTCTTTACCATTTTAACATCAAATACTGCAATACACAAACCAGAATTCTCTGATCGTATATGAAAATTCATATTTAAAGTAAAAAGAGGAAACGGAAGTATTCAAAAAACACTTCCGTTTCCTCTTCAAACCAGATATTCATACTCCTTATCTAAGACAGTTCAAAAGCCCCTGTGTAGAGCTGATAGTATTTCCCGTGTTTCGCAATCAATTCCTCATGGCTTCCACGCTCTATGATCTCGCCCTGTTCCAGAACCATGATCACATCAGAATTCTGTACGGTAGAAAGCCTGTGTGCAATTACAAATACCGTTCTTCCCTTCATCAGGGCATCCATACCCCGCTGCACGATCGCCTCAGTTCTTGTGTCAATCGAAGACGTCGCCTCGTCCAGTATCATAACCGGCGGATCGGCAACTGCAGCCCTGGCAATCGAAATCAACTGGCGCTGCCCCTGTGACAATCCGCTTCCGTCACCCGACAGAACTGTGTCATAACCGTCCGGCAGCATCCGGATGAATCCATCCGCGTTGGCGCGTTTCGCCGCTGCGATACATTCCTCATCCGTGGCGTCCAGTTTCCCGTAACGCAGGTTTTCCATGACTGTGCCCGTAAACAGGTTGACATCCTGGAGTACGATTCCGAGAGACCGGCGCAAATCCGGCTTCTTTATCTTATTGATATTAATACCGTCGTACCGGATCTTTCCATCAGCGATATCGTAGAACCGGTTGATCAGATTCGTAATTGTTGTCTTACCGGCCCCAGTTGCCCCTACGAAGGCCACCTTCTGGCCCGGCTCGGCATAAAGTGTGATGTTATGGAGCACGACTTTATCTTCATTATAGCCGAAATCTACATCAAACATGCGCACTTCACCCGTTAACTCCGTATAAGTCAGGGTACCATCCTCATGCGGGTGTTTCCATGCCCACAGCCCGGTACGCTCTGGCGTCTCTGTAAGCTCCCCGTCGACATATCTGGCATTGACAAGCGTCACATAACCATCGTCAACTTCACTCTCCTCATCAATCAGTTCAAAGATACGCTTCGCACCTGCCAGAGCCATGATGATCGCACTCAGCTGCTGGGAGACCTGCCCGAGCGGCTGGATAAAGCTCCTTGATAACTGCAGGAAGGATGCTATCATACCGAGGGAGATCACGTCCACCCCTGTCAGGCTTATATTGGTAACTCTGCTGATCCCCATTGCACCGCCTGCAATCGCAACGAGCACATACAGGACATAGCCAAAGTTATTCATAATCGGCATCAGCACGTTTGCATAGGTGTTTGCCTGTGCAGCCTCTCCAAAAAGCTTTTCATTCTTCTTATCGAATATTTCCTTTGCCTTTTCCTCATGACAGAATACTTTTACCACTTTCTGCCCGTTAATCATTTCTTCTATATAACCATTCACATCACCAATCGATGCCTGCTGCCTGACAAAATACTTTCCGCTGTTGCCGGCTACTTTTTTCACAACCTGCAGGATCAGCACGATGAATACGAGCACGAACAGGGTCAGCCAGACACTAATGGACAGCATGGCAAAGAATACTGCCACAATAGTAACGATTGAAGAAAACAGCTGCGGAACGCTCTGGGAGATCATCTGCCGAAGTGTGTCTGTGTCATTCGTATAGTGACTCATAATATCCCCGTGGGAATGTGTATCAAAATATTTGACCGGCAGAGTCTGCATATGCGAAAACATCTCATCCCTGATCTTCTTCAGAGTCCCCTGTGAAATAACCGCCATGATTCGGTTATAGAACAGCGTTGCAAGAACCCCGATCAGGTAGACTCCGGCAAGCAGGATAATCGCCCTGAACAACCCGCTGAAATCCGGCACCGCCTGTACAAGCAGCGGAGTGATGTAATCGTCAATCAATACCTGTAAAAATAAGGACGCCATGACACTTGCCCCCGCACTTACCAGAATACAGATCAGTACGAAAAGAAAACGTCCCTTATACTCCTTCAGATAATCCAGAATACGCTTCAATGTACTCATATCCAGTTTCTGAACTTTCTTTTTCTCATTCATCTTCATTTCCTCCCTTCTGCTGGGATTCAAAAACTTCTTTATAAATTGCATTGCTATTCAACAGTTCTTCATGCGTTCCCAGACCATCGATCTTTCCATCATCCAGGACGATGATCTGGTCCGCATCTTCCACGGAGGAAATCCTCTGTGCAATAATAATCTTGGTTGTATCCGGAATCTCCTCACGGAATGCCCTTCTGATCATTGCATCCGTCTTCGTGTCCACTGCACTCGTAGAATCGTCGAGTATCAGTATCTTCGGTTTTTTCAGGAGTGCACGGGCGATACAGAGGCGCTGCTTCTGTCCGCCCGATACATTGGAACCACCCTGCTCAATATAAGTATCATACCCATTCGGGAACCGGCGTACAAAATCATCCGCCTGGGCCAGCTGGCAGGCATGGATCAGTTCTTCGTCCGATGCGTGCTCATTTCCCCAGCGCAGATTCTCCTTGATCGTTCCGGAGAACAGTTCGTTCTTCTGAAGCACCATAGCAACCTGATTACGGAGCGCTTCGATATCATAATCGCGGACATCCACACCGCCCACCTTCAGGGAGCCTTCGGTAACATCATAGAGTCTTGGGATCAGCTGCACCAGACTCGATTTTGACGTACCCGTTCCCCCGATAATACCGATTGTCTCACCGGAGTGGATGCTCAGATTGATATTATCGAGACATTTTTTATGTGCCTTATTGGAATAGCTGAACGAAACATTTTCAAACTCAATGGAACCATCCTTCACATCCATGACCGGGTTTTCCCCGTTTTTCAGGCTGCTTTCCTCAGTCAGAATTTCATAGATACGCTCTACAGATGCCTTTGACATCGTAATCATAACGAATACCATGGACAGCATCATCAGGGCCATTAGTACCTGCATCGCATACGTGATCAGACTCATAAGACCGCCCGTACTCAGACCAACTGCCGGGTTTCCGCCGCTTGCAATGATAGCCCTTGCCCCGAACCACGAAAACACAAGCATACAGGCATACATACAGAACTGCATGAGAGGCATGTTAAATGCGATCGTCTTCTCCGCCTTTGAAAAATCTTTGTAGATCATCTCGGAAATATTCCCGAACTTCTGATCCTCGTAATCCTCCCTGACAAATGATTTTACGACGCGGATCCCGCGTACATTTTCCTGTACGACATTGTTTAATTTATCATAGGTCTTAAACACCCTCCTAAAAATCGGGTGTACCCTTGTCATGATCACATACAGGCCGATTCCAAGAACCGGCACACAGATGAGAAACACCATAGACAGCTTCGCGCTGACGCGGAAGGCACAGACCAATGAGAATATCAGCATAACCGGCGCCCTCATAGCCATACGTATCATCATCTGGTATGCATTCTGTACATTTGTAACATCCGTTGTGAGTCTGGTAACGAGACTTGACGTAGAAAACTTGTCGATGTTTGAAAAAGAGAAATTCTGTACATTATAGTACATATCCTTCCGCAGGTTCTTTGCGAGCCCCGCAGACGCATATGCCGCGGTCTTTCCTGCCGCTGCTCCGAAAAACAGGGAGAGAAACGCTGCTATTAGAAGGGTAATCCCCATTTTCCATATATACCCCATATTACCTTCATCGATACCATAATCAATCAGGTTCGCCATCAGCAGCGGAATGATTACTTCCATTACTACTTCCAGTGATACCAGTATGGGAGTCAGAATGGAATCTTTTTTATATTCTCTGATACTTTTTGCCAATGTTTTAATCATTTCACAACCTCCTTATCTAAATTGTACGACATCAAACTTCTTCAGGAAAAAGGAAGCCGGCATCTGCCGGCTCATCCTTCGCTTACATTCTTTATAATTCTATCAATATAGGAATAAAACTGTTCCAGTTCTTCATCGGAGAACCCTTTGACGATCCGGGCCTCCACAAGATCACGGTTCCGTTCCATCTCTTCGCCAAGTGCAATCGCCTTTGGTGTCAGGAGCAGTCTCTTCAGTCTTGCATCCCCCGGCACGCTTTCACGTGTGATCAGGCCCTTTTCAACCATCAGATTTACTACCTTCGATGCAGTAGACCTCGTGATATTGAACTCACACTCCAGATCCTTCTGGTATACCGGTTCTCCTTCATGATCCCTGAGATATCCGATAATCCATCCATTTGAGCCTGTAATGCGGTTAATCTTTACCTTGTTCATCTGATTATCAATAAAACGCTTGATCAGATTATCCAGCACCCGGAGCTCTCTTCCCATATACTTTTTTTCTTTCATTTCCATCCCTCTGTTAGTTTGAAGTCGAACTGTCATACATTCAACTGTTTGACATCTAACATTTTAACATGAGAATTCCTAAATGTCAACGTTTTATACCTGACTTTTTATAACTTCGTTTCCCGTCCCTATAACCGCTTCGTTTTCAGGCGCCAGCGCCTTGTAGGTGTTCCTTATTACCACCGCAGATATTAAAAATGTCAGGATATCCGAAACCGGCATGGAATACAATACCCCGTCCAGGCCAAAGAAAGCCGGCAGGATAAGCGCAAAACCGATGCCAAAGATAACCTCCCTTATCATGGACAGTATAGTAGAAAGCATTGCCTTCCCCAGTGACTGAAGGTAAATAAAAGTTGCTTTATTCACACATGCAAATACGATCATACAGAGATATATCCGGAAACTCTTCACTGCAAAATCCGTATAATAAACACTCTCATTTGCCGCACCAAAAACAGCAATCAGCTGGCGCGGAAATGTTTCCACAATCAGCAAGGCAATAGCCCCCACTGCGGCTTCGGCAGCCAGCAGGTAAGTCAGGATATTTCCCGCCCGGTCCCTGCGGCCCGCCCCCACATTATATCCGACAACCGGGATACAGCCTGCCGCCATGCCGACAGATACAGAAATAATAATCTGGAAGAATTTCATGACAATCCCTACTACAGCCATCGGAATCTGTGCATACTGCGTCTGGCCGAATATCTTATCTCCGGCACCGTACTTAAGAATCATATTCTGTACTGCGGCCATACAAAGCACGAGCGAAATCTGTGATAAAAAACTGCATACTCCCAGAGGCAGGAACCGTTTCAACAGGCTCCCTCTGATTTTAAAGCTGTCCCTGCCCAGCTTAACAGCCTTCATGTGGCAGAGATACCAGACTGCCAGAACAGCTGTCAGTACCTGTCCCGCCACGGTAGCGGCCGCGGCCCCCATCATCCCCCACTTAAATCCGAAGATGAAAACAGGATCCAGTATCATATTCACTGCCGCCCCGGCCAGAGTAGATAACATGGCAAACTTCGGGCTTCCGTCGGACCGGATAACCGGATTCAATGCCTGCCCGAACATGTAGAACGGCACGCCGATCGTAATATAGGTAAAATATTCTTTCGAATAGGCAAAGGTCTCCGCATTTACCTGTCCGCCAAATAGAATGAGTATCTGGTCCTGAAAAATAAAGTAAACGGCAGCCAGTATCATACTGCTGATTATACAAAGCAGCACTGCATTGCCGATACTCCGATGTGCATTGTCTTTTCTGCCTGCACCGAGACTGATACTTACAAATGCACAGCACCCGTCACCGATCATAACCGAAACTGCCAGCGCAACAACAGTCAGCGGGAAAACAACAGTATTGGCCGCATTGCCGTATGATCCAAGATAATCCGCATTAGCAATAAAGATTTGATCCACAATGTTGTATAAGGCGGCTACTAAGAGAGAGATCACGCAAGGGACCGCATATTTCCTCATTAACACTCCGATTTTTTCCGTTTCCAGATAAGCGTTAGATTTCTGTTCCATTACTCACACCTCTCTTTCGGAATGCTTTTAACCTGTTCTTAATTTCTCGTTTTTCCATTACAACCTCCTGATAATATAAATTTGGAGCAACTGTTCAGAACCATGAACAGTTGCCGCCCGGAGTCTTTTTCGGAAAGCTGCCACAACCAAAAAAAGCGTAAATCCCGAATCTGGATTTACGCTTTTTGCCACTCGACATACATATTTTATCAATTAGAATCCCAAAAGTCAATTTTATAAATTTAAAATTTTATGTGAACATTTACAGTACAGATGCTATGCTGCCAATTTTGATGTTCTCTAACAGAAGCTGGAGTGGCTTTGTAACATATTTGTTCCTATGAAGCAATACCAGCATTTGATTTTCCATTTCAATACCTTCTATTTGGAGGAAACGCAGCCGCCCAGCCTCCACGGAATCAAGTAATAGTTTTTCCGGCAGGACCGTAATTCCCATTCCAGCTTCTGCTGCTTTGGCCAGTGTAAGTGAATTAACGCTTTCCCAGACCGGCTCTGCTTTCAGATTTGCCGCCACAAGCATATGGTCAAATGTATCACGGACTGCGCTTCCCTGTTCCCTCAGAAGCAAAGGATATCCGCATAGCTGCCGCAGGGTAGCGGACTGGCTGGAAACAGAAAACCCCGGTGAGCAGGCTGCCCGCAGCAGGTAAGACCCCAGTGTAATTGTTTCAAAATCACCTTTCGGCGCAGCGCCTTCCCAAAAAGCAACATCCGCATCCCCACGCTGTAAAATATCAAGGACCGCCTTCGCACTTGCAACTCTGACAAAAATCTGCTGTTCAGGGTATACTGCACGAAATTGATTCAGTATTTGAGGCAGCACAAATGAGGCAATCGTAATGCTGGAAACGACATGGATTGGCGTGTTCTCCTCTAAATGAGAGATCCGCCTGTCCAGATTTCTGCTGGCAATCAGTATCCCCCGTGATTCTTCCAGAAGAGACCTGCCGCATGGCGTGACTGCCACTCCCTTTGGCCGGCGCTCGAAAAGGGCCGTTCCAGCTTTCGCCTCTAATTCTGCCACGGCATGAGATACCGCTGATTGTGTAATAAACAGCTTTTTAGCGGCGCCTGTAAAAGAACCGGTCTCTGCAATTGCTTCCATAATTTCTAAATATCTAATATTCATATACGCCTCAACAACATGAGTAAAATTGATGGTAACGGTAAAATTATATCATTTTACAGATTCCACTACAAGCGCTATACTTATGGCAATACGCAAATCAATGCATAGAAAGGATACTTTATTCATGAAGAACAGAAATACTCATTTATGGCTGTTAGCGGTCAATCTATTTATCAGCACCTTCACATTTGGCGGCGGCTATGTGGTTGTACCTATGGTGCGCCGTTTTTTTGTGTGGAAAAAACGATATTTTACGGAAGAAGAACTGATGGATATGGCTACAGTCGCCCAGTCTGCCCCCGGCGCAATCGCTATCAATTTATCCGCCCTTGCAGGCTATCACGTTGCGGGGATGACAGGTGTCCTGATCAGCTGCATAGCGGCGGTTCTTCCGCCACTGCTCATTCTCAGCATAGTGTCAGCCTTCTACACCGCTTTTATCTCCAACACGGTCGTTGCTGCCGTTTTAAAAGGAATGGAGGCCGGTGTGGCCGCCCTCATGGTTGATTTAGTTGCCGATATGTGTGCCATGATCGTAAAAGAGCGCTCCCTTTTCCTTACCATGATGATCCCGGCCGCCTTTCTCGCAAATTTCTTCCTGCATATCAATGTGGCCCTCATATTGATTGTCTGCTGCTTTTTCTGCATTGTGCAGGTTTTCCGTAGAAAGAGAGGTACAAAATGAATACAGCTTTTCGTCTGTTCTGGATGTTTCTAAAAATTGGACTTCTCAGTATCGGCGGCGGTTACGCAATCATTCCCCTGATCCAGGAGCAAGTCGTTAAACGCTCCGGGAGCATCAGCCCTAAAATGTTCACGGATATCATCACAATTTCCCAGATGACACCCGGGCCACTGGCAGTAAACACAGCCACATTCGTCGGAATCCAGATCGGAGGCATCGTCGGGGCAGTCGCAGCAACGCTTGGCTGTGTGCTTTGTGGCGTGATTATCTGTCTGTTTCTGCATCGCTTTTTTCAAAAGCACAAAGAATCTTCCTATGTATTTGAAGTACTAAAGGGGCTAAAATCGGCATCTTTAGGCCTCATTATCTCGGCAGCCGTGACCATTATCTCGATTGCATTTTGGGGAACACAGGCACTGGAAATCAAAAATGTCATATCCCTGATGAACTGGACTGCACTGGCGGTCTTCTCCATCATGCTCCTCGTTCTGCGCAAGTGGAAACTGAATCCCGTGCTTGTCATGCTCATCAGCGGAATGGCAGGACTGGTCCTTTACCTGTGATGCAGAAAACAACGAGCAGGCCGCATCCTGTTATCCGCTCACGATACGAAAGCTCGTTCGCTGGTTATGATTTACCACTTTGACGCGTTCCCCCGTGTGTTTGACAAGCCCTCTTTATTTTTCTAAAATAGGGAAATCAAATATTTATCACATTGCAGGAGGACCCTCTTTATGGAACAAAATACGATCAGGATACTGGCTTTTGAAGTCAGGGATGACGAAAAAGATATTTTTAAGAAGGCTGCCGGGGATCTGGCTGCCGAAGTCACGCTTCTTCCGGACATACTGAATCTGGATACGGTTGACCAATGTGCCGGATATGCCGGTGTAACAACGCTTGGAATGAGCAGGATCAGCCCGGAAGTGCTGGACCGTTTAAAGGAACTGGGGGTAAAATACCTTTCTACAAGAACGATTGGATACAATCACATAGATGTTAATTACGCTAAAAAGATAGGGATACACATCTCAAATGCGGAATACGCACCGGAGAGTGTTGCTGATTTTACGATTATGCTGATGCTTCTTGTCCTGCGCAAGTATAAACCGGCCGTATACCGCCAGAATGTAAATGACTATTCTCTGAACGGCCTGCGCGGCAGGACCTTGAAGAGCATGACAGTCGGCGTGGTCGGGACCGGGCAGATCGGGCAGACCGTTATTCGTTCACTGAGCGGCTTCGGGTGCAGGATTCTCGCCTATAACCGCACTCCCCGCCAGGAATTAGAGGAGTATGCTGAATTTGTCTCACTTGAAGAATTGTATACCAGAAGTGATATCATCACGTTTCATCTTCCCCTTACGGAGTCTACAAAGTATATGGTCAACAGGGAAACTCTCTCTCATATGAAAGACGGTGTAATCCTGATCAACACTTCCCGCGGAGAACTCATGGACCGGAAAACACTGATACACGGCATAGAATCCCAGAAAATCGGTGCCCTCGGCCTGGATGTGTTTGAAGATGAGCGTTCCATCTATCACGAGAGCAGAATCAACGACATCATAGCCAACCGGGATATGGCGTACTTAAGGCAGTTTCCAAATGTAGCCATGACGCAGCATATGGCTTTCTATACCGAATCCGCCATTGAAGAGATGGTAGACTGCGGCATCCGTGGGATTGTCAGCATGCACAGAGACGGGACGTGGAAAAAGGAGCTGTAATCTCCGTCTTTTCACATCCGCTTCTCCACCGCCTTGAACACCCCGTTGATAACTAGGGCGAGTCCCGCCGACAGTACACTTCCTGCTATGATCTTATAGATATTCAGTGTACGCAGACCGTCAAACAGGATTGTCCCGAGACCTCCCGCATTGATCATGGCTGCAATAGTGGCTATCCCGATCGTTGATACAACCGCAAGCTGTATCCCTGTGAAAAAGGCTTTTTTAGACAACGGCAGGCGCACCTTCCAGAGCACCTGCAGGCGCCTCATCCCCATCCCTTCAGCTGCCTCGATAACTGCAGGATCAACCTGGTAAAGCCCGGATATAAAATTTCTCAGGAGCAGGTATTGATTATATGCAATCAAAACAATCTCCGCCGTTGTCTTACCCAAACCGGTAACCGGAATCAGCAGGGCAAACAGCGCCAGACTCGGTACGGAATAAAGTACAGAAAATGCCTGAATCATATATTCTCCCGCCCTTCTCGAATACACCGCCGCAACAGTCAGTACCGCAGCGATCAGCAGAGAAAAGACAAGGGTTACGACTACCAGCTCCAGATGCTCCAGAAGAGCTTCCAGAAGATCATCGTAATGCCTTGACAGGTACTTCATCATGCCGCTCATACATATCCCTCCCACAGCTTTTCCTGCTCTCTGGCAGACCGGATCAGCGCGGCAGTGAACCCGTCCGCCGGATTCCGGATAATATTCTGCGGGGTATCGAACTGGCATATCTTCCCTTCATTCATGATCATGACCTTTGTTCCCAGCTTAAACGCCTCATGTATATCATGCGTTACAAGAAGGAACGTCTTCTTCAGTCCGCCGTGAAGCCGGAGCAGTTCCTCCTGCAGGCCGATTCTCGTAATGGCATCTACCGCGCCGAAAGGTTCGTCCAAAAGCATGATCTTCGGCTCCACCGCAAGAGCCCTCGCAAGTCCCACTCTCTGCTGCTGTCCTCCTGAAAGCTGTGACGGATAACGGCCGCAGAATTCTTCCGGGTCTAACTCTACCATTTTCAGGAGTTCCCTCACTCTTTCCTTTGTCTTCTCCTTATCCCACTTTAGAAGCTTCGGGACTGTTGCCACATTTTCTTCAATCGTCATATGGGGGAACAGGCCGGTCTGCTGGATCACATATCCAATCCGCCTCCTCAGCTTTACAACATCAAGGCCAGAGGTATCCTCTCCAAATAAGAAGATCTTTCCAGCTTCCGGTTCATATAGGCGGTTGACCATCTTCAGCAGTGTCGTCTTACCGCAGCCGGATGAACCCAATATAGTAATGAATTCCCCTTCCTCTACAGAAAATGATACATGGTCTACCGCATAGTACCCTGATCCATTAAATTTTTTACTAACATCCCGGAATTCAATTGCCGGTACTGACATCTGGGCGTCCTCCTATTTTATCGACTCGTAATAGTCCAGAGCAACATCTTCATACTCTTCTTTATCCACATCAACTTTTGCATTCAGGGCTGTAACGGATTCTGTATCCATCTTCGCACTGATTCCATTTAAAATATCTGCGATATCGGGGTTCGCCTCAAGCACATTGTCCCGCACAACAGGGGCAAGATTATAAGGCGGCCATACCATCTTGTCATCCTCAAGCAGTGTAAACTTGTCTTTATTTGCAAGCTGGCCCTCCGTTGTGTAAGCAGGGGTCACATCTGCTTCATCCTTTGAGAGCACCTCGTATTTCAGACCGCCGTCATATACTTTAGAGGACTTCCAGTCAAATTTACCATAAGCCTTTTCCAGCGCTGGAATTCCGTCTTCTCTCTCATTAAATTCTCCCTGAGAGGCAAAACGCAGCTCGGAGGCATGCTTCTGTAGGTCGGAGATTGTCTTGATTCCCAGTTTATCTGCCACTTCCGTCCGTATTACGAGCCCCTGCCCGTCATTCGCCTTAGAATAATCCAGCCACGTCAGCTGGAACTGCTTTTCATACTCATCTTTCACAGTATCATATACTTCCTGCGGATCCGTAATCAAATCCATATCCAGAACAGAAAGAAGCCCGGTTCCCGTGTATTCCGGGTACATATCGATCTCATCATTTACAATAGATGTATGGATAACCGAACCTGCAATATCGAACACACGCTCCACTTCATATCCCGCGTCCTCCAGCGCAAGCGCATACACTTCTGATACGATCATACCCTCGGTAAAATCCTTTGACCCCACCCGGATTACCG
The DNA here is from genome assembly GCF_905197545.1 of Faecalicatena orotica. Lineage (NCBI taxonomy): Bacteria > Bacillati > Bacillota > Clostridia > Lachnospirales > Lachnospiraceae > Faecalicatena > Faecalicatena orotica. Next base: position 144,894 of record NZ_CAJJZH010000006.1, read on the forward strand.
TGCTTTTCTTATTTGATGTATCTCCGCCTGTTTTTGCATCCTTTTTGTTCCCGCAGGCCGTCAGTGATAACAGCATGACTATGCACAGACACGCTGCCGTCAGTCTTTTCATTCTTGATTTCATATTCTTTTTTTCTCCTTTTTCTGTATATTTATATTTCATAAGCTGCTTTTCCAACAGGTTAAAGAACACTCCCGTCAGAATAGAAAGTACCGCAACCGAGATCCCGCCTATCAGCAGCAGGTCCGTCCTGTAAAGTCCCAGGCCCGTCAAAATAATCCCGCCCAGTCCGCCTGCCCCTATCTTGGCCGCAATCGTGGCACTGGCTATGATCTCTACCATAGCCGTTCTTGCCCCGGTCAGTATGGACGGCATGGCAAGAGGTACTTTCACCTTCCAGAATATCTGTCTCTTTGTCATTCCCATTCCGGCCGCAGTCTCCAGCATAAACTCCGGGACATTCTCAAACCCGTCCGCCGTGTTCATCAGTATAGACGGCACAGCCAGAAGCACAAGTGCTGTCATTGCAGGCCTGACACCGGTTCCCATAACCGGGATCAGCAGGATCAGGACGGCCAGACTTGGAATAATGCGCAGAACCTGAAACACACCGACGATCCATCTTCTGGACTTCCCATACCTGATGCAAAGGTATCCCAGAGGAATTCCTATCAGCATAGCGACAACCAGAGCCATCAGGCTGATACTGATATGTTCCCACAGACAGGTCAGGTATTCATCCATACGGTTCGAAAAATATGACTGTATATTTGTCAAAACTTCATTCATTCAACCAGTTCCTCTGTCTTTCGTAATTCTTCATATAGGATGTACTTTCCTCGTATGAAATAAGATGACAGGCTTATCTGTCAAAATACTTCACGGCACTTCTGAATATTATCTGCAGAAATCCCGCTATGATGTGTCTGTTCATCCAAATATCTTATAAATCGACAACAGACTGTAAGTGTAGTATAAAACATCTCCTTCCTGAAAGCAAGAAAATATTCGAATATATGTTCTTTTCCACATTCTCTTTAATGTAGCTTTCTGACCGCATCCGCCGGACATACTTCCCTGCATGCTCCGCAATGCAGACAATGCTCCGCTTCAATATGAAACGGTATTCCTTCAGAAATGCATCCCTGCGGGCAATCATTTATACAGCTCCCGCAGCCAATGCAGTTGTCCATTATTTGGAAACCAGCCCTGACTTCTTCTGTTCCATAGGAAAATGTTTCTCTGTTGATCGGGTGGTTTAGCAGGTCAAACCATTCCCCGCTTCCTTCATAAATGAGAAATGCATCCAGAATCAGCCTCGTTTCTCCCGGATAAACCTCATTCATTCCCGGATTATCTACAAACACTTTCTCAAGCCATTCCTTACCCACTTTTTTTACCCTGCCTTCAAATTTCAAAGACTGGCAGTCAGGGCACATAGCGCTCAACGCAATCTCCCCTGATTGAACAAGCTGCTCATAAAAAGGTTTCCCTGCGGATGTTACAATGTACATTCCCTCATCTGATGCAATCATGATATTAATAATCCTGCTGTGAGGATGTCCCTCCTCATCCACGGTAGCTGCGGATGCAATCTTGACCTGACGGAACATATCAACATATTTTCTGGCTTTCTCATTCATAAAAAGTACCTTCCCTTCCCTGAAATACATTTTATTTCTCGTTTATGTAAAATGAAGCTGTGTTATTGTTACACTAATATGATAGTTTTTCAGGTTCCAAACGTAAAGTACGCACAATAAAGTTTCTTAGTATCTATCAGATACTATTGTATTATTACGATTGTTCATGGTATGATTTACTAAATGAAATAACGAGGGAAACCTAAAGGAGGTAATTTAAGATGGAAAAAGTGAACAAGATTCCGGAATGTCCCGTAGAAACGACGCTGCAGTTAATCGGAGATAAGTGGAAAGTGCTGATTATCAGAGATCTTCTGGGCGGGACAAAACGGTTTAATGAACTGAAGCGTTCTGTAGGCGGCATCAGCCAGAAAGTCCTTACAAGCAATCTCCGTTCTATGGAGGCTTCCGGCCTCATAAGCAGAAAGGTTTACCCGGAAGTACCCCCAAAGGTAGAATATTCCCTGACAGAGACAGGGCTGAGTCTGAAACCGATTCTGGACTCCATGATCGAGTGGGGAATAGAATACAAAAAGAAGATAGCAGTTTAAATAACCGGCAGGAGTCAGACAAAAGCCTACTTCTGCCGCACCTCTCTCGGAGAACATCCGTATATCTCATGGAACATCCGGTTAAACAATTTATAATTCGTGAAGCCATGTTTTTCTGCCAGTTCCATAATCCCATCACCTGTATTACAGATATCATAATAAATATGCATCAGCCTGACCTGGTTCACATATCTTGAGAACGTAACCCCCATATTCTTTTTGAAAAATCTGCTGAAATACTCGCGGCTCAGGTAAAAATGAGAAGAAATGTCTTCAAGCAGAATCTGTTCTTTATAATGTTCTTCTATATAATCTGTAATCTCGGCAAGGCGGTCCAGACCAGAATCTTTCTCAGTAACTACAGAATCCGGCCTGCGTTCTGCAAAATGGTTGATTACCTCAAACAGGACCTCCATAGCAATTGCCTGACTCTGGAGATAATACCCCAGGGGCTGTGTAACATAGAGCGGGGGAAGACGTTTTAATAGATTACATATATCAAGGTATGCCTCCAGCTTCTCCTTTTCCAGATTTTCCCTTGTACATGAGATCTGCATTTCATCAATATCCTCCACATAGTTTTTCATCCGGTTTTTTGAATACTGGATAACCACCATCATAGATGCCTTGGCACACTTCATCTCATGAATCTGGTTAGAGTCAACAAGCATAAACTCTCCGGCCACCATAGGATGATCCTTCCCGTCAAAGATTACATTGCCAATACCGTTCAGTATATAGATCAGTTCCACCGCTGCATGCCAGTGGGCCGGAACATATTTCCCCTTATTTGTATGATACTGAATGTCAATCCCTGTCTTCTCCAGCCTGTATAACGGTTCATATAACATTTCCTAATTCCTCCCTTCCGGTAAACTTTTATGTTCCTACCATATCAGACTATTCAAGCAATGTCAATTTTGACATAATAAAAAGTCAAATTCTTATCTAACATCCTTTAAACACGCATGATATCATTATAACTGTCAAAAGGAAATGTCAATAATGAAAGGAGAATGCAATATGAGTAACACATGTGCAGCAACAATGAATACAAGGACTTCTGTAAACTACGAGAAGAAGGCTACTTTACGTGAACGTATTAAAAAATACTTATCTGAAAACAGTGAAATGATCTGTTCCGGTCTCGTATCATTGAACGGCGGTATTTATATCCCATCAAGATATTCCGACAGATAGTGTGAACGAATATGAATCGGGAAAAAGCAGTCAAAAAACAGAAGAAAGAATAAACAGCAGGTACTCCTCAATCAGGGAACCTGCTGTTTTTCATTTACCAGTTTTATTTCCAGATAATGTCGCCCTTCTTCCTCGGAGCCGTCCTTAAATATGTAACTGCCGGATAGCCAAGAAGCATACAGCACGCCACAGGTTTATCACCAATGCCGAGCCATTCCTTCAATTCCGGGCTTTTACTGATAATTCGCATCATATACCCGTTATATAGGGCCCCGACCCCCTCGGCTGCTGCTACATTTTCTATATTCGCCGCAGCAATCCCTCCATCCAGCTGGTTGTCTGATGTTATCACGAGAAATGCCGGAGCATTGAATAACAGTTTATCCTTTTGTGGATTTGCCTTCCACTGTGAATAAAACAATCCAAAAACCCTGCCATACAGAGGCGCCTCTTTTTTTAACCGTTCCACAATGGACGGCATCACTTCCCATACCAGTTTCCGGAATTCATCCATCCCATCCTGGACAAACGTAAATGTACACCCTTGTTGGTTTTTAGCCGTGGCAGAATACCTGCCGGCATCCAGAATACGCCCCGCCTTATCTTTTTCTATTTTGGCGGGCTTATATCTGCGGATACTTCTCCTGAACTTTACCGCATGGAGCATATTCTCCGGGTTTACATGAAAAGTCCCGGGATGATATTCTTCCACATCATCCATATCATATTCCGGAATTGACACCGCACAGACAGGACACAATGCCACACAGTGTCCGCACTCAATACAGCGTTTCGTAACTTCTGCCTTCCCGTCCTTCACAATGATTACATCGCCGACACAATCCTCCTCACAGGCCCTGCACCCTATACATAACTCCTGGTCAATATTAACCATAGCCGCACCCCCTCTTTTTTTCCATATTATACCACCATATCCTTATTTCCGCCATTCTCAATCCAGAGCAGTAACTTCTATGTCAATTCCGCCCTAATAAAAAGTCAAAAACTTATCTAATAACCGAAAAATGCATGTGATAATATAATTACTGTAATCAAGAATTCTAAAAGATCGAAAGGAGATTATATCATGAGCAATACATGTACAGCAGCAATGACTAGGGAAAATGCTTCCGTAAACTATAAAAAGAAACCTTCTTTAAAAGAACGTTTTGTCAAATATATCTTAGACAATCAGGAGTGCATCCTCGGAGGCCTTTCCGCATTAAACGGACACATCTACATTCCCGACCGTACCAGACGATAATAAAAAATGAATAAGAAACATTTAAATGGATAAAACAGCAGGATTCCCCGAATCAGGAACCTGCTGTTTTTGCGTTACTGCTTACGGGTTTCCTGAAAATGTTAACGTTTTCCTATATACAGGCTTATACTCCTTTCATTCCTTTTTATAACTTTCCATATACTGGGTATACTATATCTGAACACGCCATTTAACTGTATACTATTTCGTTTTATATACAGAAGTGCCGTGTATCATTTTGAAGGGAGAACTATTACATGAAAGCAATCATTGACAGAGATGGATGTATCGGATGCGGACTCTGCGCCGGAACATGCCCGGAAGTATTCAGTATGGCAGACGACGGACTCGCCGAGGTAATCAGTGAAGTCAATTCAGATACCGAAGAAGGGGCAAAAGAAGCAGCAGACGGATGCCCCGTAAGCGTCATAGCAATTAAGGACTAATTAATGGACTTTAAGCCAACAGAGACTGCCCCGCCGGATTCTGGACTTGCGTTGCCATCGGCGTCCACATCCTCCCACGAACCCAAAGCGCTCTCTTGTTTTCGATTTTCTTGAAGTTTGACCTGTAAACGTGTTATAGTTATTTCAGTATATGTTTTCTGTTTAAATTCAGGAAACGGACCGGAGGCAGGTATGGAGACTATTATTGAGGTTAAGGATCTGGAAAGAGATTACAATGACGGTAAGATAGAAGTTTTAAAGGGAATCAGTTTCTCTGCTGGTGAAGGGGAGTTTATTACGATTATGGGGCGTTCCGGCGGAGGAAAGAGTACTTTTCTGAAGGTTCTGGGGCTGGTAGACAGGCCGACGGATGGAAAGGTTTATTTCCGGGGTGAGGATTCGGAAGATTTATGGGATTCCCAGCTCGCTGATATCCGGCGCCGCCAGATCGGTTATGTGCATCAGGATGCCCGGCTGATGGATTGTCTGACCGTTGCACAGAACATCAAGCTTCCTATGATTCTGGACAAAAAGGACGCAAAGACCATGCAGGCACGGATGGAAGAATTGGCAGAACATTTCGATATCCTGCATCTGGCCGGGAAATATCCCGGTGAGCTGTCCGGTGGGGAAAAGCAGCGGGCAGCAATCTGCCGCGCGCTGATTAATAACCCGGATATCATTCTGGCTGATGAACCTACCGGTAATCTCGACAGCCAGTCCGGGGAGATCGTTATTCACGCACTGGAGGAGATTAACGGGGATATGGGAAAGACGATTATTCTGGTGACGCACGATCCTAAGCTTGCAAGCTACAGCAGCAAGACCGTTCTGCTGAAGGACGGTTTGATTCTGGAGACACTAATCCGCCCGCAGGGAGAAAAAACTGAAACTCAGCAGATATTTTATGACATGATCATGAAAAAAATGGAGGAGCTATGACGATGGGCTCCTCCGTTCGTTTTTTATCAATCTATTCGTTTTGCTCTCTATTATTCTTTATCCGCTTCTCATATTCGGAAACAGGCATCGGTTTAGCATACAGATACCCCTGCGCCGTGGTACACCCTACCTCTTTCAGAAGCGCTGCCTGATTTTCCGTCTCCACACCTTCGACTACAACTGACATGTCAAGCCCCTTCGCCAGCTCGACCACATTCTTTAGAACGATCCATGCACGCTGGTTGGTCTCTGCATTATTTAAAAATGCCCTGTCTATCTTCAGCACATCTGCACAAATATCCTTGATCAGGTTCAGCGATGAATAGCCACTGCCAAAATCATCAATACAAACAAGTATCCCGTTCTGCCCGAGTTCTTCTGTTATCTTCTGCAATGCATCGATATTGTCATGTATCAGGCTTTCCAGCAGTTCAATTTCAATCAGATTCGGCGGCAGGTCGTATCTGCGGACAATATTAAGTACTTTCTGTACATAATCTTTCCCGTAAACCAGAGGTTTTGACTGGTTCACGGAAACAGCAGGCGGATTGAATCCCATATCCAGCCAGTATCTCTGCATTCGGCATACCTCTTCCAGTGTATACAGATCCAGATTCACAATGAATCCGTTTCTTTCAAACACCGGGATAAAATCCGACGGGTACATCACCCTGCCGTCCCTCATCCAGCGCACAAGCGCCTCTGCACCTTCAATGGCTCCGGTATTCATATTACACTTTGGCTGCAGGTAAACCTGAAATTCCTTTCTACCGAGGGCTCCGTGCATAACGTCCTCTATATCCTTGATACGCACAGCTTCTTCTCTCATAGTATCATTGTAGAAGCAGATCTTACATTCGCTGTTCATCTGCTTTGCCCTGCGGTGGGCCATTGTCGTACGGTCGATGATTTTCCCGATATCAGTCTCATCCGGCGTAATCTTGTAAACACCTGTCGTAAATATAACATTATACCGTTTTCCACGGTTATTCTGCTGCTCCCGGAAACGCACCCGGAAACATGCATCTCTGTTCCTTACCTCTTCATCATCCTTACAGTATACCAGACACAGGAAATTGTCATTACTCATACGCCCGTATATATCATCCGTTGATATGATCTCCGATATCATCCTGTTCATATCGAGCAGGATGGCATCTCCTTCCTGATATCCATACATATCATTAATTAATTTAAAATTATCGATGTCCACCCAGACCATATACAGGGAATCAACTCCCTTTTCGATTCTTCTGGCTGCAAGCATCTTGAATCTGTTCAGGTTATTGCCCCCGGTAAATGAATCCACATATGCCAGATAAGAGAGTTTCTTATCACTTTTGTAATTCTGCAATACAATCAGCACGCACAGCGCCGTGAGAAGCACTGTAGTAATCATCGCCATCTGGCGGTTTCGTACCACGATACGATCCGTATTCTCATAGACCGATGCCCTTGGAACAACAGTTACAACATACCAGTCGTTAATTCCTATCTTTCTGTAGGCCCCTACTGTCGGAACATCATCCATACTATACTCTATAATGCCGTCATCGTTCTGCTCCATATCCTGTTTCATCTGGACAATCTCAGCTTCTTCCACCCCGCTTTTGTCAAGCTCCGCAAACAGATTATCAAATTGGCGGAAATTTGCTTTTCCTGCACTGAATACTACTGGTGTCCCATCTTTCTGTATGATATAGGAATACCCCTCACCGTAAAAAGTACGGAAATTAAGAATCTCTGAGAATAAGTCCGTCTCGTTTGTTGCTATAATCACCCCGGTTAATTTCTCTGCATGATAGAGCGGCACCGCATAGACATTAATATACCCTCCCCCGATCTTATCAACGATCACATCAGAAACATTGCTTTCTCCATTCAAAGCTTTATGATAATACTCCCTGTCCTGTACGCTGAATACTTCACTGTCTGTCGAAACAGCATATCCATCCGGCGGGATATAGGCAAGCCTCTTAAAGTTGCTGCTGTGGAACTCTGCATCCAATACACTCATCGTGTAATCCATACTGAATTCATCCTGATTGCCAATAATATTCGCAATGGACTCGATATTTTCCAACTGCATGCTGACTGTATTCTTAATTGCCTGGGCACTCTGGATTGCCAGTTCAGTCAGATACTGCCGGTTCTGTTCGTCCACATCCTTTTGGGTGCCCGAGACAAAGTCACGCCCCAGCCATATAATCACTAAAATAATAATAACAAACGCAGTCCCCGGTATGAGCCATTTTGAATTTTTCCCTTCCATACCTGCCCTCCCACTATGCCATTGCCTGTGAATATTATCTTACCATTATTTATGTAAAAAGAAAAGATGAAAGAAAAAAGCAGCAGTAAAGTTATCCAGTGATAACCTACTGCTGCTGGCATTACGCCCTGTTTTGGCTCATGCAGACTTTTATTTTCTCCATTACATACTGCTTAACCTGTTCCCTGCCTGCCGCATTATATTTTTTGGGATCAATCGTATCCGGGTCAGTATCGAACACGGACCGTACGCCCTTTGTAAATGCAATCCGCAGATCCGTGGCATAATTCACTTTGCAGATTCCCCTTCTGATACACTCCTGCACCGTTTCATCCGGAACCCCGGATGTCCCGTGGAGGACCAATGGAATGGAAACAGCCTGTCTGATCTCGGAAAGCCGCTCCACATCCAGCTTCGGAATTCCTTTGTAAACTCCGTGTGCCGTCCCGATTGCAACTGCCAGTGAATCTACTTTTGTCAATTCTACAAAACGCGCCGCTTCATCTGGGTCTGTATACGGATTCCCCTCCCCTGCTTCCAAATCATCTTCTTTTCCGCCGACTTTTCCCAGTTCCGCTTCCACCGGGATTCCTGACGGATGACAGGCATTGGCCACGGCCCTGCTGACCTCTATATTTTCCTCAAAATTTCCGTGTGACCCGTCTATCATGATCGAAGTATATCCGGTTCGGTATGCCTGCATGGCGAGTTCATAGCTGCTGCCGTGATCCAGATGCATGACAATGGGGACGCCTGCCTTCTCTGCCGCTGCCCTGACATTTGCATAAAAATAATCCAGACCGGCATACCTGACCGTGGAAGGCGTGGTCTGCATGATGACCGGAGATCTAAGTTCCTCTGCCGCCGCTGCCACCGCCTGCACCATTTCCATATTCTCTACATTGAATGCGCCGACAGCATATCCATTTGCCTGCGCATCCAGTAATAATTCCTTTGTTGTCACTAATGGCATTTTTCTACCTCATTTCTTTCTTATATCCTGACCTTACTTTCTATCGTTTCTATCTGTATCCGGCCAGCCAGTTCCTGCTGCACTGATTCCTCAAAGCTTCCGGTCCCCGGGGAGAGCGCAGCCGCCGTCGCAGTTGCCACTGCAAATTTCAGTGCTTCCTGCGGACCGTAGTTTCTTTCCAGAGCCACTGCAAAGGCACCTACCATCGAATCCCCGCATCCCACGGTATTGACTGCCTTTACTTCCGGCGGCCTTCCCTGAAAGATGCCTTCACTGCAGACGAGAAGGGCACCGTCTTTTCCCAGTGAAATTACTACATAGGGGATTCCCATCCCATAGATTTTCCCGGCATAACTGACGACATCCTCAAAACCGTTTACCTGAATGCCAAACAATGCTTCAATCTCATCCTTGTTTGGCTTCACCATATCCGGGCAGGCCTTAAGCCCGTTTTTAAGAAGCTCTCCGCTCGTATCCAGAATTACCTTTCGGCCCGCTTCTTTTGTACAACGGATCATTTTTTCATAAATATCCTTCGAAACTCCCTGTGGCACACTACCCGATATGGTTACAACTTCGCTATCCTTAATAATTTCAGGAAAGCGTTTTAAAAACGCTTCTTCCTCTTCTTTCGTGACAGGGCACCCCGGTTCCAGATATTCCGTAGAACCATATCCTTCATCCAGAATATTGATGCAGCTTCTTGTCTCACCTTGTATATGTACAAACTGTCTAGAAATCCCATCCCGTTCCAGCATGGATTCCAGATACGCGCCGTTGAATCCCCCTGCCAGCCCGGCCGCCTGCACGTTTTCCCCGCAGAGCTTTATGATACGCGCCACGTTTAAGCCTTTTCCTCCCGCGGTATTGCGGCAGGAGGCCACACGCATTACGGTCCCGTTTTCAATCCTGCTGTCCATGAAATATGCTTTATCAATGGATGCATTCAATGTTACTGTCGTAATCATATCTGTTACCTCTCGCTGTCAATTAGTATCTTGCCTTTCACGGTTCCCGGCGTCTTAAACAGTTCAAACGCTTCTGCAATCTGACTGAGCGGCATCTTCCTGAAAATAAAGGAATCGTCAAATTTTAACGCTCCGCTTTTGAAGTAATGTGCTGCAAGCTCCCATTCCTCACCCGGAAACGGGGCGCTGTAGGACATCCATGATCCAGTCAGCGTAAATTCTTTCCGGTTCATATTCTCCCACTCTGCGACAGAAAAACTCAGCTCTTTTGTCGGTGTCCCTACGAAACAGACATGAGCTTTATTTGCAGCCAGTGCGAACGCCATTTTCATAGTAGCCGTGTTTCCGGCTGTTTCATATACATAGTCAAATCCTTTTCCATCTGTGAGGGCAAGCGCTTTTTCCATAAAATCCTCATCGAGCGTATTCACTCCTGCGGATGCACCAAGCCTGTTTCCCAGTTCCAGCCGTTCCTGAGCGATATCAAATACAACAGTCTTTTTGGCGCCAAATATCTTCGCCCACTGCATCACAAACATCCCGATAGTCCCGCCGCCGAGAATGGCAACCGTCTTTCCGCCTTCATAGGGAACCCTTTTTAACCCATGCAGTGCAACCGTCGCAGGTTCAAAAAACGCCCCCTGTTCAAAGGATACCGCGTCTTCAAAAGGAACCGCATTCTGTTCCGGAACCACGACATATTCCGCAAAACTTCCAAATTCACGGGAACCGATGAAACTGTAATTTCTGCACAGGGAGTAATTTCCCTTCTGGCAGTCCTCACATTTCATGCACGGTACAAGGGGGACCCCTGCAACCCTGCTGCCGGGAGCCACTTTCGTGACACCTTCTCCGATAGCCTCCACAATACCGGAAAATTCATGTCCGAGAACATTCGGGAAAAAGTGGCATGCATTTCCATTCACCCTCGGCACATCGGAACCACAGATCCCTGTATATTTTACCTTAATCAGCACCTGCCCCTCTTTCGGGACAGGTTTTTCAATCTCTTCATAACGAATATCATTCTTTGCGTGAACAACTCCTGCTTTCATCCGCTTAAACCTCCTTTCAGGCTTCTTCATTCAATTCGGCTGCCCTTTTTCGGGAACAGCGCACTGCGAAGACCATGCAGAAAATATAACCGATCAGAATTACTGCCATTCCTGCCAGATTCTCTCTTGCAAAGATCTGGGTAAATATATATGTAATCGGACATCCGCCCTGATCCATCGCCGCCATCAGGCTGCTGCCATCTGTGGATCCCGTCGTCACGGCCAGTTTCGTCAGCCACGGTATTGTCTGGTTTGTAATCCAGATGGTGATAAACATAATGGCACTTCCTGAAATTAATGTGCGGAAAAGATTTCCTTTATGTACCGCTACAGCAATTGCAATGAAGAAACCGATTGTTGCAAGGTCACCAAACGGAAGCACCTTATTACCCGGTACGATTACCGCGATCAGCAGAGTCAGCGGAATAAAGATCAGTCCGGCTGTGACTACCTGTGCATCCCCGAGCAGGATTGCAGGATCGAGGCCGATATAATACTGTGAGTTACCAAATCTTTTATTCATCAATTCTTTGGCTCTCTCTGAAATTGGCATCAGGCCTTCCATAATACATTTTACGATCTTCGGCATCAGCACCATGACAGCTGACATCTTTACACCCAGCGGAAGTGCGGCCTGCGGCCCGTAGCCTGCCAAAAATCCGACAACTGTACCGAGTATCCCTCCGATTACGATCGGTTCGCCCAGTACACCAACTTTTTCCTGGAGAGTATCGGCTGTCAGGTCAATCTTCTTCACGCCGGGAATCTTGTCAATCACAGCGTCAATCACACAGGCAACCGGCGCCATGTAAGCCGATGTCCCGTGGGGAACCGTCAGGCCGTCCAGCTCGAAGTAGTCAGACATGAGCGGTGCCCAGATATCTCCCAGCTTATAAGCAATTGCTGCGTGTACGGCAACCCCGAGAATACCAATCCAGAAATTTCCTGTCACCGCATATGCGATAGCCCCTGTAAACGTCATGTGCCAGATATTCCAGATATCAATATTTACTGTTCTTGTAAGCTTTGTCACGAGCATAATAATATTTACCAGAATAGCAACCGGTATGGCAACCGTTGCGATATTAGAGGACCACGTAATCGGAGACGCCCCCGGCCAGCCGATATCAACGACGCTTAAGGACAGCCCGAATCTCTCGGACATTGCCTGTGCCGCAGGCCCTAACTGGGCATTCATCATATCTACGATCAGGCTGAGTCCCACGAATCCGACGCCGATCATAAGCCCGGAACGGATTGCCTTGCCCACTTTAATTCCTAAACAAACACTGATAATTGCAATTACAATCGGAAGCATAACCGATGCTCCCATATCTATAATGTAATTAATCCCATTTCCTATCATTTCCAACATGATTCTTCATCCTCCAGATTATTCTATTTTGGCTCAGGCTTTCAATACATCCAGTATTGCGGCCTCTGTCTTCTCCACTCCTACACCGGAGATGAAAGGCATTCCGGTAATCAGCGGCACACCATAGTCTCTTTTTACTTTAGATGTTGTAACGATCAGGCTCGTGCCCGGAAGATTGGATTCTATCTCTGAAATACGGATCTGGCAGATTTCTACGTCAATCCCGTTTTTCTTACATAACTCTACGACCTTATTTGCTGCGATTGTTGAAGTTGCCACTGCTCCTCCGCATGCTACGATAACTTTCTTTTTCATAATGAATTCTCCTTCTCTTTTATGATTTCGATGATTTCTTTTTTCTCAGTTACTTCTAATAATTTTTTCAATACTTCTGTATCCTGAATGATTGCTATAATCTGCTGGAGATTTTCCAGATGTGCATTCGGGTCCTTTACAGCCAGCATGAATACCAGCTTCACTTGTGTTATCTCGTCATCCGTCCCCATCTGTATAAATGTCACCGGATCTGTAAGTACCGCGATTGCAATTCCCGGTTCGTTCACATGGCTTACATCCGTATGCGGGATAGCCACCCCGATCCCGTCCACATCCAGCCCTGTTGGAAATTCTTTTTCCCGGGCAATCAATGCTTCCACATATGTTTCTTTACAATACCCCTCATTTATGAAAGCCGCTCCCAGCTGCCTCATAACATCGTCTGATGTCTCTGCCTGAAGCTCTGTGAAAATCAGGGAGTCTTTCAACTCTTCCCAAATCATATATCTTCCTCCATTCTTATGTTTTGTCTTTTCAAACCTCTTTTACTTATGAAAGAATTTTGCTTGCCGGCTGTCTCTTTCTTTATATATATCCTAGCATGGTGCCCATGAGAAAAACAGTCAAAGGTCTTTCACATTTTTTGCAAAAAAATAGAACGGTCAAAATCCTTTCACAGACTCTGGAAAAGATTTTGACCATTCCTCCTAAACCTTTAGTACTCGGCCGTTCTGTATTCATAATCCTCAATAATATGTGCCGCTTCTGAAGGGGACGAACAGCTTTTGAGCTTTTCTTTAAATTCGCTGTTCTGCAGCATATTGACCAGATTGAAAAACGCTTTCAGGTGTGTCTTGTGATCCACTGCGCTCAGACAGCATACAAATTCCACCGGATCGTTTTCTTCATCGTCAAATGGAACTGGCGTCTTCAGACGGATCAGGTTCATCCCCACCTTGACACTGCCCTGTTCCAGCCCCTCGTGAGGAACCGCAAAGCCTTTGGAGATGACTACATAGGGACCGTTTTCTTCTATATTAGTAATCATTGCATCAATGTACCGCTCCTCTATATAGCCTTCTTCCAGAAGCTTCTTCGCCGACTTCTGCACAGCGTCTTTCCAGTCAGAGCATTCTATATCCAGCTGAATGTGGCTTTCCATCAAAAGGTGATGCAGGTCCGGGGAAAATATCTCCGCATCCGCCTCGGCAGACTGTTTGAAATAAGTCCTGACTACTCTGCGGATTTCTTTCATCAGCGTCTGCGCATTCTCCGGTGAAGTCTGATAGACAACCGGGGCCAGCTGCTCCAGCAGCCCTTTGGCCGTCAGTTCCCTGCTTTCCACACGGGACGGCAGATGACGGCTGTTGCGAAGGGCGTCAATCTTATTTCCCACACGGATATAGTCTTCATCATTGAGCATGGCAGAAACAATCACATATTCCAGACGGCAATCCGGAAGGGGCACCGTTGAAATAATAAAGTCTGCCTGATCCGCTGTTATATTTTTTGCCTCGTGAGAAGAAATAATATCAACAATCTGGAAATTAAAGTGTTTCTTCAATTTCTCCATAAGAAGCTGTGAAGTCCCGATTCCTCCGTGGCAGGCTACGATCACATGAAACGCGATCTCTTTATTCTTCTTGCGCTCCAGCGCCGCGCATACATGAATCGTAATGTATGCGGTTTCATCCTCCGTAAGGGTTCTTCCTACATGCTGGCTGAGACTTCCGAGCTGGTTTTTTACCACCTCGAGTACATCCTGGTTATCCTCCAGCACTTCTTTAATCAGTGGGTTCTCCGGATAGACTGCTGGTTCTGCCGTAAATACGGACTCCAGATGGTTCGACAAATTCTCAAAGAAATCATAATCGCTGTTTAGATTAATCTCCAGTTCTTCGGATATTGATTCGATGAATGCCCGGGTGATCAGCTGAATCTTTACGGCCTCACGTTCCGTTGACTTCTGTTTCATATAACGAGCCATCAGCAGCATTTCGCTCAGGAACTGTACCTCATCCTCCGTTGTGTTGATCTGGCAGTACTGCGAAATATACTTCAGAATGTCCTGTGCCATCCGGTACTTGCTGTTATCCTTTTTCTTTCTGACTTCCATGTACTCTCCCTGAAGATTCCGGTTCACCATGATTCCCAGATACAGCAGAAGCTTCTGGAAGGAGTCATCGGTCAGGAAGCTTTTATGCAGATGCTCCTGCTCCCCGACAATCTTCTGGATCGTAATTTTATTTCCAGCCTGCACGCTGATATATTTCGATGCCGCATCATCCGCGTTCTGCGAATCCGCGGAATCTCCCAGATTCATAAGAAACAGACGCTTGTCACTCTCCTTGCCGTCTACGCGCAGCCCTTTATTCGGGTGGGACAGCACTTCCAGATTTCCTGACCGGATATAGTTCTTAATGTCGTCGAGATCATTGATCACAGTAGCCCTGCTCACAAACAGATTGTCCGCAATCGTCGACAATGTGATGTATTCTGAAGAACTGATCAGCATGGCCGCCGCAATCTTCTTCCTCTCTTCTTTGGAAAGCCTGTATACATAATAGTCTTTTTCAGAAACCAGCTCCAATATCTGTCCGAAATCGTTACCTCTTTGGATCAGGCCGCCGCCCTTGAGTTCCAGCGGCATGAGATCATTTTCCTGCAGAATTTCATTAATCGCATTCAGGTCATTTCGTATCGTCCGCTGCGATACCTGAAACTGCTCCGCCAGATCACACATCTGTACCTGTCTGTCTGGCTGATTCAATTCATTTATAATCGCCACAGTCCTTTTGTTCATTTTACGAAACCTCTCTTATTATATGTACACAGCCTTCTATATCAGCTCCATTACAGCTCCTGCAATCTCTCCCGCGTGCCTGACAACCCGGTCAGCCGAACTGATTTCATCCGGAGCATATCCATACGCACAGCCGATGACAGGAATGTGGTTCTCTCTGGCCGCCTCTATGTCAAATTTCCTGTCCCCCACCATACATGCAGATTCACAACCGAGCTTTTTAAGCAGTGCCCCCAGGACCTCCGGCTTGCTGCCGCCCATCAGCAGGGAGCCGATGACAGGAAAATACTGCCTTACCCCAATCATTTCCAACACACGCTCAATATGTTCAGGGAAGGCATTGGAACAGATTGCCAGTCCGTATCCCGCCTCCTGAAGTTTTTCCAGACTCTCTCTGACCCCCGGAAACGCCGCGGCATTTTTCTCCATTAATTCAAACTCACAGTCACGGATATCCTTCCTCCACTCTTTGAGTTCCTCATCCGGCAGACTATGGAAAAGTTTCTCTATGATCCCCGCCGGACTCAGTCCTATGCAGGAAATAATCTCACTGTCCTTAACCTCTCTCCCCCGCTTCTTCAGCGCCTTTTTATATGCCTCCAGAGCGTACAGCGCCGTCTGGTTGAGTGTACCGTCAATGTCGAAAATTACATATTTGTTCATATGGTCCTCCAGTCTTTTTGTTTTAAATATACCACGGGGCAGCAGAGATAAAAAAGCACAAATTACTGCAGTATATCTGGAAACGAAATATTCTAATATAAATTACCAGGTACTCATAAATGTAGTGATTTTGTCCCATAGCATATCGTAATTCTGAAATTTATAATATGTATCATTTACCTTGAAATCTTGTCCGGGTCTCAATACATATTGTGTGCCATCCTTCATAGTAACTGTATATGTAATCGACGCCCCATTTGACCGGGCCTTTTTCTCAGATACCTTTTTTGTCAGTTTCACCTGATTCATGATCTCTATAAATTTCTCAATCTGTCCCCGCGTCAATTCAACACTGGAATCATTCTCCCCATTATATGAATCTGAGTAAAAATATCCGTGGATTTTTTCAATGTCCTCACTTTTAAGCTTTGTTAAATCCAGCTCACTTTCCGGCATATTTATCTTCATGACCCTGCCTGTCCAGATTATAATAACTGCAAATACCAATAAAATTATGACAATTCGTTTTTTTCGTTCCATTTTCTGCCTCACACCATCGGATAATGTATTCATCCATATCCATTCTTCTTTAATCTTCCAACAGACGATGATAATATGAATTCGCATTATAAAGCGCGGCTGCCGGATTATGCCCCAGCACCCTGTCTTTCACCACAAGTGTCGTTACCAGCGCCTCGGAGTACTTGTTAAACAGACTGTCGTGCCCCACACATAAACCCATCACAATGTTCAGTTCTGTTTTTTCCGCATTCAAACGCTTTGCCTGATGAATTGGGTTACACATATTTGCCCCGGCCTTTTTACAGAACTCGTCTATCCCTACACGTGTTTTATCCACTGCGCCCGCCTTACATGCAACACCGAATACCTCGAACCCCTTCCTGCGTAAAATAGATGCCAGAATCCGGGATTCGTTGATCAAACCGACACAGGTGGCGATACCAAGCTTATGAAATCCCATTCTTGCAGCAAATTCGGCTGTCTCTTCCACTCTCGTCATGATGCCGTAATATTCGGCCTCCACATTGGCTGCCTGAATCATAACTCTGTGATTTTCCTCATCTTCATATAGTTTCAAAGACTCCTCTAAAATTTCTTCATCCAGATTTTCCGTTGTCAGGCAAAATGCGGGATATGATTTGTTTTGCTTACTGCAATTTATAACCCCGCAGTCAATACAGCTCCTTTTGATTTCCTTCTCCATACATCTTTCCTCTCTCACTTTACACTAAAATAGATTCATATATCTTTAAGCTCTCCTCATCAAATACGACAAAATATATATCCTCAACCGTCTCAGGAAACTGTTCCATAAACTTCTTTACCGTATCTACAGCGATCTTAGCCGCAGGCCTCTTCGGATATCCATATACTCCTGTCGAAATAGCAGGAAATGCAATCGACTTAATTTCGTTTTCCTTCGCAATGACCATTGAATTCCAGTAACATTTTCCCAGCAATTCCTCTTCTGACTTCTTACCGCCGTGCCATACCGGACCGACTGTATGTATCACATATTTACACGGAAGCTGATATGCTTTCGTAATCTTAGCCTCTCCGGTCTCACATCCGTTCAGAGTCCTGCATTCCTCTAATAATTCCTGACCTGCCGCACGGTGAATAGCGCCGTCCACACCACCTCCGCCAAGCAGAGTCCTGTTTGCCGCATTCACAATCGCGTCTGTATTCACCTTTGTAATGTCGCCTTTTAACAACCGAATCATAAGTTTTTCCTCCTTTTATCCACCACTGCCGGACTGCCTGATCCGGACAACAGTGCCCCGTTTCCTCTGGTCTATGGGCACTCCAACCTTATAAAATATTATAACCTCTTTGCGGCTGCCCGGTAAAGCGAATTATAATATACTCATAGAATGGAAAATTTTGCATTTTCACGTTATTATGTTCCTGTTCACGCTTTATTGTAGCATTTGTCGAATGATTATGATAGAATGAGAGTACTTTCAAACATACCAAGGAGTCATGACTATGGAGAACAAATTTGCTTCACGATTAAAAATTTTGAGAATGTCACACCGAATGACCCAGGATCAGGTTGCTAATTATCTGGGCGCCAGCAGACAGGCTATCGCCAACTACGAGCATGGAAAAAGAGAATGCGGAATAGACTCGCTGATTATGCTTTCCGATTTGTTCGGCGTTACCGTTGATTATCTGGTCGGACATTCTGACGAAAAAAATTGAGGGGGACCACAGACCGCTCTGTAATCCCCTTTCATGATGCAATATGTTGCTTTCTACTTTTCTTTCCTGAACAATGTACTGATCAAAGCAATCACCAAAATCGGCGGCCATAAAAAACACAATCCGCAGAGAAATCTGATTCCAAAACTCCATCCCGAACCTCCCAGTAATCCACAACCAATCACTGCTGCCAGTCCACTGAATATAAGGGCCGAGATGCTCAATACGATCTTTCCTGTTTTTGTACGCAAATAATTCTCCTTTCCGGATCGAAAATCTAATCCACTTTCCTGTCACTGCCCCCCCAAAATCTATCATAGTATTTCAAACATCGCCTCCTCGTAATCCTGAACGTAATATTTAATATTCTTACGCCCTCTCTGGATAACCGTATGTCCTTCCGCCTCCAGCTTCTCCTTCTGGGCTTCTATACCTCCCGGATACTTGGAATTTAATTCCCCATTCGCCTTCAGTGTCCGCCAGTATGGCGTCTCATCTTCTGTCCGCTGATAACTCGCCCACGCTGCAATTGACACAAAGATACCTGCCGTTATCGGATCGGTAAAGTCTGCCTCATGATTCTTAGCAAGGTAAGAACGGATTTCCCCCACCGTAATAATCTTCCCATATGGTACTCTCCTCATAATCTCATCATACGTGCGGGGCGGGGCAAAGTACATCTTTTCTCCGCCATATTTCTTAATCGTAGCCTCATCTGTGATAATCTGAATCTTAGGCATCCCATTGTCCTTCATCAGCATTGCATTAAAATCCTTTTTATCTTCATTTGCCATATGTATCACCTCCTGATTACAGGATAGACCATTTATAAAAGACATGCAATGAGACGGTTTTAAATATTTTCAGATTCCTTTAATGCTGCGATCAGTTCTTGAACCGTCTCAAGAGATTCCTCCAGCTCGTCCGCAATTTCTTCCGGGCTTTTTCCTTTAGACAGCTTCTTTTTCAGCAACTCAATTAACTTATCATTCCGGCCTTCCATATATGCTTCTTCCCGCTGCACCTCAATATCCATATCATAATCGTATTCGGCTACCAGCATATTAATCACCTCACTGCCCTTCTTCTTTAAATAGTCTGCGAGAATACCTGCGCCTATGCACTCTTCGATAGTATGTTTGAAAGCATCGCTGTCGCCCTTAGTCTGATGAGCCCGTAAGATATCCACAAACTGTCCATATTCTTTCAAAACTTTGCACTTCTCCAATACTCCATGCTGGTTGGCCGGATTGATATTGATGACTTTTACTTTAAGTTCCAGCATTGGGTCGCCATCTTGTACCTTATAGGCATCCGAAAGTTTTAAAACTTTTTCACTGGCCCAATCTTTCTCCCCGTTATAGAAGGTATAGAACTCCGGCTTTGGCAGATCCACTAGCTTTTTCTTATACCTGTCCCTGACGGGAACGATCTGCTCATAAGCGCGCCCTATATACATCAGGCTCCGAAGCGGCATGTTCTCATTGACTGTAGACTGATGCTCCCCGAATACCATGACCTTTCCGCCAACACCAAAAGAAACATCATTTTTGAAATTCAGATAAAGGATGTTATCCACACGTATTTTTTCAATCTTTGTCCCCGGGGGAAGCGGCTCGTCATGCAGTGCATTGTAAAGAGAAATCTCATTCTCTTCAGCCTGCGCATCTTCGAAGAATAAATCCACGAACATACTATTTTTGTATTCTCTGTTTTCTTTTCCTGTCATAGGCACCCTCCTTTGTGCGTAGTTCCGCTGAAGGGGGATGCTTGGACCTATTGCTTATCTCTTATATTGCAGCTATGCTGCAATCCGCCCACAGGGCAAGTACTGGATGTCCTTTGGGTATACTTTGAGTATAAGTAATATAACAGGTATAATCAAGCCCCTTCTTTATATAAACGGAACCTATCTGTTAATAATGAACTGATAATTTGGGGGATTTCCCCTTCCAGATGGTCACTTCAGACCATTTGAATTTTTTGATTCCCTGTTTTCATGGATAGAATTTCCATGAGCAGATTTAGGATAGCATGCCTGCCGTCAGAATACAATATGCTTTCTTGATATTGAGCCAAGAAATTTGTTGAAAATGTGTTGATAACATGTGGATAATGATTGATAACAAAAAGCTGTTACAAAACGCATCTCTAAAATTCTTTAAGATAGTCCACGTTTTACAACAGCTTCTCTTTATACATATTTTTCTTTAGATCATTTTCTCTACAAAATCAAATTCTTCCATCATAACCAGTACTATTGCACCCAGTTCCCGCTGAAATCTGTCTTTTTTCAATGTAAAAATATACCCGCTATATAGACAATGGCCCAGATGCCAAGCCCTGTCAGGCTGACCTTGATATACCGCATATACACCCGGTTCAGCCTCTTCAGTGCCCGCTCATTCCTTGCCTTTGTGTTATCATCCTGTGGTAATTTTTCGCTCTCTCCCTTCCGTTTCCAGAACATTTTCCGGTTCTGGTTCATCCCCAGTTCGCTTAAGGACACGAGTATAATAGAAAAAAACATCCATCCCCAGAATCCGGTCACGGATATATTATAAATCAGATGCGCAACTCCAAGATGGGCATCATAACGGACAAATGCATTGATATCTACCAGAAGCATTGCCAGCATTAAAATCAGCATAAGCCAGAAAATGATTCTGGTCAATGCCGGAAGCACCGGCTGTTCATAGGTCTTAATAATAGAATTCTCCTTTTTTACAACCGCATTGGAACGGGTAACCTCTGTTGTGTCTTCTGTTTCCTTATAGCTTCCGAACATTTTCCCACACCTCTTTTCCGAAATGTTTTACCTTATGATATATTTTACTTCATTCTTACCCACGCTTCAACTGTCTGCTGTTTTATTACGCCCTGTTTTTTGAAACGAACACCAGACAGCAGTAAGAATGAGTGCTACCAATGCCCCCGCCAGTGTTCCGATGAAACGGTTTACCGCATAGAATATGCGCCCGTTCCCTTCCGCCAGCAGTACTACCAGACAGAATGTAATCGCACTGACCCGGTCAGTTACAGGAGGCATATGGATCATCCTGCAAATAAACAGATTCAGCACAATTCCGAGCCCGCAAAGCAGGAAAAACACAAACTCTATCTGTATGACATTATCTATCAGGACTACGGCTATGCCTGCCGCCCCGCCGCAGATTACTCCCTTCATACGGGTCAGCCCCGACTTCAGGGTTCCCTGATTGATTTCCTGGGTACACATAACAACAGCGGTACACGCCGCCAGACGCTGTATCTGCGGCAGAAACCAGGAAATAAAAAGACATATGATAATCCCCAC
This sequence comes from Faecalicatena orotica, assembly GCF_905197545.1. Lineage (NCBI taxonomy): Bacteria > Bacillati > Bacillota > Clostridia > Lachnospirales > Lachnospiraceae > Faecalicatena > Faecalicatena orotica. The sequence goes on from NZ_CAJJZH010000006.1 coordinate 166,868, forward strand.
ACCTATCCGAATCTCCTGATTTCCAATTCTAATCTTTGATTTTTCCCTGTCAGCGGCTTTTATACTTCCATCCATATCCTTGCTCCTCTATACTGCATTAATTTTCTTAATCCATTTCTTACTCCTGAGACGTGAGATACACCAGACCGTTTTTAGGGGATTCTCCATCTTCAGACATACGTAGACCCAGAACGGGGGCATATTGAGTACCAGTCCCGCTATAAACCCTAACGGTATGGACACAATCCATAAGAAAATATTATCTGCCACCATCAGTGCTTTTGTGTCACCGCCTCCACGCAGCGCACCTTTCGTCAGAATATGGTTTGCAGAAAGAAAAATCACCATAAGGCTCATTGCCCATAACAACTGCCTCGTAATATCCGCAGTCTCCTCTGTTAAATGGTATATCTGGATCACCGGCTCCTTTATAATCAGCAGAATTACTGCCGATGCCAGCCCAAGAACAATTCCGATCCCTAAAAATGCCCAGCCCTGACGTTCTACATTTTCCACTTCGCCGCGTCCCAGAGTGTTGCCGGTGACGACTGCACTCCCCTGGGATACTCCCTGTATGAAGATATTGCATAAACGGTCCACTACCGCGGTGATTGCATTGGCAGCCACAAATGCCGCGCCCATGCGCCCGATGATCATCATGACTACGTTATTGCCAAGGGCCAGTACAACATCACTGACCAGCACCGGGAATCCGATCCTGATATATTCCGGAAACAGGTCCCCCGCCTTCATAAACAAGTCCCTGACCCGGAATCTCAGTACATCCTCCACCACAAATAAATAGCCGCAAATCATTACAAATTCAAAAATCCTTACCAAGAGCGTACTCAATGCCGCCCCTCCGATTCCCATTGCAGGGATTCCCAGTTTTCCGAACATCAGGATATAGTTTCCCGCTATGTTGATTAAAAACGACAGGACAGAGACAATCAAGGGAATCTTCACCTTCTTCATGCTGCGCAGAATAATGGTCGTCGTTAAGGACATGCCGTAAAAGAGATAACTCCACGTACAGAATTTCAGATACTGGACTCCATATGCAATCACATCTTCCTCCCCTGTATACATATGCATAATCTGGTTCGGAATCAGCAGTGTCGTTGCAGTAAAAAATAACACCATCAAAAGACAGCACCTGAACATTATCGCAATGGTTTTCTTAAGGGACCGAAATTCCTTCATGCCCCAATACCGGGAGGCGAGCACGGATGCCCCCATGCTCAGCCCCATGCAAAAGCTGTGGAACATATTCAAATATTGTGTAGCCAGTGCAGATGCAGACAGCTGCCGCTCCCCCAGCATCCCGATCATCAGAGTGTCGGCTATATTGACGCCTATCGTGATCAGCCCCTGTAAAGCCACCGGGATTGCAATGACTGCCACTTCTTTATAAAACATCTTGTCCGGGTAAATCAAAACGCCTAATCTGCCTTTTTTCACATTTGCACGCTCCGTTCAGGGGAGACATCAGTCTGCATCAGCCGGCTGGTCATGATACTCCTCATATAAGTCATTAATAAAGTCCAGAAGATGATGCCATTCAAGCAGAGTATGGTATGCCACCTTGCGCAGATATGCTTCATCACATTTCGTGCGTGTTTCACGGATCAGTTCTCCCCCCTTTGCAGGACGCCATCCAATCCATTCTACGGACCTTCTCTCAAATCCCCCTTCCGGGCACGGACGAATCTGTCCGAGTGTCAGATGTGCTCCCGGCTCGTCGAAGGACTCCCAGTCTGAGGTTTCATTTACATTGCAGCCGGAGGCCTTTATCTCTTCGATCCGCTCATCTGTCAGCCCGAATTCCCTCAGGTTAAAGGAATGCCTGATCGTATCATACTGCCTGTCACCTTCCCCGAGATCAAGGCTTTCTGTCGTATGAATGCCATCGGTTTTGTCTGTCCAGTTTACAAAATAGTGGTCCCAGTGGTCTGCCGGATTCCAGATTTTATATCTCAGGTTCCCATGTCCTAAAACCATGCTCTTAGAATGGATATTAAGCCAGTTCAGGTACCAGAATATCTTTTTCATCTCAACAGATTCCGGTATCTTCATATAAGTACAGATATACCCGCTCCCATCCGGCAGCATGCAGTATCCGTTTTCCACCTTTTCATACTCCCCGCACGGCTTGAGCCAGTCCAGAAAGCACTCTGGCTTCACCGCATCTTCCACATCCATAGGAGGCCCGAAAATCTGTTTCTTTAAATCCTCCGGCAAATCCTTCATCGGGTAATCATAATAATATTTTGCCAACGGCATTGCTTTTTCCTCCGGAAACAATTCCGGTAATTTTGAATAACTCATGTTCAATTCCTTCTTTCTTTTACACTATTTTTAGTTTCTTAATTGCTACTGTTTACTCCCTGCTGCCAGCATCCGGATTGCCGACGGTGACACTGCCTCATATTTCCTGCCTGTATATTCAAGCGTTCCATCCTTCAGGACTCTGAACACCGTAATATCTCCTGACACCATATTTCCTGATAGTAAAAACCGCTCATCCGGGGACAGACAGATTCCTCTCGGAAGCTCCCCCTCGCTGCTGATGTGCTGTACCAGTCTGGGCCTGCCCTCTTCATCCAGTGAGACCGTAACGATATCGTTCAGTCCGCACAGGGTGACATACAGGGTTTTTCCGTTTGGATGCACGAGTATATCCTGCGCTCCGACCGGTTTCCCGTCTATCATGCCGACTTCTTCAAACAGCAGGGAAATCTTATCATACAGTTCCAGCCTGCCGCCTTCATCGTAACGGAAACAATTGAGCAGTGCCAGATTTTCATTGTTGGAATAGAATACCGGAAGTTCCGGATGAAAAGCCCCATAGCGCGGGAAACTTGCCACTTCTTCTACCGTATACTCATCCAGCTTCACCAGTTTCCCCTGTTCCTCATCCACCCTGAATGTAATCAGTTTATCCATTCCCTTGTCACATGCCACGAAGAAATTCTTCCCCGGCGCCCCAATGACAGCGTGTAGTCTGGAGATCACTTCCACCATCTGGATATGGTTTGTCACCGGGTCCACATTGCGCTGTGAATTGGGTCCTTTTCCCCCCGTGCCTTCCGTAATCAATACATCACATGGCGGTCCGATCGTCCCGTCTTCCCGAATTGGAAACAGGACCAGTGCAGTATCGTCAAACAGGACCTCGTTGCTGTAGCTTCCGTCCTCATGCTGCACGATTTTTGTCACATGCCAGGGGTCCGCACAATGGCATGTAATCAGGTATTTTTTATTCAGGCTCATGCACAGATACGACGGCTCCGGTGAAAGAGAAGCCTGCTCGTTCATGAGCGTCAGTTTTCCGGTTTCCGGGTTAATGGAAAAAGAAAGCACATAGCCCCCTCCTCCAATTTCGCCCCTGCGTTCCCCACATTCATTCACTGCATAGAGAACCATTCTCTCTGCATCCAGACAGAGCTGTCCGGCTGCAATATCCGGATGGATCGTCTCAATTGCTTCGAGCGTTCCGTCCTCCATATCATAGTGAAATGTGGAAATCCCCTTCGGTGCAGGAGCAAAGCCCCAGTTTCCCACGATTGTATATACTTTTTTGGACATAAATCCAAATCCTCCTTGCGTCATCCTATTCATTACGGCTTAAGTACTTTGTCCAGATAGTCCAAAACCATATCTGAAACCCAGTCATCATGCCACCATATCCGTCCGTGGTGCGGCGCCTCATCTGCTATAAATAATTCCACCTTCTTTTCTCCTGCCGTTTTCCGGATTGTATCTGCAAACCGGACAGACTGTTCCACAGGTACAACCGCATCACGGGCACCATGCATGATAAGAAATGGCGGCATACTTCTGTTCACATAAACACACGGGTCCGCCATCCGCACCAGCTCCGGTATTTCCTTAAGCGGTGCCCCGAGAAGCTGTGACTCTCCTGAGTCTGGAAGATTGTGGTTTGGTTTTCCGGTACCGCTTTTCTTAAATGCCTCATCCATTTCCAGAAATCCACCGCAGGGACCGCACCAGTCAACCACTGCCGCAACGCTGCTGTCATATCCGGCATTCCCCATCTCCAGGTCTTCAAACGCCGGATTTCCGTGGGTTAGCGCTGTCATTGCTACAATCCATCCTCCCGCAGACGGTCCCCACAGTGCCATCTTATCCGGATCCAGATGGTACTTCGCTGCATGGCATTTCAAAAAGCGAACTGCTGCTTTTGCATCATACAGCATGGCCGGGAAACGGGATTCCTTACACTTTCTGTACTCGACGCTGACTACCGCATATCCCCTGTCTGCCGCCCTGAGCATCGGTTCCAGACTGTCTTCACGGTGACCTCCCACAACGAACCCTCCGCCGTGAAAATGGACGATAACAGGATACGGTGCCGTACTTTCCTCATTGGGGTACCAGATATCCAATATCTGGGACGGAGACTGTGTGCAGTATGGGATATCAAACAGCTTTTTCTCGATGTGCCCTGCCACTTCTATAGAAATTTCATGATTGTTCATCTTTTATCTCCCGTCCTTTTTCCCGCCGGCTTTCCAAGAGTCCGGCTATACATTCCGCCAGGGCATCTTCAATGTATCCCGGCTGAAGCCATGTATGGTTCATTCCTACAATTTCCCCTGCATACTGTTCCTTCAGGGCAAAAATATCATCCCCGTAGATATATCCCGCATTATAAAGAAGGCTTGCGTCATGGTTTACAAGAACCAGATTCTGTTCCCCGCTCCTTCGCTGTAATTCTTTACCCAGCCCGGAATATATCTCCCCACTGAACCCCATCAGGACTACCGGTCCTATCTGGAGCTTATGGACGCGTACTTTATATGGAACCGGGCTTTCGTCTTCCTTTTCCCCCGGTGTAACTGCCCACTTTATGCCGGCAGAAAGTTCGATCTCCTGCCTTGTATTTTCAATCCGCCTCACAGTTTTTCGGACATCCGCAAAATGATGTGCCGACAGTGTATGTAACATCGATTTGGCGATGCAGCCTTCCTTTTCATAGGATTCGACAGGCGCGCCGCTTACCGGGTCTTCCCTGTAAACCTGGTTCGACATGACCGGGTTCAGGTCGCCTGCCGCCCCGCTGGACCATATGGCTACGCAGCCTTCATATGCCTGTTCCATATATTGACTCACATTTCCGCCCAGATCACTGGTAATGCCTACTTTTCCGCCTTCCCCGCACCCGTTCAGTATCATAACCGTATTATGGACCGGATAATTGATAAAAAATGCGATCGGCTTCCCCTGAAGAGTCTCAAATCTCATAACAAACAGCGTGTGGTCTGCCTCCCGCTCAAAGTTTGTCCCGGTTCCAAGGTAAATCCCAGTCTTCCCTGACGGGTCTGTGACTTCATAAAATCCAACGCGGTTTACATTTACGAAACTTTTCCCGTAACCATATCCGCAGACTGCCGGCACCAGCCCTTCCAAAGCTTTCTTTGCCGCAGACAGCATTTTTTCCCGAATCAATTTTTCATATTCTTTTGTAGCCTCCTGAACTTCAGCCGGTTTCCGTGCTATATAGTTCGGGCCTTCGTACGGGCGGTCACCTGTCACCGGCGCCGAGTGTGTGTGAATACTGGCAAGCAGTATGTACTCCTGCTCCACCCCGGTATGTTGTTCAAGGAATGCCAGATTTTCCTCAGGATCAGGAACCTTATCCAGATCAAAGGATAACAGCAGCATCTTTTTCCCTTTACTCTCCAGTGCAACCGCCCTCACATACAAATCATCCACAATGCCCCCGAACTGAGAGTCCATCAGTCCGCGCAGATTTTTAAGCAGGCTCCCCGGCGGCGTTATCTTCTCACGTGCGGCACCGCAGTAAAACTGATTATCCATCTATCCACCCTCCTTAAACGTTTCTCTATCTTTCCTATTACCCGTTAATTTCCTTTGCCCTGCAGCAGGATACAAAATGATTCGGGCTGATTTCTTCTAGCTTCTGCGGCTGATGGCACTTTTCACAAGCATAGCTGCACCTTGCCGCAAACCGGCATCCGGGTTTCGGATCGATCGGAGAGGTAATCTCACCTTTCAGTACAATCCGGTTCATCTTATGCCTGATGTCCACGGAAGGAATCGCAGAAAGCAGGGCCTTAGTATATGGGTGGAACTGTTTTTCAAATAATTCATGTGAGGAACACGTCTCTACCAGCTGTCCCAGATACATCACACAGATATCATCGGATATATGCTTCACAACAGATAAGTCATGGGTAATGAACATGTAGGTCAGGTTATGCTCCTGCTGAAGTTTTTTCAGCAGATTCAGAATCTGGGCCTGTATGGATACATCCAGCGCAGACACTGGTTCGTCACATACGATAAACTCAGGGTCCAGTGCCAGTGCCCGGGCAATCCCGACACGCTGCCTGCGCCCGCCGTCCAGTTCGTGGGGATAGGACAGGCGGAGCCTCGGCGCAATCCCGACCAGTTCCATCAGGTCCTGTGTTTTCTCCAGCGCCTGTGTGCGGTTATACTTCCCCGAGATCAGCAGAGATTCCTTGATAGAGTCCTCCACCGTATAGCGCGGATCCAGAGAGGAGTATGGGTCCTGAAAAATAATCTGTGCATGTTCACGGAACTTTTTCATATCATTTTTCCCGAGCTGTGTCACATCCTCATCATTGAAAATAATCTGTCCGCCGGTGCTCTCCTCCAGATGTACGAGCATCCTTCCAAGCGTTGATTTACCGCACCCGGACTCCCCTACGATTCCCATAGTACGTCCCTGTTCAATGCTGAAACTCACATCATCCACCGCATGGACCATGCCCCGGCCGGTCTTAAAATATTTCTTTAAATTCTGGATTTCAATTAATCTGGACATATCTGTTTCCTCCCTACGTCTGACAGGCAGCGGCACTTATGCCCCGGCGAGATCTCTTTCAGTTCTACCTGTGAACATTTGCACTGCCCGGTGACTTTAGGACAGCGCGGGCTGAATTTGCATCCTTTTGGAAGATTGGTCGGGTCCGGCGGCATCCCGTCTATGGGGCTTAACCACTCCACATCCTCATTCAGTTTTGGCAGCGCCCCGAAAAGTCCAACTGTATAGGGATGCGCCGGGTTTTCAAAAATATCTTCCAGAGAACCGGATTCTACGATTTCTCCTGCATATATGATAGCAACCTCATCGCACATCTGGGCAACAACACCCAGATCATGGGTAATCAAAATTGTGGTTGTATTATTTTCCCTGTTTAATTTCTGCATCAGCTCCAGCACCTGTGCCTGAATCGTCACATCGAGTGCTGTCGTCGGCTCATCCGCAAGAAGTAGCTGTGGATTACACGCCAGCGCAATCGCAATGACGACACGCTGTTTCATCCCGCCGGAAAACTGGTGTGGATATTCATCATACCGTTCTGCCGGGATTCCTACGGTTTCCAGCATATCTTCCGCTTTTTTGCGTATCTCTTTTTTCGGTATATTATCATGCAGTGCGATTACTTCTGCGATCTGGTCCCCTACCGACATAACCGGGTTCAGGGAAGTCATCGGATCCTGAAAAATCATTGTGATTTTCTCACCACGTACCTTGCACATTTCTTCCTCTGACAGCTTAAGAAGATTCTTTCCATCCAGCAGGATCTCACCTTTTTTCAATACTGCCGGAGGTTCCTGAAGCACCCGCAGGATGGAGCGTGCGATTGTTGTCTTTCCGGCGCCGGTTTCTCCCACCAGACCGAGCACCCTGCCTTTTTCCAGTTCAAAAGATACCCCGTTTACAGCAGATACCGTCTCTTCTTTTGTCACATATTCCACATTTAAGTCTTTCACCTGTAAAAATGTTTTTTTCTCACTCATATCGTTCTCCCCTACTTCTTAAGCTTTGGATCTAATGCATCGCGCAGACCGTCTCCGAGCAGATTCAGCGCAAGGACAACCAACATGATGCAAATACCCGGAATCAGGCACATATAAGGGAACTTCATCAGGAAATCACGGCTGTCGGCCAGCATGGCTCCCCACTCGGGAGTCGGCGGCTGAACACCAATTCCAATAAAACTCATGCTTGCCGCAAGCATAATTCTCGCCCCCACCCCCATTGTCGACTGGACAAGGATCGGTGCAAACGTATTCGGGAAAACATGTCTTAAAATGATGCGGTAACTACTGCAGTTGCTCGTACGTGCCGCATCCAGATATTCCATTTTCCGCACGTTCAGAATCGAAGACCGCATCAGTCTGGCCGTTCCGGCAATCCCTTCAAACCCAAGTGCAAGGATGGTATTAAATACGCCGGGGCCAAGTACACAGGCGAGTGCGATGTTCAGGATCAGACCGGGGATTGACTGGATGATATCGCAGATACGCATGATCAGATTGTCGGCCCATCCGCCATAATATCCCGAAATCGCCCCGATAATAATACCAAAAACAGCACTGAAAATGACTGAACCGATTCCGATCAGTAGTGAATACCTTGCGCCATACAGGACACGGCTCAAAATGTCACGGCCCATGTGGTCTGTTCCAAACAAGTGGGCCAGACAGGGGGATAAGAAACGGTCTTTAATATTAATCGCGGCGTAATCATATGGCGCAATCAGAGGGGCGAAAATAGCCAGCAGCAGAACTGCTAAAAACAGAATTCCGCCGAACACGGCGCCTTTATTATAAGAGAGCCTTTTTAAGACCTCTAAAAACTGACTTTTCTTTTTTACAGGTTCCTGATTTGTTTTCACATTTATTACATCCGTCATTTTTTCCTACCCCTTTTCTTACCACCGGTAATCTGCGCTTTTACACGCGGGTCAACATAAGCGATCAGAAGATCCGTAAGCAGCATGATAATGGAGAATGTAATTGCCAGAAGAATTACCCCTCCCTGTACAACCGGATAATCGCGGTTGTTTACTGCGTTGACTATGTAAACACCCACTCCGGGGATTGCAAAAATTGTTTCTGCTATCAGCGTGCCGCCGAGTGAAGTACCAAAACTCATGCTTGCAACTGTGATAACAGGTATGAGGGCGTTTGGCAGGGCATGTTTATAAATAACGGAGCGTTTCTTTACCCCCTTTGCCTTTGCCATTGTGATATAGTCCGAATGGATCACTTCCAGCATTCCTGACCGCATCTGCCTTGCCATTGTCGTAATTCCGGCGAACGCAGTCGACGCAATCGGCAGAATCCAGAATTTCAGCCCGCCTGTCCCGTAAGCCGGGAGCCATCCCAGTTTGCCGTTGAAAAACAGAATCAGCACTAATGCAAACCAGAATCCCGGCAGGGAGGTACCAATAAGCGCCAGCGTCATGGAACCATAATCTGCGACACTATTCTGATGTACTGCCGCCGTCACTCCCAGAGGGATGCCGATCACCAGAGACAGGATCATTCCAGATACTGCAAAAATAAGTGTCTTTGGAAAACGCTGTGCAAGTTCTAAAGTAATCGATACATTGCTGATGTAAGAGGTTCCAAAATCAAAACGGATAAATACATCGTATATGTACCTTCCAAGCTGTACGATATACGGGTCATTCAATCCCATCTCCTGCCGCAGTGCATTAATCTGCGCATCTGTAGCCGTTGTCCCCAGAATCACCTGTGCCGGATCACCGGGAGTCAGCTGCATTAAGGTAAAAACTAAAATTACAACACCTAAGATAACAGGTATCATCAATAAAATTCGTTTTAAAATATATTTACCCATAAAGTCATTACTCCAGTTTTCTTGTACTGTATCCTTGAGATCCAGTATCATATGTATTCCGCCTCAAAGTATCCGATTTTGTTCTACCTTTAAATAACGGGATATGGCCCTGTAAGCTCATCCCATACCCCGTTATTTTAGACTTATGGCAGCGGTCCAGACTCATTATTTACTTAAGGCAATTGTATTTGCACGGATAAATCTGTTCCAGTCTACAAAGTAGCCGCTGACAGCTTCTTTGTCATATGCCGCATACTCAGGAAGGTCATAAATCCTGTAATAATATGCATTGTCTGTTATATATTCATAAAAAGCATTAATGTTGTCCTGTGTGTATCCATCTGGCGCGGCAATCTTATCATACAATTCCTGAAGCTTATCATCCTTTGCCCCGGCCCATGTTGCTCCTGACGCATAGTTTTTGCGGTTAAACAATGTATTCCATAAATCAGATGTTACATATCCGCCATTACCCGGTCCTGCGTATGCCAGTTCATACTGTCCGCTTGTACCGTCACGGTAGGAGCCATATGTGGTTCCTTCACATACATTCAGTTCCGCATCGATTCCTACATCCAGCAGGTTTGCCTGTATAATCTGCCACATGGTTGTAATTGTTTTATTATTATTGCAGAGCAGTCTTAAGTGCAGTTTACCTTCATCGTATCCAGCTTCTTTCAGAAGTTCTCTTGCTTTATCCGGGTCATAATCATATGGTTTTGTCTCCCATGAAGAGTCATAACCGATCGTCAGGTCGGCATTCCCACACGTTACGATAGAAGGAGAACCGTAACCGTATCCGCACGCCTCGGCTACTGCCTCGTTGTCAATTGCATACAGGACTGCCTGCCTCAGGGCAAGATTATCATAGAACGGGCTGTCTTCTGTCATGCAGAGCATAATACCGCGGTCCTCAGAAGACGGCACCATACACAGTTCCAGATTGTCTTTTGCGGCAACCTCATCCAGGAGGCTGGGGTCGATGTACTGTGCAAACTGGATTCTTCCTTCTTCTACTGCCAGTGCCATCTGTGTAGGTTCTTCCAGAATGTCAAACTGGATTACCTCTGCGTTTGCAGCGCTTCCGGGGTAAATCAGACTCTCATCCGTCTGCCAGTATGTGCCTGTTTTCCTTGCAACAATTTTAGTCCCGTTTACATAGTCTTTTCCGCCGGCCACTGTATACGGCAGGGTACCGCAGGATGTAGATGCAAATTGGTCCGCGCTGTCATTGTATGCCTTCTCACTTGCAATCGGCACCTTACATACAATATACTCAAAAGCTCCTGCCGCCGTTGTGTTCAGCTTCAGTTCCACATGGTAATCATCCTTTGCTGTAACCGCTTCTACTGTTGTTGCCCAATTCTGCATATATTGTTCAAAACTAAAAACCACATCAGCTGCTGTGATGGCATTGCCTTCTGCATCTTTTATGTAATCATAAATTTCAACATCAAAAGTATTGTCATCTACTTTTTCAAATCCTTTCATCAGGATATTGTCCAGATCCTTTGAACCGCTCTGACAGCTCGCGAGTGTCTCGTAGAGCACATATGTAACCATATCCTTTGTAATTCGTCCGCTTGTCCAGGGGTTCAGGGAGTCTAACCCTCCGTAGATTCCTACGACAAGGGCGCCTTCTTCGCCTTCTGCAGCCACAGTTTCCTGACCTGCTGCCCCGTCACCACTGTCTGTACTGCTCTTTGTGTCTGCATCTTTGTTCCCTCCGCAGGCCGCCGTCGAAACAACCATTGCTCCGGCCAATAAAACTGCCAGCATCCTCTTCACTTTTTTCCCAGCCATTTTTGTACCTCCACTTCGTACATTTTCCTTTCTGTTTTCACAGAATTAATTTTTAGTTACTGTTTATAGAAACAGTATCAGTTTTTGAAAATAATAAATTGCATATTAAGCTTTCACTTGCGCAGAAAATTCTTTTGATGTTACAATAAATGAAACACTTTGGCAAAGGATGAATCCATATGAATTTTTTAAACATCAAATATTTTATGGCAATTGCAGAAGAACAAAGCATCAGCGCTGCTGCGCGAAAATTATTTGTCTCCCAGCAGTCCTTAAGTGAACATCTCAAGAAGCTGGAAAGCGAGATCGGAGTGCCTCTTTTCAACCGTGAAACCCCATTGAGTTTAACTGTTGCCGGTGAGTGCTTCTTCGAGGGTGGTAAGGAGCTCCTCAGTGCCTATGACCGGATGCTTGCCAATATTGACAACGTGACAACGAAACGCCGGAGCAAGATTACGATTGGGATCTCGACCTATGATGTTCCCCCGTTCCTGCCCGACCTGCTGATGCGTTTCTCCGAAAAGTACCCACAGTATGATGTCAGTGTTGTTAAACGCCTGCATACGGACATTTCCCACAACATGCGCGGGGTTGACCTGTACATCAGTTATCTGCCTCTGGATGAGGAACTGGAGCATGTGATTTTGATTAACCATGATCCTTACCATGCCATATTCCACAAAAGCCTCGCAGAGAAGGTATACGGTGACCGCTGGCCTTCCATCGAAGAAAAACTAATAGAGACCCGTGATCTCTCCCTTTTAAAGGAGATGCCGTTCCTTGTCCTGAAAGACCGGCAGGGACAGCTTGCGCGTGACCTGAACAGCATCTTCCAGCAGTACAATTTCACACCCGAGATAGGGTTCCTCTCTGAAAACGGAGACCTCAATGCCGAGATGTGCGTAAAGGGAGCCGGATGCCTTCTGGCACCGACAGATTTCATGAACCGGCGCTTTTTTGCTTCCCCCTCCCGGCCAGCAGATAATTTGCTTCATTACCCGATCGATATCACGGGATTTGACCCCAAGCTCGCTATCTGCTATGAGAAAGGAAAACACCTGCATACCGCCGAAATCTGTTTTCTTAAAGAGGCCCGCCTGCTTTTCACTGAATCGAAAGACAAATGATTTTCTTATATGCATTTTTACTATTTCTTTAATAAAATACTAACCTTTTTAGCACACTTTGTCTAACACAGAAACACTTTGCAAGTTACAGGCAAAAGCCTGTAGGTGATTTTGCACAATTTTAATTTTATATATGACCTAATTTTGTCTTTCCTGAAAGCATTCAAAAACCTTCCAACAAGAATAAAGGGATTGAATCAGATAAATTTTGGAATGAGGACAGGGGATGTATGCGGAATAAGCATCCGTGATAAATAGCCCTATCTATAAGAATAACTCTTGAAACAGCTGAAGACTTATGCTATATTATAAACATAAATGGAACAACCGCCCACAAGGGGTTGACCAGTTAAAAGAATAGAAACTCCACCCTGCACCGGTCAAAGTATCAGGGTGGTTTTTCTATGTAGTACTACTTACAAAACGTAAAAACGAATGTAAGTAATGCCAGAAGGAAAAGACCAAAGGTCATCAAATACTTAAAATCAAAATGGTTGTTTTGATTTTTCATAGGCATCACCCCCATTCTTATAGAATGAGGTCAACGCACCCTGCAACACGATTGTTCTCGTGGATATTTTTCATGTCTTTTCCTACAATCACAATTTTCTACAAACATACTTCCCTCTGCTTGTATCGCCAAATATCACAGAAATTAAAATTTTTATTAGGCAAAACCATCAGACAAGCTTCAAAGTAACAAAAATAAAGGACCGCGAAAATTCGCAATCCTTTATATTTACTGGTTCCCCCAGTCAATTGGAGTGACGTGATTCGAACACACGACCTCTACGTCCCGAACAATTTGGTAGCTTTGCACTCTGAGGTAACTGAATTATCTCTATATGCTTTAAAGCCCTTGAATTTACAGGGTTGCAAGTGGTCGGTAAAACTGTTGTTCATAATCTGTAATGCAGTAACTTTAAAATTGTTAGAACGGGCAGATATCCAAACATATCAATTTTGATTAAAAAATATATTTCCTCAATCTATTAAGGGACTGCATAAACCGCACTCCCTTATATTGATCTGCTCTTATTTAATTAATAACTCTTTCCAATTCCGACGATTATGACCAACCCTTAATATGATAACTGTTTTCATCATGTCCATTATTTCATAAAAAATATAATGATTCTTATATGGCATACAGCGAATCCCTTGACTGGCTAAAACAACATCATCTACTAAGGGGTAGCGTTCTGGTAATTCTTTCAGTCTACTTATTGTGCTTCGTAGACCGGTAATAAAGTTCCGTGCAGTTTCAGGCTCTAATAACGTATATGTAATATAGTCACCTATATCAATAATGTCATCTTTGGCCCGCCTGGTAAGTATAATCTTATAATCAGGCATCTTTGTACCTGCTTTCTATTTCATCAAATACTTCATCGAAATCATAGAGATTACCATCTTGGACATCTTTCAAACCTTCATTGATAAAGTTACGAATTTCCATTCTTGCTAATTCCTCTGGAGAGAAAACAACTTTTTCTGCTGTTATCATTAAAACCACCTCCTAACATTTTACTTATACACAGTATATCATAGTTTGCACAATCATTACCATAAATATTCACATCTATATGCTTTACATTATTTTTGTAAATGCAACATAAGTTTACAATTCTATTACATTTTCCCTATCAAATGATTGGTCTAACTTATCCAGTTTGCTCTACAGTCACCCCCTCTTTTCTTGGTACCAATTGATAAATTCTAGATGAAATCCCATCATTTTTTAATTTTCTGACAAAAAAATCTGCCTGGAGCTTATCATGTGTACTTAACATTATTTGGTATCCTAAATCTGCAATATAATCTCTCAAAACATCAAAAACTGACGAAGCATGTACAAGATCATGATGTTGAACTGGATCATCTAATAAAAGGGCTTTCCACGGCGTCCAACTATACTCATTGGCCAGTGCTAAAATAAATGATAATTGTATATCTGCAATTTGACCTTCACTTGCAATATCAGTTATATCAATTCCTTTATCACGGATCGTTGCTATTGTAGAAGCCATTTGTTTGTTTCGATGGGTTTCATTCTTTAATAAGGGGGCTGTTGTAATTAATGGGTTAATAACTATCCTTTTTAAAATTCTTTTCCAAGAATCGTTAATTAGTCCTAGCTGTAATTGCACTTCATCAGATTCTTTTAGAATCTCATTAAGAAAAGCATTTACAGCCTCTTTTTTCATCGTGATATCTTCCAATTTTTTCGCCTTATCAATGACTTTGTTTTTCAACTCATTATGATATTTCTCAGCACTTTTAGTACCTGCCATGCTAGCAATTTTCTTACTAATCTCTTCATCCTCTAAAAATATTCTCCATGCTGACAAACGATTTTGTAAATCATAAAAAGCTTGCAAATCTTTCTTTATTTGTAAAATCACTCCCTCAAGTCTAACACATTCATTTTTCACTTTTTGTTCATCAGGATTCTTACCCAAATTAAATTCTTTCCATTCCATTAACAAATTAGCTTGTGTCGCATTAATAGTCGAAAGCGCTTCTTCTTCATAAATAATATTTTCTGTCAATCTCTGAAATTCATCTTTTGTTTTACCATATTTATTTTCATTGCTTAATAATTTTTGTTTACAATTTATCAATTCGGTAGTATATTTATTTTTCTCCGCCACACTCTCATCTGAATCTTTGTCTTTAATACTTTTTTCCAGAGCCTCAATATCAGAAGAATTATTTGCAATTACTAATTTCAAAGAGTTTATCTCAGATTTTAACTGAGCTAATCTTCTTTCCTTACTCTGTTTAAGTAACATAACGTTATTGTAATCTTCTATATCTAGTTTAGGAAGTTTTTCTTCTTCACTTTTTAATTCCAAAATCACCTTTTTTTGCTCTCTAATTCTCAAATTTATATTACTTTTTTCATATTCAAAGCTCTCCTCTCCTAGTACTAGATCTCTTTTAATTTGATCTATAATAATATTATTTTGATTAATTAATTGATTTGTTTTATCATACTCAGTATTCAAAGTTTCTATATTTTTTTCAATTTCTGCTAAACTCTTCTCATGTTTTTTCACTAAATCATGTGCCTTTTTTTCTTCAATAATAGCATCATTGAACAGAGGATTTAGAGTCGTTAATATCTTTGTTATTTTTTTGAGCAATACACCTGGTTCATATTTTGCCTGACACAAAGGACAAATCCGTGACTCTTCTGTTATATTTTGTCTTATCACAGATAAGGCACTTTCAATCTCTGTTTCACTCTTTTTCAACAGTTCCACATTCTGTTTTTGTGAGACATAACATCTTTTATATTCCCCAACCTGTTCCTCTACATTAACTTTTTTCTCATTTTCTTCATCTATAAGATTTTTCAAACCCTGTAACTTAGTTTTCTCCGCTAATAACGTTGATATTTTCTCTTCTATATCATTTAATTTCTCTTTTTTCTTTTCTAGATTTATTAACTTTTCATTATGGCGTTTTAAAGAATCCTGAAAATCCTGTATTACACTTTGAGAATGACAGTAGTCTTCAATTTTTTTATTCTGATTTTCAATAAATTCCTCTGTCTCTTTTTCTTCTTTCCTATACTTCTCAATATTCTCTTTATTTACAACAATCTCCTTTTTCTTTAATTCTAGCTCATTAAATTGAGAAATTATTTGACCCACTTTAAACTCTGATTGTGATAGCTCATCTAATTCTTCCATAAGCTTATTTTTTTCCGTTACTAGTCCATTTAAACTCTGTTCTTTCTTTTTCTTTTCACTTTTATATATATTAATTTTTTCATTTTTTTCCGTAATCATAGCCTTGTTTTTAATGTATAATTTAATTCGGTCTTCATAAGAAAATAATTTATTATAATCCGCCAAACATTTCTCACGCATTTCTACTATTTTATTTCTTACGTATGACAACTTGATTGATAACTTATTTAAATCATTATCGTATGTTTCGATTTGAACATCATACTTTAAAGCCAGGCTTTTTATTCCTTTTAGTACATCCTCCAGCTTCAGCTCTGGACTAGTAGCATTTAATTCTACCTTTTTATTTAATAACTCTTCAAATGTCTTAAGTTCATTACTATATTTTTCCCATTCCATTTTTACATTATTTTCAATATTGGTAAATGATCTTAAAACACTAGTTTTTTTTGATAGGATATTTTGAATCTCACTGCTAATAGGAAGACTATTTAATAATTTTCCTGCTTCTGTATCATCACAGCTAACAAACCAATTTTTAGTATTTTGCTCAAAAAAATGAGTCATTTTAAATAAATACGGTATTGAAATATCTTGAGAAATCCCTAAAATTTTGTTTATATCCCCCTCCCTGTTATAAACTCCATTCTTATGTAAAGTTGCTTTAATAAACTCTTTATTATTAAAATATAACTCAACATTCATATTGTCACTTTTTGCATTAACAAAAGCATCTTTATTCCCTCTTAATCTTTGTACTTCTCCAGTAATAGCCAGTTCTATTGCCTCAAATATAGTTGTCTTCCCCGTTCCATTTGGTGCTAATAAAATAGTGGCTCCTTCACCAAATTCAATTTGGACTTTTTCTCCCAATCTTCTCGCATTACTTACTTCTATTTTATCCAATTGAATCATCAGACCACCTCATCAATTATTTTTTCGACCAACTCACTGCCAGAATAATTTCTAAAATACTCTTTCCAATTATTTTGTACTCCATCAGACAGCCATTCGTATTTCTTTTCAATTCTTTTAAAAGAACGCTGTACAGGATCTTGGATATCGATTGATTCCTGTTGTAACATAATCTTTGATAAAAACGTTCTATCCAAAAAGGTATTTAATTCTTCGTGTGGCATTAATACATATTTACGACATAATTGTTCTGTTGACTCAATCCTTATGCATTCCTCTTCGCTAATACTTTTGGGCAATGCTAAAAACAAATACAAATCGACATTCTCTGTATCAAAAAGTGATTCTTTTAATAAAGCTGTCGTTTTTAATATATTTTTTAATCTATTCTTTATCCCATCTGTAAAAACGGAAAGATCTACACATACCAGTGTTTTCTCTCTTATGTCAACCGAATTCCATCTTTTTATACGTAATACTTCTACGCTACCATCCGTAGCATCAAAAAAATCTTTTAATTCCTCTACTTTTTTATTATCTACATTAATCTTATACTTACCGACAGCATATTCTTGTATAATTGGCACTATATTCTCAAATCCCATTTTCATCACCCACAATATCTATAATTGCTAACTCTGTCTTTTCCTTAAATTTATCAATCCGAGGTTGCAAGTATTCTCTAATGCTCTTTATATTTCCTTCATCTATTAATCTCTTAATCTTCATATCAAATGAAATTAAAAGTTTAGGTTGTTTTCGATCTGATAACAAAGCATTATGTCCATAATCATCTGCAAGATTTGCTTCTAATATATCACTCACTGATGACTTTGTACCAGACAATATTATAACATCCGATTTCTCTTCTGAGAGCATTTTAGGTACGCCCCTATAGTCATCAATTTCAATGACATCTTTTATTGAATCTGCTGGACCACTCCAATACTTTACCCCAATAGTTCTTAAATTTAGAGAATTATTAAGTTGCATCCAACTGTACTCTTCTTTATCTCCAAATGTAATAACGACTACCATTGTTAAAAAAAGAGCCTCTACTATAATTCCAACCGTTTTACGTCCCACACGTAGTTCACCTAAAATAGCTTTTCCCTCACTATTGGGATGTAAAATCCCATCAAAAAATTCTTTTTGACATTCTACATCTCTTCCTAATTTTTCATACCATTCATTCCAGCATGTTTCAAGTTTATCTCTTAACTCACTTGCTTTCATGTGTTCCAATTTATCACACATTTTCAAGTTCACACTATCCAGTGTAACCTTATACATTTCAGTTTCTAAGGCTAATGCATACTCTTCCTTATCGCTCAAAGATTTTAATTCTTGACAATTTAGATTATTTCCAAAATCATCACCTGCTGGCATAACATTTAAGTTAGCCAAATCACTTTCAGATGCTCCAAGAGTTCCCCCCACACTCTCCCTGAGTGAACCATTCCATACATCTGGATTAGAACTTAATGTAGCCTTTATCCCCTCTTGATGTAATGATAATCTCATTAAACTTCGAGTGATTTTACAGCGTTTGGAACCAATTCCAATTATTTTCAAGTTACATCTATGTGTAACTGCTCTTCCCCATGATGCCTCTACTACTTTAAGAGGGTCTTCAAGGTTACCCCCGGTTAAGTCATTCATACCTGACACTAACCATGAAGTGTCCTCCGCCTTAAACAATGTCCATGTGGCAATATCCGGTAACATATATTTCTTTAAGTGAATCAACAAATCTTTTGGGGCAAACGCACCAGCATATGTGGAATTCGAATCCATAAATGCCAAAAGGATTGAACACACTGTATCAATCTCTGACGCTATAAATATATCTTTTAACTTTTCTTCTGCCCTATTTCTAAGTTCAGTTTCATAGCCTATTGTCTTTATACACAATAATTTAAAAGCTTTAACAATATGATTCCAGTCATCGAATTCACACCATGTAGTTAGCCATAAATAAACATTTTTGATTTGCTTATCTATAGAAGCTAAATTTTCCATATCTGTTCCTTTTGTAACAGATGTAATACTATCTTTAAAATTCCTAAGTTCTCTTATAGTAATTTCTTTTTTTATATGAACATGTGCCTCTGGTAAACATATCCAAAATTGATCTTTGTTATGGCAATCATTTAGCGTAGCTTTTGCCAATGCACAAATAGTTTTATCAAAAACATTTAACTCTCTTGGCTGATCTTTTAACTTTCCTTTTATATAATTATCTCTAACAACCTTTTCATTTTTTATGTCTGAGCAAAAATCAGTAGTTTGTCGCTTAATTTGAACATATATAGTGCTTAAATCACTATCAGTCATAACAAAATCATCCCAAACTGGGATATCACCTTGCTCCGTTCCAATCTGTAAGACATGAGGCAACCCCTTTGTAAATTCAACCAGCATTTTAGATATTTGCTCCAATGCAAATGATTTTTCATATATTTTTGTTTTATCAAGTGATAGCTTTTTCTGCATTTCCGCCCCTCTGCATCATCTAAAGTAAATACATTTATATTTCATTTTACTACAAGATATCGTCATTTACCAGTTTCTTCTACGCTTCACTTGAATAAAAAATTATTATATTTCCTATAATTCAACATATAAGTATATTAAAATGTCAAAAAATAAACTCCCACAACCTCTACCTTATGAGACAGCCTGAATTCCACATCAGGCTGTCTCCCAAAAAGTATAATTAACTATTCTGGTTTATCTGCCAAAATAGAACCGGCTTTTGATACATGTTCATCCTCATAAGCCCTGACGAACCGATAAAATGTGCTGCTTGACAGATGCAACTGAATCATGGCTTTTTTTGCCGTGATTTCTTTCTGTTTCCATCTCTGATATATCTGTTCAAAATCTGGAGGTCTTAGTACTGCTGGTCTTCCAAGATGTTTGCCTTTTAACTTGGCGGCATCAATTCCTTCCCTCTGCCGTTTCCTGATAGTCAGGCGTTCCTGCTCCGCGATACTTGCCAACACTTCAATTAAAACATTCTGTATCATCTCAATAATCCACTGTTGCCCTTCCGGTGCTTCTATTAGAGAAGTTGGCAAATCCAAAATCTTTAATCGAATACCATTATCCTTAAACCACTCCAGTTCCTGTTTTATATCCTGTTTGTTTCTGGATAATCTATCCAGAGATGTGATAACCAGTGTATCTCCCGGCCTCAATCCAAGTGCACCTTTTAACGCCTTATAAGATTCACGTTCAAGGCTGCTCCCGCTTGCTTTATCTACAAGAATATTTTCTTCAGGAACATACTGACTAAGTGCAGCTATCTGTCTGTCCAAGTTCTGTTCCCTACTGCTGACCCTTGCATATCCATAAACTGTTTTTCTAACCATACGCGTCCTTTTCTAATATATTCATCACAATTACCATTTACCGAGAATTAAAAACTGCCAGAGTAATATCACCTCTGGCAGCCGTCTTATCTCTCAATATTTTAAAATGCCTGAAAGGCAATTATTTGTTAATAAATTATCTGTCATTAAAGTTTAATTTTCCTGCCATATATATTGGCACTGTATATTTTCTCCCCTCCGCTACACCGCCATAAGTGTCTCCTTTCAATAAGAACAGATATCTGATCTTCCCCTCTTTCAGCATCCGGTTGGCTGTTTTCCCGATATCTTTCCCTGCCTTCACTTCTATTCCGTAGACACATTCGTCCTGAAGGCTCTTCACAATAAAATCAATCTCACCGCCCTTATACAGTCCAAACATAGGTGACCGTCCTGCCACTTCCATCTCACGAATCATCTGTTCTATATAACGGCATACAAAGTTCTCATTTATTATCCCTTCAATATTTCGTCGGTCTGCTCCTGCCATCTTAAGAAACAGACGTGCAACACCTATGTCTTTAAAATAAAAACGGCAGTTAAAGGTCACATCCAGAATATCTCCTTCATTCACTCTATCACAATATCCTATGATATTTGAACGGTACAGCCATGCAATCGCATTGTGGATGCTTGTCTTCGTTACTTTGTTCGATTCTTCCTTAAAAATAATCTTCGATAAGTCCGTCATCAGGTCTTTTGAGCCTTTTTTCTCTCGTACCATAGTCTGGGCTATTGCAGGAAATATCTGTTCGAAAAGGTTCATCTCCAGTACATTGTCAAAATACCGCTCTGATTCTTCTATAAAAATACTGATCAGCTCCTGCAGAAGTTTTTGGCATTTGTCCAAATCTCCCGACTCAAAATATTCATTCACTACTGCAGGATATCCGCCAATTTGGCAATATACGTCATATAGTTGCTTTAATTCATCGTATTGTTCATGGCTGCCCCTTCCAAACAAATCCAGTCCGTCATAAATGTCCCTTTTTCCTGCCGCCTCCAGAAATTCTTCATATGATAAAGTCTCCAGCGTCATAGTTTCAATATCTCCTGCCGGAAGAAAATATTCTTTCTGTACGGTCTTTCCAAGGTAACTGCCAGTCACAATAAAATGCGCCGCAAATTCCCGGGAGAATTGCCGGATGAGAGAAAATACTTTAGCAGATTCCTGTATTTCATCTATCAGTATAATGGTTTCACGGTCATCTGTAAATTCCTGATCAAACAGTTCCAATGCCTTATGGATTGGTTTCTCTATCCTTTTCTGCCCCGGCTCCCATTCCGTCGCTTTATCCAGACAGGAGATAAACTCCTGCCCGGATGTCTGCATCATATTAATGTAAATAAAATTATTATAATTCTCCTCGGCAAACTTGGTCAGTATATATGTCTTGCCAACCTGTCTCGCCCCATTAATTTCCAGAACCTTTCCAGAATCCCTTTTTTTCCACTGCAGCAGATTTTCGTATATATCTCTCTTTAAATCCATTTTGCACTCCTAACAATCTTTCTGGCTTTTTAATTATTGTAACAAATCATATGCACAATGGCTAGGTTAAGTTTTATTTCTACAGGGCAATGTAAACCTTCCCTGACTGTCTGTTATATGCATATATGCTGTTTCCCAACTGCTCCTTTTCTTAAACCTGTGATTCATTGATTTCTACAACCATTGCTTTCAACATTTCAAGACAATTTTCCACCATTGGGATATATTTTATGCACTCGCATTGGGAAGGATATATTCTAAATACCAAGCATATAATATACGCAACACTGCATTATGGATTAAGACGATCAGAGGTATTTGGTATAACAGAAAAGTCGCTGGATTTTAAAAGGCATTTACTGAAAATTGAACGTACTATCTTACACAAGAAATGGAATCTTTCTTTAAAGGTGTAGTACTAAAAAAGGAAGAAAACAAATTATTTTATGGAGATACATATGTCGACAATAAGGAGATATTCGTATGGGATGATGGACATTCTATACGCCCTGATTATGTTTATCACCACTTTAAAAAGTTAGCAGAGGTTTTTGGCAGACCCGATATGACCTTCCATTCACTTAGGCATTCAACGGCTTCCATATTATTCGAACTTGGATGGCATCCAAAAGAAATACAAGAGTGGCTGGGACAACCCTCAAAAAGAATGTGCTCCACCATATAAAGCTGCGGTATAATCACAGAAAGAAAATACCGGAATCCCCATCTTACAAAGGATTCCGGTATCTTACTCAATCAATCGGAGTGACGTGATTCGAACACGCGACCTCTACGTCCCGAACGTAGCGCTCTACCAAGCTGAGCCACACTCCGATATGTATGAACTTGTCTTCTCGTAAAGAGAAAATTAAGAATCTGCTTTCGCAGATTCTCAACTACGGATGAAGGACTCGAACCTTCACAAACAGAGTCAGAGTCTGTTGTGCTGCCATTACACCAATCCGCATCAGCATTTTGTTTTGTCTTGTCCGACGCAACATCGTTATTATATCAGACTCCCCGAAAAAATCAACCCCTTTTTTTAATTTCCATCAAAAAAAAATTTCTATGGTTATTTTCAGAATATTCTGAAAACGGGCTTCAAAAGGGTCAGACCCCTTTAAAGCCCATCTGCTTTACAGTGCCTTGATTCGTTCCATCGCCGCCAATGTGTTTTCGTAACTGCCGAATGCGGTCAGTCTGAAGTATCCTTCTCCGCTTGGGCCGAATCCTGAGCCCGGTGTGCCTACCACATTGGCCTTCTCGAGCAGGTAATCGAAGAAATCCCAGGAACTCATTCCTTCGGGTGTCTCTAACCAGATGTATGGTGCATTGACACCTCCGGAGACGTTATACCCGGCATCTTTTAATCCGTGATAGATGATTTTCGCGTTATTCATATAGTATGCTATCTGTTTTTTCAGTTGTTTTCTGCCTTTTTCGGAGTATACTGCTTCTCCTGCTTTCTGAACGATATAGGGGGCGCCGTTGTATTTTGTGCCGTGTCTTCTTGCCCAGAGGGAGTGCAGGGTTACTTCGCCACACTTCAGGTCTTTTGGAATGATCGTTGCACCAAGGCGTACGCCTGTAAAACCGGCGTTCTTGGAGAAACTTCTCAGTTCAATTGCACACGTCCTTGCACCTTCGCATTCGTAAATGGTATGCGGCACATTCTCCTCGGAGATATAAGCCTCATATGCGGCGTCGTAGATGATGACTGCCCCCACCCTGTTTGCATAATCTACCCAGTCCTGAAGCTGTGATTTTGTCAAAGTGGATCCAGTCGGGTTATTCGGGAAACACAGATAAATAAGATCCGGTGTTTCTTTCGGAAGTTCCGGGGCAAAATTGGTGTCTGCAGTGCATGGCATATAGATGACATCACTCCATGTTTCTGTTTTTGCATTGTAAATCCCGGTTCGTCCGGCCATCACATTTGTATCTACATAGACAGGATAGACGGGATCACATACTGCTATTTTATTGTCAGTGCTGAAGATCTCCTGAATGTTTCCGGAATCACACTTTGCACCATCTGAAATAAATACTTCGTCTGCTGCTATGTCACAGCCGCGTGCCTGATAATCATTTTTTGCCATTGCGCTTCTTAAGAATTCATACCCAAGATCCGGCGCGTATCCGTGAAATGTCTCTGCGTTCCCCATTTCGTCTACTGCACTGTGCAGGGATTCGATAATTGCAGGGGCCAGAGGCTGTGTGACATCCCCGATCCCCAGACGGATAATAGATTTATCCGGGTTTGCCTCTGTATATGCATTCACTTTTTTTGCGATCGTTGAAAACAGATAGCTGCCTGGTAATTTCAAGTAATTGTCATTGATCTTAAACATAACTTCCTCCTTTGCTTTATTGATTCCATTCTCCTTCGAAAACGACTTCCGCCGGACCGGTCATGTATACAGTGTCTTTCTCCTTGTCCCACTCGATCAGAAGGTCACCGCCGAGAAGCTTCACTGTAACCTTATCTTCCGTCAGACCATTGAGGATACACGCAACAGCAACAGCACATGCACCGGTTCCGCATGCAAGTGTTTCTCCTGAACCTCTTTCCCATACCCGCATCTGCACGGTATGTCTGTCCAGAACCTTTACAAACTCGGTATTAACGCGGTTTGGAAAGCGTTCGTGATTTTCAAACTTAGGCCCTGTCTTTTCGATCTCCAGATGCTCAATATCATCCATATAAACGACTGTATGAGGGTTCCCCATAGACACTGCTGTCATTCGGTATTCTGTTCCGTCAACTAGAATCGGCTCATCCAGAACAATATCCCCTTCAGATACAACCGGTATCTTTGCCGGCTCCAGAATTGGTTTTCCCATATCGACTTTAATTCGGACCGCTTTTCCATTATCAATTGTCAGGTCCAGATATTTGATCCCGCCCAGTGTCTCGACTGATATCTGTGTTTTATCGGTCAGGCCATAATCATAAACATATTTTGCCACACAGCGGATTCCATTGCCGCACATTTCGCTTCTGGACCCATCCGCATTGTACATCTCCATTTCAAAATCAGCCACCTTGGACGGATTAATCAGTATTAGCCCGTCTGAGCCGATTCCGAAATGCCGGTCGCTGACTTTCACTGCCAGTTCAGACGGATTTTCTATCTTTTCCTCAAATCCATTCACATAGACATAATCATTGCCCAGTCCCTGCATTTTTGTAAACTTCATTTTCCTGTTCTCCTTCATCCCTTTTGGTTATTCTTCCATGATTGTCAGAACCATACGCGCGGTCTCCGGCATATTGGTTCCGCTGTCCATACTGCATTTCTGCAGATACCGGTGTGCCTCTTCTTCCGTCATTTGATTGCGTTCCATCAGCAATGACTTTGCCTGATCTATGACCTGCTGCTGCGCCGCATTTCTGTTTTTTGCCGCTTCCCGCCTCTTCCGGCGCCGGCGCTGCATGTTCTGAAGCATCATTTCTATCGTATTCAGTAAATCATATACTTTGATCGGCATAGGGAGCCCGATTACACCTTTTACAAGACCCTGCCCCCATTTGTCCGCAGAGGCAATTAAAAGGACTTCGAAGTTCTCCGGGAGGCATTCCCTCAATTCTGAATATAACATATCCTGCATCTTATATCCACATATGATAATCCCCTCTTCCAGATTATCCGCAAACTGGAGCGTCTGGGCACCGGTTGTGCAGATACCGGCAACTTCGATTCCACCCCGCATTAAAACATTGCGGATATTAACTGCCGTTTCTTTTTTCGGAAATACAACTACAATACTGCCCACACTTCAGCACACCTCCTGTCCCTTTGTTTCCGGTTTTCCCGCCATAATCTGACAGGTTTCCTATCTGTTACAGACAAATTTTATAACTTATGGAGGTAATTGTTGATTTCCCATTCTGTCACCTGCATGCAGTATTCATGATACTCATTTTTATGCGTCTCTATCAGTTTGGCAGTCAGGTCAGCTCCGAGCACATCCTGGATAAAGGTGTCTTTTTCCAGCTCGCTGACCGCCTCCATCAGGTTTTTCGGAAGCGCTTCTATGTTCAGACGTTTTTTCTCCTCATCCGTCATGGACTGTACGTCGGCATCCACACTTTCCGGCGGCATGATTTCGTTTTTTATCCCGTCCATGCCGGCGGCAAGCAGAACCGCCAGCGCAAGATATGGGTTCGCCGACGGGTCGGGACTTCTCAGTTCTATCCTTGTACCATCCCCCCGCATGGAAGGAATCCGGATAAGCGGCTCCCTCGTCTTAGCAGACCATGTCATATAAACCGGAGCCTCATATCCGGGCACAAAACGTTTGTAAGAGTTCACGGTCGGGTTCGTAATGCATGTGATCGCTTTCATATGTTTCATCAGTCCGCCCATAAAATAATAGGCTTCCCTGCTCAGCCCATTTTGATCAGTGCTGTCCTGAAAAATATTTTTCCCGTCCTTTGCCAGAGAAAGATTGATATGCATTCCGGAACCGTTGACCTCGATCTTTGGTTTTGGCATAAAGGTCGCATGGAGCCCGTGGCGTTTCGCGATCGTCTTGACTACCATCTTAAAAGTCATGATATTATCTGCCGTTGCAAGCGCTTCGTCATAGCGGAAATCGATCTCATGCTGTGCAGGGGCGATTTCGTGATGGGACGTTTCTATCTCAAACCCCATATCCTCGAGTGTCAGCACCATATCCCGTCTTGCATTTTCGCCAAAATCCAGCGGGCCTACATCGAAGTAGCTGCCCTGCTCATGAGTAATTGTCGTAGGCAGCCCGTCATCATTTGTGTGAAATAAAAAGAACTCACATTCCGGTCCTGCATTCATAGTATATCCCATTTCCGCAGCTTCCCGCACAACCTTTTTCAATACATATCTCGGGTCGCTCTCGTAAGGTGTCCCATCCGGCCGCCGCACATCGCAGATAAACCTTGCCACTTTTCCCTGCTGCGGCCTCCAGGGGAAGATTGCAAACGTGTCAAGATCTGGATACAGGTACATGTCGGATTCCTCGATCCTTGAAAAACCTTCAATAGAAGATCCATCAAACATGCACTTATTGTCCAGTGCTTTCTTAAGCTGGTTCATCGTGACTGCCATATTTTTCATTGTTCCATAGATATCAGTAAACTGGAGACGGATGAATCCTACATCCTCTTCCTCCGCCATATTCAGGATATCTTTTTTCGTATAATTATACATCTTTATCCCTCCTGCCTGAAAGTACAATATAAAAATGGGCGCTCTTCCTCTAAAGAAAAACGCCCTTGTTTCGTCCTATTATAACTATCTGTTTTAAAAATGTCAATTCCCGGTTATATATTCTCGTGTATGCCGATCACATATCCTGATGTAACTGACATCCTTTTATCTTGTGAATTTATAAATCTTCTCTCTAAGTCTGTCAAAATCTCCGCTATGTACCTGAAGTTCCATCTCTTCCTGCATATTGAGACTGCAGATTCCGAGGATCGACTTGGCATCTACAACCATTCTCCCCTGAACAAGATCAAGGTCTCCTCTATAATCCTTGATTGTCTGCACAAATTCCTGAATCTCGTTTACATTTGAAAATCCCACTCTTACTGCATTTAATGTCAAAGTTTCCCCCGGCATGGCTGTTCCCTCCTGAATATCTTAGAGTATTCCATCTATCCTGATGGAAATTATTTAGTTACTGGCAATAGTCGCCACGGTTTAATATTGTACACTAATTATGCGGAAAAGAATAGTGTAAAAATTAACGATATTTACGATATTTTTTAATGTAATTCAGCACTTTCTAACCACTTCTCATGCTCCATATTCCGGTAGATACACAGCTGTTATATCCTAAGAGCAATATTTAATTTTTAATCTGTCTTCCTGACGCATCCAGATGGTATCCGTCTTTATAGATAAGTTCCGACACCGGTACGATCTCAAATCCCTGCTTTTTCAGTCCCTTAATCACCTCCTCCAGTGCTTCTGCCGTGTATTTTGCCCCATTGTGGCACAGAATAATGGAGCCATTTTGGAGCGCTTTATTGCCAAGTATTGTATCAATGACGCTCTGTCTGCCATAATCCTTCCAGTCAAGACTGTCCACATCCCACTGAATCGGATAATATCCGCATTCCTGCACCGTCTTAATGACAGTATTATCATAATCCCCGTACGGAGGCCGGAAAAGTTTCATTTCATATCCTGTAAGTTCTTTCACCTTATTATGTACTGTCATAATTTCCTTTTTCTGTTCCTCCTTTGACAATTGGCTCATATTCTTATGGCTCTCACTGTGATTGCCCAGATCATGTCCTGCTGCCAGTATAGCCTTCACATCATCCGGATACTGCTCCACCCAGCCGCCGGTTGCGAAAAACGTGACATGGATCTTCTCCTTTTCCAGAATATCCAGAATCTTCTGCGTGTCCTCATTTCCCCATGCTGCATCAAATGTCAGAGCCGCCTTCTTTTCATTCGTCTCTACAGAATAAATAGGGAGTTCCCTGCCGCTGACATTGCTGGATACCGTTACATAGCCGGAAAGATACTTAAATGAACAGCCCAGCAGCATAACCGCCAGAAAAGTTCCCAGACTTACTTTAAAAAATCTTCTTCTCATAAAAACTCCTGAGCATATATCGTTAGTACAGTATATGCGAAAGAGCAAAGGGGTCAGACCCCTTTGCTCTCCATTTTCAGAATTTTCTCAAGTTTTATTCGACTAACTTTGTCCAGACAAACCCGCTTCCGGGCAGTCTGACATCCTGAAGTCCCATGATTTCCCCGTTTAGCAGGTTTCTGTAGGTTCCGGGCAAGATGATATGAACTGTTTTCTCGGTATCATGAAAATTGAAAATTCCAATGATTGTGTCTCTTCCTTTTGTTCTTTGTATACACAATACGGAATCGTCTCCTGTTTCTATCACCTGCATTTCTGCATCTGCACCGAATACGTTTTCTTGTCTGCGTATATGTTCAAGCCTGCTCAGTCCCTGAAATATTTTTCCCTGTATGGTGTCTGTATCCCCGCAGTTTTCCACAAGCTCCCAGTGGAATTTCCCACGGTGTATGTAGCGGGAGTCTTCTCTTTTTGCGGGATCTTCTTTATAGGTGTAGTCATTGACCTGCCCGATTTCGTCACCGCTGTAAAGCATAGGAATGCCGGACTGCATGAACATATAGGCATGAAGCATCAGGTCTTTTCTGACAGCCTGCTCCATTTTCCCCTCATTCCCCTCGAAACCGGCGCTTTCTATCCCGCACATGGATGCTGTTGTTCCGCAGAATCTTGCATCACCTGTCACAAGGTCTTCGTTATACAATTCCCCCCTGCTTACACTGCCCTCAGTTCTTCCTGTAAAGTAGTCATTCAGGAACTTTTTATGCGGCACCTCTCTCATACCCCAGTATTTTAATGTATCATAGTCCAGCCCCCAGCCTATATCATCGTGGCATCTGAGATAGTTCAGGAAGGTATATTCTTTCGGGAGCCGGCTAATCGTATTTAACTGCATTTTCAGGAGCCTGACATCCCGCGTGGCCACTGAGTTCCAGGTTGTCGCCATTGTCGTTACATTGTACAGCATATGGCATTCCGGCTTATCCACGGTGCCGAAGTAAGGAACCACTTTTTCTGGCTCCATCACGACTTCCCCTAAGAGCACGACACCCGGGCAGACGATCTCGCTTATCATCCGCATCATACGGACAATTGTATGGACCTGCGGCAGATTCCGGCATGATGTCCCAAGTGATTTCCAGATGTACGGCACCGCATCAATCCGTATCACATCCATCCCCCGGTTTGCCAGATACAGGAAATTGTACATCATCTCATTAAACACACGTGGGTTGGAGTAATTTAGGTCCCACTGATACGGATAAAACGTTGTCAGCACATGATGTCCCGTTTCGGGCAGATATGTAAAATTCCCCGGAGCTGTCACCGGAAATACCTGCGGCACTGTCTTTTCATATTCTCGCGGAATCTCATAATTATCATAAAAGAAATACCGGCTCATATATTCCCCGTCACCAGAGCGTGCGCGCTGCGCCCAGATATGGTCCTCTGATGTATGGTTCATAACAAAGTCCATGCAAAGGCTTATCTGGTCCTTATGGCACTCATCGGCCAGAATCTCCAGATCTTCCATCGTACCAAGCGATGGTTTTACCCTGCGGAAATCTGCCACTGCATAGCCGCCGTCAGACCTCCCCTCCGGGGAATCCAGAAATGGCATGAGGTGGACACAGCTGACATTACATTCCTTCAGGTAATCCAGCTTCTCCCCCACCCCTTTCAGGTTCCCGGCAAACTGGTCAATATACAGCATCATGCCAAGCATGTCATTTCCCCTATACCAGGAAGGATTGTTTTCCCTCTTCCTGTCGAGCCTTTTCAGGCTTTGCCTCCGGCCCTGGTAAAAGCTGTACATCTGGCTGCATAATTCAAAAAACATATCATCGTTTCCATATAGCTCCATATAAAGCCATTTCAATTCATCATGGTGTCTGTCCATCCGTTGTCTGTATCTTTCATCAACTGTCATGTCCTGCTTCCTCCCGAACCAGATGTATCTGATAAGCTAAATATTCCCCCAATTCCACCGGTAATGGCATCCCGGCTTCTGTCAGGGCGCTTCCACTGTACACTGCCCCGCTGTTTTCGTCTTTGTACATGGCTCCTTCATCCAGCCCGCGCAGCCGTACATAATTGACTGTCATATTGCCGTGTTTCGCCAGCATGACGACATTTACGAGCACCTCACCCTTGTCCTCTGCCAGAAATTCCCATGCCCCAGCCTCTTCTTCGAACGGATTGCTCAGTCTGTAATATGTTCCGTTCTGGATCAATTCTGCATATTTGTGATAATCTTTTATCTGTTCTCTGACTTCCTCTTTTTCTGTTTCCGTCAGTCTGCACAGGTCCAGTTCATAACCGAAGGTTCCGGCCATTGCCGTGACAGCCCTCGTCTTCATGGAAGTATGCCTTCCTGTCTGGTGGTTTGGGCATGCGGATACGTGTGAGCCCACGGCGGATACCGGGTACCCGAATGAGGTTCCGTACTGGATCCTTACTCTGTCAATGGCATCGGTATTATCACTGCACCAGATCTGCGGTGTGTAGTACAGCATTCCTGCGTCAAAACGTCCGCCCCCTCCGCTGCATCCCTCGATCAGAATATCCGGGTACCGGGTGGACAGCCTTTCAAGGAAATCATACAGTCCGAGTATATAGTCATACATTACCTTCCCCTGGTTTTCTGCCGCCGCGGAATAAACATCCGCAATGCTCCGGTTCATATCCCATTTGACATACTCAATATTTCCCTGATCCAGTATCCCACAGATCTGCCCGTAGACTGCGTCCACGACCTCTTTTCTGGAAAAATCCAGTACCAGCTGGTTTCTGGACCTCTGCGGCTTTCTGCCCGGTACTGTAAAGGCCCAGTCAGGGTGGGTCCTGTACAGCTCGCTGTCCTCATTGACCATCTCCGGCTCGATCCAAATACCAAACTTGACGCCCAGCGCGTTTATTTTCCCAATTAACTCTCCCAGCGTGCCGCCAAGCTTATCCTCGTTCACTTTCCAGTCGCCAAGCCCCCTGTTGTCGTCATCACGGCTGCCAAACCAGCCGTCATCCATGACAAGCAGTTCAATTCCCACATCGGCCGCATGTTTTGCCAACTCACAGATCGTATCGCCGTTAAAATCAAAATACGCTGCCTCCCAGCTGTTTACCAGAACAGGCCGCACCGCATCTCTGTATTTCCCGCGGCAGATATGTTTTCGGATGCAGGTGTGCAGATTCTGCGACAAACGATTCAGTCCGCTGCCGCTGTATGTCAGGATCACCTCAGGCGCGTAAAATACTTCTCCCGGCTCCAGCGGGTAGGAAAACTGTTCGCCCTGAAGCCCCAGAACTGCACGGGTCTGGTTATACTGGTCTTTCTCAACCTCACCCTGAAAGCCCCCGCTGTATACAAAAGACATCGCATAGCAGTTTCCGGAATCTTCCGTGGCTTCCTTATCTGCCAGAATCATCATCGGATTATACTGATGGCTCGATGTGCCCCTCCTGCTTCCGATCATCTGGCTCCCATGAGCAACCGGAACCCTCTGGAAATTCCGTTCCATTGCATGCCGCCCGTAAAAACTGATAAAATCATAATTTCCGGTCACAAAATCCAGACAGGCCGACTGGACCTTCTCCAGAAAAATCGTTTCCGGCACACCGTTTTCACCACACCCATGATTACAAATCACCACGCTCCGCGTGATAATGTCCGGCTCCGGCAGCACCCCGTACAGCAGTGTTACCGCAATCCCCTGATTCTGGTCCTCCAGCTCAATCTTTAGTGTCTCAGCCTCGTCTTCGCCCGCGTAAACAGCCGGAAGCCCTTTCAGGCCATACTTTCCCCTCGAAATCTGGTATCTCTTATAGCGAAGATCACAGCCATAAGTCCCTGCCCTGTTTTTCAAAATCAGGGCAGGCGTCCGGTAGTCCCCATTCCCGGCACAGGGGAACTCCTGCGGCAGCGCATCCATCGAATATGTCCTGTCATTTCCCGCATCATAGGGATTCCCGGAGAATCCCCTGTCATAATATGTCAGAAGATAATCCATGCACCCCTGTACCTTTTTTCCATAGTAAAGATGAAGTAAAAAACCATATTTATCAACCTGCATCTGATACATCGCAGATTTTGTATGCAGTGTAAACGTCTTATTCTTTTCGTCAAATGTAATTCCCATGATGCCGCTCCTTTTCCCGTTACAGTTTTTCATTCTACATTTCCTTCTGCATCCATACAATTCCTGGTTTTACAGTATCTACTTCACAGCCCCGTTTACAACACCATTCAGAATCTGCTTCTGGCAGATGATGTAGAAGATCAGGATTGGCAGCAATGCCAGCAGATAGGATGCAAATGCCAGATTGTAATTCGTACCGAACTGTGTCTGGAAATTCAACTGTGCCAGTGGCAGTGTATTCTTTCCGCTTCCCGACATAATAACAAGAGGTGTCATAACGTCATTCCATGTTCCCAGCGCCGTGAGTACAGCCACTGTTGCATGCATAGGCTTCATGATCGGGAAAATGATCTTCCAGTAGGTTCTCCATGTACTCGCCCCGTCCACACGTGCCGCTTCCTCGAGTGCAACCGGGATATTTTTCAGGTATCCGGTATACAGAAGCACATTCATAGGCATATAGAACACTACATAGAGAATAATAACACCAAACCAATTCGCGATTCTAAGCTGCGCCGTCTGCTTTACCAGGGGCATCATCAGGATCGCAAACGGTACGAACATTCCGCTGACAATATATAAATACGCAAAATTATAAAATTTACTGTGTGTCTTGTTTCTACCAATCGCATACCCGATCAGAGAATGAATCACAATAGATATAAGTACAGTAGCCAGTGTAATCAGGATACTGTTTCCAAGGGAATGCCAGAAGTCTGTGACCCGCATTGCCTCGGCAAAATTAGCAAAACTCCATGATTTCGGCAGGGATAAGATTCCCGAAATACTGTTCGTCATTTCCGAAGGCTGCTTGAATGCAATTACGATCGTTAAGTACATCGGAAATGCAACTGTAATCAGGCCCACGATCAGCATAATCGTAACCGGCCAGTTCGTTTTTTCTTTTACTTTTACCTTAGCGCCCATCATAACTGCTCCTCCTTCTTTCCTAAGAAATTCATCTGGAATACGGAAATAAATACGATCACAATAAAGAAAATTACTGCATTCGCACTCTGGAATCCAAACTGCCCGCCGCTCATACCGTTGTTGTAAATCAGGTAGGAGATAGATTCTGTACTCTGTGCAGGCCCGCCTTTTGTCAATGACATGATCTGGTCAAATACCATCAGGAAATCTTTCATACAGAGGACCATGTTAATCGTAAAAAATGGAAGAATCAGGGGGAATGTCAGGCTTTTGAACTTCTGGAAACCTGTTGCCCCGTCAATCGCGCCCGCCTCGTACACATCCTCCGGCACCGTCTGCAGGCCCGAAATATAAATAATCGTGTTCATCGCAATCGCCTGCCATGCACAGACAATCATAATTGCAACCCATGCCCATTTCGTGCTTGACAGCATGCTTGCCCCGTTTCCCGTAAGAGCCTTTGCTATGACGGGAAGGATATATGTAAAAAAGTAATTGAAAATGTAACCTACAACCAGTGCACCTAAAATCTTCGGTATAAAATACAGACCGCGCAGTGCACTCTTTCCCTTGATCTTGCTGTTTAGTCCAAGTGCCAGCAGAAGACTGATAATATTGACCACGATAGTCGTTACAATCGCCAGCTTAAACGTGAACAGGTATGATTTACCAACCCTCACGTCCTGGAACAGATCGACATAGTTTCGAATCCCTACCCAGTCATAGGCGCCATAACCTTTATAATTTGTAAAACTGTAAATAACACCCTTTATCAAAGGCAGTGTGTTAAAACAGAAAAACAGTGCCAGGATGGGTATTGTAATCAGCAGAAATGTCAGCTTCCTGTTATTCATTTTCCTCATAGTTCCCTCTCCTCCCTATTTTGAAGAACCCTTGTTTGCTTCATAATCTTCTACCTTACGGATGATATCCCTGTTATATCTCAACCAGTCCGTATCAAACTTCTTCAGGAACGCATCTGTATCCTGTTTGAGCAGGAACGTTTGTATCTGTGCATCGACCGCCATTTCACTCGGGTAATAGTGATCCTGGTAATCTGTCATCCTGCCTTCCTCTATGAAGGACTTTACCCCGTCCAGCATCGGAGCCAGATCGAAATCGCCCTCTTTACACGGAACCGCGTTCTGCTCGTCGAGATATTTCTGCACATTTTCATCCTTCAAAAGAAAGTCAAGAACCTCATACGCCGCTTCTTTATTTTCACTGTCTTCCATCACACAGAATTGTAAATCCACACCTGAATTCAGCACATTCTCGTCTGCCTCGCTGCTCCCCGGCATCACGAAGGAATCAATATCCATATCCGGGTTCACTGATTTAATCTGCGGCACTGCATAACTCCCGATCGTGTACATCGCAGACTCTCCATTTGCGAACGCGGTACATGCATCGTTATATCCATATGCGAACGGGTCCTCCGGACCGTAATCCAGAAGTTCCAGCATTTTCTCAGAAACCTCCCGGTACTCATCCTTAAATTTCGTTTCCCCTTTGTTGACCTGACTGCACACATCTGCCGGAGCCAGATCCACTGCCAATGCATTCCACGGTGCCAGACAAGTCCACGTGTCCTTAAAACCAAAGGAAAGCGGGCGGATTCCGGCTGCTTCTATCTCTTCACACAGGGCCGTGAATTCTTCCCAGTTTTCCGGGATCTCCCATCCGTGTTCCTCAAACATCTCCCTGTTATAAAGCACTCCGGCGGCATTTGCCACATAAGGGACTCCGTAAACACCTTCCTCCGGTACAAACTCGAGGGCTTTCAGAATGTCCTGATAAGCAGGCTTGATATCGCTTAGCCCTTCATAATCCGAGATATCTGCCAGCATATCGGAATCCAGAAAATAGGAATAATTAATATCCCCTCCGATGCCGATAATATCCGGAATGTCTTCCCTTACGAATCTGGTCTTCAGAATTGTCATTGCTTCATTTGGCGAATCAATCGTCAGATGGATATCATCATGTGATGCATTGAATTCTTCCTCAAGCTCCTTAAAAACCTCTACGGCTTCCGGTTTGTACTGTACCAGTTCAATTTCTACTTTTCCGCTGTTTTTCTCACCGGACTGGCATCCGGTAAGGGCAAGGGCCGCCAGCATGGTACCCGCCGTGAGCAGGCTTAATCGTCTTACACTTCTTCTTTTCATCTGCCACTACTCCTTTCAAAGATAACCCACTTATGTGTTTCCAGTTCCTGACATACCGACCTTTTCCTCAGTACAACTGTTTTCATGTTCTCCTTTTTCTCTTCCCTTTCATATCTTTTTGCATGGTTTAAATACTGCCGGCACCCTTCAAACCATCCTTTTTTTGGATTAACTATATTATAACATCTCATTATGCGTCTATAAATATCCATATATTTGCCTTTTTATACCTTTATGCAATATTTAGGAAAATAATTTGAAGTCACCTTGCATTATGGTATATAATGAAAAAAACATCCCATCCCGAAAGGAGCCAGGTATCATGAGTGATATTTTATTTTCTGTATTTCCGAATGAAAATTTCATAGACTTAAGCCTCTACCAGTTCGGCTGGGAACACTGCGCCCCGGCACATTCTTACGGACCGGCTGCCCGCAACCATTTTCTGTTCCACTATGTCATCTCGGGAACCGGTACACTGATGGCAGATGATGCGAAAGGTATGACACAGACTTATCAGGTAAAAAGCGGTCAGGGGTTCATGATCTTTCCGCAGCAGATCAACACCTATATTTCCGATGCAGAATATCCCTGGGAATATGTCTGGCTTGAATTTGACGGGCTCCGTGTGAAGGAAGCCATAGAAATCGCAGGACTTGGCCGTGATAATCCCGTCTACCACGCGCATTCAAAGGACCTGCGTCAGGATATGATGAACGAAATGCTATACATTGCCCAGCACGGAGACGCGGCTCCGTTTCATCTGATCGGGCACTTATTTCTGTTTCTGGACTTTCTGACCCGCTCGGCCGCCTCCATGCACCTCAACCAGGGCGGGCGGCTGCGTGACTTTTATATACGCGAAGCACTCGCTTTTATCGAGCAGAACTTCCAGAATGACATCTCCGTCGAGGATATTGCTACAACATGCGGCCTGAACAGGAGCTATTTCGGAAAGATCTTCAAAGATACAGTGGGAAAATCCCCTCAGGAATTCCTGCTGAACTACCGCATGGCAAAAGCAGCTGAACTGCTGAAGCTCACCACACTTTCTATCGGTGATATCAGCAATGCGGTTGGCTACGCAAATCAGCTGCATTTCTCAAGGGCTTTCAAAAATGTATACGGGCTCTCTCCGCGAAGCTGGAGAAACCAGAACCAGTTAATCCGGCAGGATTCCAGTCAATGACACCTTGCCCCGCTCATGGCACAGCCTATGTTTCCATCCCCTTTACGCATGACCGGAACATCTGTGCCATAAACCGGGCCATATCCTCAGGCTCTGCCTGAAATCCGCTCTCTGCCCACTTCTGTATGATGCCTGCACAGCCGTTGACGATAAATCCATACAGCCATTCCAGTTTCTCCTCCCCTATATCCGGGTACAGCTTTTTCCAGTCCCCCAATGAATCCTCCTCCGCAAAATACATCAGCTTCCGTAAGAACTCCTTATCCCCGTATTTTCCGAACATCGCCCTGCAGAGTTCTTCATTTTCCCTGATCTTCTTAAGAATCTCTATAGGCAGTATTCCCGTATAGTCCTCCTGCACCATATTGCTGGCGGAATCCTGCACATCCCGGTAAAACTCCTCCTCAATCTTGTCCAGCAGATCATATACATCCTCATAATGGGCATAAAAAGTCGCCCGGTTAATATCTGCCATCCCACAGATCTCTTTCACAGTAATCTTCCCCAGCGGTTTTTCCGACAGAAGCTTAAGAAAACTGTGCCGTATCATATTCCTCGTGTACCTGACACGCCTGTCCAAATCTGAATTTTTCATAAACAATCAACACTTCTTTCTAATCTGTTGTCTAACTTACGTTTCACAAAAATCTGATGGTTGTCAACTTACTCTGACTTTATTATATTTTAAGTAAGAACAGAAAGCAACGCCGTGTTGTATATCCGTAAACAGTAACCATTTATTCAGAACCAAGGAGGCGCTTATCATGAAACACACACAATATATCGTAACCGGAGCTGCCGGACACCTCGGCAGCCATATAGCAGCCGGACTTTTGAAACAGGGATATCCCGTCCTGGGCCTCATCCTGCCGGATGAATTGCAGGATGTACCGGACCCTCCCCCAGGACTTTCCTATATCGCAGGGGATGTCCGTGATCCGGAAACAATGGAAATGCTGTTTACTGCGGCATCAGAAAATCTGCATGAAGCCTCCACCGGGAAGCCCGGTATCGTGCTGATCCACTGTGCAGGCCTCATTTCCATCTACGGCGGCCCGACCCCTGCCGTGTATTCCGTAAATGTGGGCGGAACGAAGAATGTCGTAGACGCCTGTATCCGCCACCATGTAAAGCGTCTGGTCTATGTCAGCAGTGTCCACGCTATCCCCGAAACACCGGACCAGACAATTATATCTGAGATCAGGACTTTCTCCCCTGACGACGTAACGGGCTTCTATGCCAAGACAAAAGCAGAAGCAACCCAATACGTTTTGGACAGTACAAAACGCGGACTTGATGCCGTGGTGGTACATCCGTCCGGCATTATCGGACCTGCCAGACACCCTTCCGGCAGCATGCTTCACATGATCGCCCATTATACACAGAAGGGGATGCCTGTAGCGGTACGCGGCGGATATGATTTTGTCGACGTGCGCGATGTCGCATCCGGAGTAATCAAGGCCTCCCAGAAAGGAAAATCTGGAGAGTGCTACATCCTCTGCAACCGGTTTGTCACGCTTAAAGAACTCTTCGGGGAACTCTCAGCAGCTACCGGACAGAAAAGGCCACGGATCTTCCTCCCCGCATGGATCGCCAAATGTGCGGCGCCTTTTGCACAGCTGCACTACAAATGCTGGAAAAAAACACCTGTTTTCACACCATATGCCATGTATACACTAACATCCAACGGGAACTTTTCACACGAAAAAGCAAGCAGAGAGCTGGGATATCATCCCCGCCCCCTGCACCAGACCATAGCCGACATGATCCGGCAGATGAAGAAAGAGAAACGTTAACTCCCGGGCAGCACAGCCAGCGCCTGGCTGCCCATCTCCCGGTAACGCTCTTCTACTAACGCTTTCTCATATCTGGTCCCCCCGGACTTTTCCAGTGGGTCATTAAAATAATAGTACTCACGATCCACACCGACAAGCAGGAGACAGTGTTCTTCTGCCGGCCAGATATACTCTTTTCCAGTCTCCAGAATGGTCCAGCTGCGTCCTTCATAGCTCGGCTGCATACCAATCGTGGCCCAGAGGATCACAGGGATTCCATTGCCGATATATTCTCTGCATATATTCTGCAGTGTCATCCCTGTCAGGTCCTTCACCCGTTCTCCTCCCGCCGCCTCCACAAGCGCATCATGTATCACCGGGGCAAAGCAGCCAAAACCATTTCCCCTCGGATCACCGATAAAATAATAATAAGGACTGTTCCCGTAATATTGCCCGTCCTTCCAGTAATATTTCCCAATCCTCAGATACTGGTCTATAAATTCATCCACAGTAATGTCAACCCCTGCATACGACAGCGCCATCACCGAAGTCACGCTCTCACATCCTGTCGGGTAGTCATTCTGATTCATAAAAGGAACCATTATTATCCTGTCTGTCTCCCCCGTCCCGGAAGAAGCACCCTTTTTCCCACCGTCCATATAACTGCCTCCTGCACCAGATTGATCATTTTCTTCCTCCCCGCCGTTTCCTGCCGCCGCAATCCGTGATTGTGCATGTTTATCCATATGAACCGCCTTCGTGTAAAAAATACTGAGCACCGCAATACTTATATAAAAAGCGAGTCTGACCAGCTGCATCCTGTGCCCGCCGTCTCTCCTGAATTCTGACATATGCACTCTGATTTTTGCTTCTTATAACTATTATAATCGGCAGGGGTTGTACTCTATGCAGGCTTATTTTATAATCAGGTTATTACACGGGCATTGCCAGATGGAAAAATAATGGCTCAGAGAAGGGGGAATTGTCTGTATGAGCAAGAAAAGAGTATGCGATAGATATATTATTCTCGAAACATTATTTTACTTACATTCTGGAATCATTGGGGCCACTTATATTTTATACTTTTATGATTTGGGTTATAGTAAATTTGTTACAAATATTATTACAAGCGTATTTAATGTATTTGTATTTATATTTGAAATACCAAGTGGCTCACTCAGTGATAACAGAGGAAATAAAAGTGCATTAATTATATCAGGTATAGCATTATCGTCTTCAATGGCACTTTTTTTGTATGCTGGTAATATTTCAATACTAATATTGGGGCAGATTTTCTGGGGGATTAGCTATGCTATGCAATCGGGCGCCTTAGAAGCCTGGGTAGTTA
This sequence comes from Faecalicatena orotica, assembly GCF_905197545.1. Classification (NCBI taxonomy): domain Bacteria; kingdom Bacillati; phylum Bacillota; class Clostridia; order Lachnospirales; family Lachnospiraceae; genus Faecalicatena; species Faecalicatena orotica. The sequence goes on from NZ_CAJJZH010000006.1 coordinate 207,090, forward strand.
ATACTGCAGAATTGGATGATAACGAATTGGATGCAGTTTTTTCTAAAAGTGCTAAAATTCGAAATTTTGTTATGATATTAGGAGGGGTTATAGGAACTTTTATTGCAAAAGCAGGCTTAAGGTATATTTGGATTATCCCTTTGATAACAGCTATAATTTATACACTATTGGTTTTACGATGGGTAAGAAACAAACAGTTGAATCAAAGTAAAATTCATACTTGTAATTTCAAAATAAATGTCAGATCAGAGCTAAAGGGGAGTTTTATTACAATATATGATACGATTCGAAAGGGAGAGTCGATTAAAACGATCCTACTTTTAAATATGGGCGTAGCATTTGTAATATCACCGTTATTTACATACTGGTCACCTTATATTCTCCAATTGGGAGGGGGAGAGTTAGGTGTTTTGGCATGGATGTGGATATTCATTAAAATCAGTATGACCGCCGGAAATGCGTTATGGGAACATCTGCACAAAAAATATAATAGAATACAGGCATTGTTTGTAATATGTATATTATTTGGCTCAATATTTATAATTGCAGCTATCAATAGTAATCTTTTAGTGGGATTTGCGGTGATTATAGGTATGGAAATATTGCTTGGAGTGCTTGACCCTATTCAAAAAGCTCTGATAAATAAATATATTGACTCGGATAATAGGGCAACAATGCTATCTGTGAACTCAATGGCAGAAAGGGTTGGAGGGTGGATATCCCTCGTTTTAATGGGAATTTTAGGTGATGTATTTTCAATTGGTATTACTTGGATAATAGCTGGAGTAACTATGCTGTTTCTATGTATATTTATATCTAAGCTTAAAAGGAATCCAAATTAGTCAGAAGATGTGCAGCTGGCAAACAATTCATTCAAACCTGCCCTTCCATCAGTTCCAGCTGCCCTCCCGCAAGTCTATATACCTTCTCCACGCCTTCCAGTTCTTCATATCTGTGTGTAATAAATATGATTGTCTTATCCTTCAATTCCCCGCGCACCAGATTAATCAGTGCTTTATCGGATTCCCTGTCAAAACCTGATGTTGCTTCATCCAGAAGTAATATATCGGCTTTTTTTAATATCGCTCGGGCAACCGCCACCTTCTGTTTCTCTCCGCCCGAAAGTTTTGCCCCATCCTGACCTGCTCGCTGCATGAACCCGTCTTCCAGCTTTTCAATGAATGTGATTGCACCGCTTTTGATACATGCATCAACCACGTCTTCGTGAGATGCCGTCCCACCGATATTCACGTTTTCCTCTATTGTTCCCAGAAAGAGGTATGGCTTCTGGCTTACTACTGCAATCCTGTTCCTGATTATTTTAGGTTCCAGATTCCCGGCCGGAATCCCCCAGAATTTTATCTCGCCTTTCTCCGGGTGATAAAAACCCAGAATCAAATCCAGCAGTGTTGACTTCCCACTCCCGTTTTCCCCGATTACCGCGATTCTGTCCCCCTGCTGCACCGTCAGATTCACACCGTTTAAGATGGGGGTGCCTTCTTTGTATCCAAATATCACATCCTTCAGTTCCAGAACCGGTACTTCTGCTTCCTTATCAAACCCGCTTAAACTGCCCGCATGCTCCCCACCTTCTTCCGGCTGCTCCAGAAATTCAAAGTATCGTTTCGCAGACGGCTTAATCTGCGCAAAGTAATATTTGATATTGATCAAAAAAGAGATCGGGCTAACAACATATGCACTGTATGTCATAAACGCAAATGCCCCGCCAATTGTAAGCTCTCCTCTCACAATTAAAAGCCCCCCCAATATATAGAGCACAGCATTCATCAGGGCATCCAGCATAGACACACTAAAGGTCCTGTATTCATCCAGCATCATGTTTTCCCTGTAAGAATCCATCATCTTTCCCTGCAATTTTTCAAAATCCGGATTCTTTATACGAAACAGATCCCAAAGCTTCATTTCCCGTATACCATTAATACAATCACCCAGCCAGCCGAAGAACACCCGGTTATTTTCTATCAGGCGTTCAAAAGCCTCGTTCTTTTTTATGGAAAAATAGAGTACTACCAGAAATTTTACGGGAATCATCAGTGTGATCATCAATGCCAGTTTCCAGTCCAGTATCGATAATCCCACGATTCCTCCCACGATCTGCAGAATAGAAGAGATGGAAAATGTCGTAATCTGGTCTGCAACAGAAGCCACATTGCTGATATCACTGCCAATCATGTTTGCAATCTCCGCACTTCCTTTTTCATCATAATAGCCTATACTCAGATTGTCCATTTTCCAATACGCCTTTCTGTAAAGGGAAAATGTCAGTCCGTTATGTATATTAGAAAAAAGTCGTGTCTGTATCACTTCCGTCACTTGGACAATCACGGAGATACCGACCAGCACTCCCGAGTAAATAAGAATGCACTCCATATCTTTCTCTACCATCCCCTGATCTGTTATCCTTCGGATAACCAGCGGCTGTAAAAAAGTCATAAATGAAGTGCAAACTAAACATATGAAAATACCCGGGAAATACTTTTTGTATGCGAGAAGTAGCCCGCAGACCCGCCTCCAGATTTTACTGTCATTCTTCCTCTTTTCCATATCCTGCCTTCCCTAAAAATACCGGCATATAATGCTGCTGATTTCTTCTGCCTTTTGGGCGGTTCTTTGCAGCCCCCCGGCTGTTATTGTATATACATCATGACTACGGGAAATAAGCATATCTATCTCCCGTTTTTCTTCCATGCTGTATGCCTTTCCAGATATATAATCCAGAAAAATAATATCAGGTTTGTAAATAAAGTCCACGGTATCAAGTATCTGCCCCAGCGGCCGACCTGCCTCCCCATAGTATTCTATTGGGATTGCGCGGGAATCTGCTGCCTTCTCCTGAAGGAGCAATACCTGAAAACCTTTTCTCTCAAATTCATCTGTCAGCATCGTCATCTCTGCCCGGCAGCCTTGCCCGGCAATCACCGGTATCTCTATATTCTCAGCTTTGCCGGCAGGATTTCTATTTTTATCAATACGATTCACATTTTTATGAATGACACATTCTATTTTCTCCTGATACTTCATGCCCGTTACAGCATTTCTTTTCAAAAATTCTAAAACAGTATGAAAACCAGCCTCTTTGTTTTCACATAGTACCTTCGCTGCATATCCCGTAATAACAGGTGCCGCATAGCTGTTGGAGTACTGATCTCCATCTTCCCCCCACCAATGTGCAACGATTGAATTTTCATGACTATAGCCAGTCTGCTCCTGAACAAAAAACTGGCCGTTTTTCAAAATCCCTTCTCTGTCCTGACGTACTCCAAACACTTTAGGAAATGCCGCGGGATAGGTTCTGATATTTTGGTTATGATATGCTGCGACGATTATCACATTCTGATCAAGCAGATTACTGATTCGTTCCTTTAGCGGTATTATATCAAAGTAGTTTATCGTGCCCAGACTTAAGTGGACCAGTCTCACGCCATGCCGTGCACACCAGTCCAACGCTTCCAGTAATTTCGAAATATCTGTTGTCCCGTCTGGCTGCATTGCCGTTAAATCCAGAAAATAGGCTTGCGGGCAGATACTTCTGATGATTTTTGTGCAGGTGGTGCCATGAACGCAGGATGACCGTTTATTCCAAGCCGCCATATCCTTATGATCCCTAGCAAGAAAATCTATTTTTGCAGTAATCTTCCCTCTTATGACTCCCTCATCCCAAATTCCACTGTCAATCACAGCGATATCAATTTTCTTTCCTGTCATGCTGTTATCCCTTTACACTATATTCTAATGCACTGTTTCTTCTGGATCAGCCCTTTGTTCTTCTTTTCCAAAGTATTCCAGCGCTCCAGCGTATTAACAGTGCTCATTTCACCTGTGTCAGTACCCCCGCGTCCATCTCACTGATTGTATCGCAAAGATACTCGATCTCCAGCATATTATGCGCTGCAACCAGTATAGTCTTCCCCCGCCCCCTGATTTCATCGAATAAAGCACAGACTTCCTTCGCCCCCCGTTTATCCAGCCCGTTAAACGGCTCATCCAGAATCAGCAGTTCGGGATCTTCCATGATGGCCTGTGCAATACCGAGACGTTCTCTCATCCCTAAAGAATACTGCCCCACTTTCTTCTTCGAGTCCGGATCAAGCCCTACTCTCCTGATTGACTCCCGCACCTCTTCATCCGTAATCAACCTTTTCAACGCCGCCAGCCTTTTCAGATTAGCAAACCCGCTAAGTCCCGGCAGAAACCCCGGACTCTCAATAATCATCCCCACAGATTCCGGGAAATCCACATCCTTGCCGATCTGCCTTCCATCCACCCAGACAGCGCCCTCATCCAGCTTTAAGAATCCGCAGATACACTTAAACATAACCGTCTTTCCGGAGCCATTAAACCCCATGATTCCATGTATTTGCCCTTTTTCAAAACTATGTGTGATTCCCTTCAGGACCTTCTCTTCTTTAAATGATTTCGATAGATTTTCCAGCCTTACCGCAATTTCCATCCCGCACTCCTTTCGCCTTGTATCGTTTTCGTTCTGCATCACACTTATCCTTTATCACTGCCTGCCACGCTGCACATACAATCATTCACATCATTCGTTTACCTGAACAAATGAAAAATTATAACTTCGCATTTTTCTTCCTGCCAGAAAAACCAGTATCGCAATCAGTCCCAGAAAGATTCCCGCACTCACCTGTATTCTCGGCAGGTAATCATAGCCAAAATTATGCATGGGAAATGTAGCATGATTCAATGGTGAGAGCCATCCGCACAACACATTTGCCCGATACTCCAGATTCCCCGTAAAATGGAAGATTCTTTGAAAGATTGATGGATTCAGAAGGAATCCATACAGATTCACAGCAAAAGCCCCCAGCACGCCTGCCGCATTCCCTCCCAGCAGATTCAAAAGCAGCATCAGAACCGCAATAAAGAGTGAGTACAGAAGCATAAGCAAAAAAACGACCGAAGCACAGTAATACGGTGTAGAGATTTCCATCGTTTTAATGGATACCGGAACAGTGATGTTCTCTCCCCCTCCATATCCAAGCATCGCCGCCGTCTCACTCCACACATTTCCTGTAAAAGAAAAAGGTGCCCCCATAATCCCCAATACAGCCAGCAAAAAGAGATTATAAATAACTGTTGCCAGAACCACATAAATCACCTGCCCTGCCAGCCATACACTCCGCTTTGTCCGGACCAGCCAGTATGGTGTAACCTGACTCACAAACGGCATATCCGCAAACAACAGTACCAGAAGAAGCGAGGAAAGCATCACCGAAGCAGCATCCCCGTAAGTCCAGATAAAGGGTTCCAGTATCTGCAGAATGGATTCATACTGCACAGCATGGGAGATGACCTGATTTGAAAGCATCAGGCAGAGGACCAGCGCCAAAATAAATGACATCCAGATTCGCGGGCTCCGCTTCCATCCGGAGAAGTTCTGTCCCGCGATTTGAAAAGCTTGTCTAATATCACGCATACCCCAGCCTCCTTTTCAATGCCCACATAAACAACAGGCTGGTCAGAACAGAAAGTACCAGCAGAACCACAACACAAAACAAGTCATTATAGTAAACTGGGGCCATCCAGTATCTGGGATTCAGGAAAAACAACGCACGGTAGTATCTCTCCTGAAAGACACTCAGCACATAATATAGGATAAATGGCACCGCATATGCCATATACCGGTTGCGCGTCACAACCGCCGCAAAACTTCCTGCCACAGCCCACAAAGCCCCGTTCAGAAATCCTCTGAGAAAACTGACAAGCACCTTTAAAACAAGTTCTGAAAATGCCGGTCCATGATCACTCAATATTGGAATATGACCAAAAACAACACAACTGACTCCCAGCATAAGCAGCATGGCAAAACAAAGCATAAGCCCGCCGGAAAAAAACAGTCCTGCCGCCTTTCCGAGAAGATACTGTTTCTTTCCTGAACGAATGCAGCTAAACAGGGCATACCTGCTGCGAAGCTCCATCTCCGCATCTCCTCCTGCCGCAAAAGTAACAGCTATTGGGACGAAGAGAAGCGTATTCGTGCCATTAGAACAAAACGAATATGCCAGAAACCATCCCGGCCCTTCCTGTGAGCCACCTGCGTCTATCAGGAACTGCAGGTGCACCTGTTCCGATATAAGTGCCGCAGTCAGAATTAAAATCACACCGGCCAGAAAACGAATATTCAAGATGCTGTTTTTACATTCAACCGCTAATGTATGCCCCATAAGCCCCCTCCTGTCAGCTGTAAAATGTCACACTACTGTGCGACAATGACACCGCCGTCCATAGCATTGATCGCAACCGGTATAATCACTAAGTCCTTCATATTATCTGCCTGCCCCTCACTTCGCATTACCTGAAAAAACCATGCTGGAACCATCCATGCGTTTTCCGGTTTATGAAAGGCAGTTACATAAGTATAACCCAGCTTTGCAGAGGTTACCTTGTAATCAAATTTTGTCGTATCCTCTGCCGGCTGTCCAATATTCAAATAACTATAAAAAATCTGCTCAAATAGCGGTTTCTGTATGTCATCGAAGGGAAGGAGATTCACATTCTCTGCAATGACAGCTACTTCCTCGCACATTCCCTTCCATGAAAAAGATTTCACACCGTCATCTGTCACTATCATTGACACCATTTCTATTGGGAACGGTGCAGTATATGTATCCGTTGTATCCTTTGTGGCACCCCCGATAGACGCATCTGCCGAAATCCCCCCATATGAACGTGTAAAATCATAACGATATCCAATTTTTGCGTTTTTCAGATCTGCCTGCCAATAAAAATCATCACTCTTTCCATACCTGTTGTCAGGTGCCGCTTCTTCTGGAAACCACAGAATCTTATCCGTAGACAAAAGTGACATCTCTGTAACAAATCACGGAACTTCTCCTTATATCCTGAGGTGTCCGGGCTATATTCATTCATTCTTATATATTGTTGAATATATTCCAGACTATAGCCGCCTGTTCCCGTTTTCCAAACAAAACTACTGCCGTTAGCAAGTTTAAGATTATAACTCCTCGTCTCAATATGGGACAATCTGTTTTTCCCGACATCTGCCGAAAAAAACGCCCCGGCATCCGGAGTCTGATCCACTTCTCCCCTCAACTTCGAGTACCAGCAGTCTGATGCCATTGCGACTATATCTTCTGATTTTTTATAAAATTTAAATTCCGCCTTTTGATCTTCTGGCGGTGTCTCAGGTGCAGACTCAACAGCCTCCTCCAAAGCACTTTTTAAGTCATTAAACGGTGCTAAAGTTGGATTAGCATAGACTCCTTCTTTCTGATCTATACGGTCTATCACCTTCTGGAAAACCTCTTTCGTATCAACTTGCGGTACATAAAAATCCTCACAGTCTGCAAAATACTCCGCATATTCTTTCAATTCCTTCTGCGTCAACGTGTGATTTGCCATCTCCGCAACTGGAATATTTCCTGTATGCAGCTTTCCCAGACCCAAATCTGGAGATTCTTCTCCTGATGGAGCCGTAGACTCAGGTTTGCCATCATCTTACAATAACACCTCCATCCATTGCATTGATTGTAACGGGAAAGGCCGATACATCTTTCATATCTCCGTCCTGACCAGAACTTTCCATTATTTCAAAAAACCATGCAGGAACCAACCATGCATTTTGTGGCTTGTTAAATGCAGTTATATTAGTATACCCCAACTTAGCAGAGGTTACTGTGTAATTAAAGTTAGTAGTATCCTCTTCTGGCTGTTCATGAGCCAAATAGTAGAAAAATATCTGTTCAAGCAATTCATTTTGAATGTCGTCAAAAGATAGTAGTTTCACATTCTCCGCAATAGTAGATTCCTTTTCACACATACCTATCCACGAAAAAGTTTTCACGCCGTCATCTGTTACAGTGATTGACACAGTTTCAACAGGAAATGGGGACGTATAAGCATCTTTTGTATCTTGAGTTCCTCCACCTGCCCGTTCCGCTGATATACCTCCGAATGCGCGTGTAAAAACATACTTATAACCTACTTTTGCCTTCTTCAAATCTGCCTGCCAATAGAAATCTTCTGGTTGTCCATATCTTACATCTGGCATCACTTCTTCTGAAAACCACAATACCTTATCCACATATAAGAGTATCATATCTGGTACATGAAGATCTTCCATTACTTTTTCAGCCTGTTCTTGCCCTTCTTCCTTTGTAAATGGCTCTTCTTCCAGAGCCTTCAGATACTGACTTAATAATTGTCTAAACTTTTCTTTATAACCGGTTGTGTCTGTACTAAATTCATTCATTCTTATAGACTGCTGAATATATTCAGCGCTATAGTTGTCTGTTCCTGTTTTCCAGACAAACTTGCTACTATTGATAATATTGGGATCATAGCACTCCGCTTCAATATGGGCCAGTCTACTTTCACCAACATCTGCACTAAAAAACACTTTTGCATCGGTAACCGGTTCATCATCCATATCTATCTTAATCCAACTGTTAGCTGCTTTTTTAATGGCATCTTCTGTTTTCTTTTGAAATTTTAATTCTACTTTTTGCTCTTTTGACAGTGCCTCCGGTGCGAGCTGGATTGCATCATCTAAAGAGTTTTTCAGATCCGAAAATGATCCCAAAGAAGGGTTCGCATATACACCTTCACTATTATCTATTCTTTTTTTTATATTTTGGAATACTTCTTTTGTATCCCCCTGTGGTATATAAAGTTGCTCACCGCCAGCAAAATACTCCACAAGCTTTTTTAATTCCTTCTGCGTCATCGTATGATTCGCCATCTCCACTACAGGAAGATTACCCGTTTCCAGCTTTCCCAAATCCAAATTTGCAGATATCGTTACCCTGTCATTGCTTTTCTTTTCTGTTACACTCCAATGTTCCGGCACATCAACGTTTCTCTTCTCTCCTGACTTTAGAGGGGAAATAATAAGTTCATCACTCAGACCGCTAGCTTTGCTGACCACAGAGCTTTTATCCGGTGTTTCTTGACAGCCAGAAAGAAGTAACGTAAATGATATAAGTATACATAAATAAATCTTCTTTTCTTTTTTCAATTTCTTCTCCTCTCTTGCTCCGAAATCCAGACTTCTTTATTATATGTAATTTGTGTCTTTTATACGGCCACCGCCCCATGCTTGATATCACTTTCTTCATCTAAAAGCAACATAAAGCATGGGGCACTTCATTGCTAGATTAGCTATTAATTAAAATAATTGTGTAATACCGTGTAATTAGTATTCAAATTTCTGTTAAGATCCGAGTTATACTGAGCACTCCATGTTGCCGCACAAAAGGAACAAGGACAACACGATTTGGCACAATCACATCCACCGTATGTTTCAATTGTATTACGTCGTTTTCTAAACTGTTTTTCCAATTTCTTCATAACTAATACCTCCATATAAACGAACTCGTAGTTTAATAAACCTCTGTTACCTGCTTATTCTTTTTCAAAATATAGACAAAATACAATCATCCCCCTAAAATGTCATTTCATAAAATAATGTTTCATTTTTTATCTATATTGTTTACAAGTAACTTTGTATTCAGCTAACCAATACTATAAATTCATTCTACAATCTTAGTATAGGTTGCTATCATATACCTCCTTCCTGCTTTATTATTAATCCAAATTTTCACCTACTGTATTGAAATTTGGGTTAATCTTTCACATAAAATTTCCAAAGTGAATTCATCATAGCTCATTTGTTCTATCACCTGAATTATCGGAAAATGGTACACCTCTTGTAACTCTATTAATACATATGGCCAATACTCCAGCAACACTGGAAAGGTTAACAAATTTTGCCCCGTATCTTCTATAAAGATATTCAAATACTTAAATATTACATTGCGTAAAGTTTCTTCCATATACTCTTTCCTCTTCTAAATAGCAAAAAAGTTATTTTTTAATTCCATTAATATTCTGTCTATTTGTCTTTCTATTTTCCCTTTGTCATCAACATCTGAGAGATTCTCCATTTCCAAATCTTTTACCTCGCAATCAGAACCTGCCTGCTCTTTACCACTGTGATATTTTATTATTTTCCGTTCATGATCTGCTCTAAAATATTGACCTGATATAACAAACTCTTCTACAGCTGTATTATATCTCATCTGGCAAAAATTACTCAAATCTTTCATTGAATTCTCATCTTGTTTGCAGTTACTATATATTGTCAAAATACTCTTATCTGAAATTACTGCATTTAATATTGCTAACGGAATTTCTCCATAATGATTAGACTCATACTCATCAAATTCCAAAATACCTCCTGGGCATCCTAGTACAATAATATCCGCTTTACTATTTTCCTGCTGTTTGTATATCCAATTATTAAACGCTTCAATTTTTACTTGTAACGATAAATTTTCAGAGAACAAAAAACCTGGCAAAGCCTCCATACCTATAAATTGTCCTAGTAAATTTGAACAGATTGAAAGTACTGTATACCCTTTTTTCTCAATTATAGTTTTTATTATAACCTGTAGTTTAAATTTATCACAATTTTCACCTTCTCCCATAACAGCAAGTATTGGAATCCGGATGTCTTTCAATCTTGTTCCTTTAAATTTTTCTGGCAAATCCCTTTTTTGTAGTATATTAATATTTTCATTTTTAGGATCAATATCTAATCTCTGCATCAATGAGGCTCCCAGATAAATATTTTTCCCCGCATTTAGTGCTTCTTCTACCCTCGTTTTATACCCGGAATATTCATGTCCCATCGTATTCTCAGCGAATAATACCGTATCAACTTTTTTTAAACAACTTTTAAAATCAACACTACAATATAAAGAATTTTTATTCTCCAACTCCTCAAGTCTCTTTACATCCTCATAATAACTTGATATAGCTGTGATTTGATATTTAGTACTTGCTCCTTTATTTTGTAACAAAACTTCCGTATCTCCATTTAGCGGAAAAAGTAATAACCGTTCCATAAAACCCTCCCTACTTGATAACTTTCAAATTTTCATTTCCTATATATCCCATTTCCACTAACGCACAAAGTTCATGCAATAATTCTTCCGTTCTATATTTAGATTCTCGACATTTCTCCATTAGTAGTTCTTTTGTAAGTTCTTGATTTTTCTTCTCAATACCACTAAGGCAGTATGAGCACTCTCTTATATTCCAACAATTCAAACACTCTTCTTTAATTAGTTTCCCATGATTAAGAAAAAAATCCATCCTGTCATAATCAAATCCTTTTATCAATGAACCAATGCACATCTGTTCATCCTGCTCTGACACTCTTTCACATGGGAAAAAATCACCATTCGTTTCTACAAATAATCGTCTAACACCTGGAACACATGGCCCCCCATGATGTGTTGCTACTCCTTCCTGAGTATGCCGATGCAGACGTTCATACAATAATTCAATATCTGATGCACGTGCTCTTTGCATTTTCCCCCTTGAATCCCATTTTCTTTTCCCCAGTAATGATAACAGCATTTTTATGTACTCAAATTTAGCAATTTGATTATTACGTTCTGTAATCTTTAAAATGCTCCTATCCTTTATATCTACTGGATTAATATACGTATAGTGAATCTGTTCTGGAGGAAAAAGTTCAGAATTAGCATAAAATTCATATGTTTTATTCAAATCAGTTGTGGTGCTTATAACGCAATTAAACGAAACCTGATCAAAATAATATTTTTCATCAAACTCCTTTAATAATGTAAGGTTTTTCATTATTACATCAAAAGAACCTTGTCCCGACAAAAACTTGCGATTTGCATCATAACTTTCCTTTGCCCCATCAAGGCTTATCATCAGAGTAACATCATGCTTTACCAAGAATTCGATTTTCTCTTGATCCAATAAAGTTCCATTTGTTGTTATTGAATAGGTAACCACTTGATCTCCTTTGTGCTCCGTGATATAGTCTGCACATCTCTTAATCAGTTCAAATTCTAGTAATGGCTCTCCACCATAAAAAGATAGGCATAATTTATCAGCTTTATCACTTCTATCAAGGTAAAAATCAATGGCACTCTTCGCTGTTTCAAAGCTCATCCGCTCAGATGTATGCGTCCGATTATAATAGTTACCAGAATAAGCACAATAATTACATCTAAGATTACACTGTTGAGTAACCTGCAGAATTAAGTTCTCCATATAATGTTCTGACAGATACCTTAAACCACTTGTTTCTGGATGTTCAATTTTCTCCAGAATTGTCTCCTGCAACAATCCATTATCCTCAAATCGTTTCAACGAATCGTCCATTGGAAGTAATCCGCTTTTTTCTACTTTTTTCAACACCTCATATTCATCATCAGTTACTGCCACAACAGAATCCAAAAATCGATCATAAAAATATTTTCTTTTGGGCGTTTGAAAACATTTAATTATTATTTTTCCCATACTTTCCTCTCCTGAATATCATTCATTAGCATACCAGTTTGTACCAAAAAATTCTTTGTACATACACATTTTAAATTTTTATTTGTGTTGGAATATCAAATTTTCTTTAATATTATAATATCGGGAGCAAAAGTTAATTTCTAACTTTCCCCATTTCTATAGCACCTTGAAAATTCATATTCTGTAGTTATTTTCTGGTATATACCTGTTGATGTTCTAATTTTTAAGTCATTATTTTAGGCTAGTTTTGGATTTGGCGCATAGTTTTTGAAATCTTCAATACTCATGGTTCGCTGAATCAATGCCCGCTTTTACAACGAGTTTGACAATTTTAGGTCTGCATTATATAAATTTTCATATGTATGGCAACGTTTCTGAAACTGGCCCAATGTTTTGTCGCTAAGAGGTCTTTCATCAAAACTTGTTGTATGAGGTGCGTACTACAGCTGAATATCTAGCATCAGATTTTCAACTAATTCATCATCAAAATAGTCAAACAGTCCTTTGATAATAAGTGCGCCTACAATTACATTGACTGAAGTATTTTGTCTAATCCACGAAAGAGATCCACCTTTTTTGCCTTGTTTACTCCTTTTGAAGCTTATCGGTACAATTTTTTACATGGCTCTCCACAGCATATTATATTGCGCTGAACACCCAGAATACTCACAAAATATATGAACTTTTCAAAGTACTATAGTGAAGCTTTTGTCCCCCAATATCTTTTATATACTTATATTACTTTTATGCCTAAAATTTTACAACCAAATGACCATAAACTGTACTCTATTTGACCTTAAATAGTAATAATTTTGTAGTAGGTGCCCCTTAATAACAGAAGGTATCTCTGCTCATAGATTTCCTGCGGACAATAACTATCAATAAACTTTCTAAACACAAAAATCTAATAGACAATTCCCATCTTTTCAATGAAATGCAGGTACTGTCTATTAGATTTTTAATTAATACATGGGTGTCCCTCTTAACTCCTGTATCGCTATTGAATCATAATGATTCTTTTCCCATCCCAGGCTCTTTTTATAAAATCCACCTCCCCCACTCCTTAAAATATATAGTAATGAGCAAAATGCATACCTTAGATTTGTAAACGATTTAGGGCTGGACTATTTGCTCATTTCTATTCAACTTCATTATAAAAATTGAATCCCTTCAGCGCAACACTTTGTCCTCCAATGGTATGATATGTGTCCTCAAAAACTCTGTAAAAGTCTGTAAAGAATCCCTCCATAGCCATTCATAAATCCGGAATTCATTCTTTCTTGCGGCAGTAAAGTTATCTTTCTTATAATCTGTTTTTCTTTCTCCCGTTCAATGTAAGATTTCATCCCAAATTCATCCATCTTCCTTCCTGCGATGTCCAGAATCCAAAGATTTCCCAATATCCCATGACAAAGGCAATAACTGTCACGCAGCCAATAACCATTCAATTTAGAATAGGCCCGTCTTATATCTGTTTCTATCCGCTTTTTCCACACATCATCTTCAACCATTTCATAACAGAAAATACGTGAGAGTAAAATCCCACCTGCACCATGACACCATGCAACAGAGCCGATGCGGTCTACTTTTTCACTCTCTTTATGGCTACGCAGATCTTCCCAGTTATTCATCACGGAATTGTATAATGAATCCTCATACTTCCAAATATCTTCTGCCAATACACGGTACCGTTCCTTCTTTGTATACTTCCATAGTGCATTCACAGGCATCAGAATCCCGCTATTCCCATGTGCAAGACCTGACATAGGCATTTCGCCTTGTTCCACGATCCATCCTAAGCCACATGACTGTCTCTCTGCCCTCTGATCCAGCCTGGCTATACTGCGTTCGGCCAAATGAATATATTTTGAATCCTTTGTTATTTCATACAGCAATATCATAATCCAGGCTGCGCCGGCATTGCCAGATAGCAGGTCATAACGAATATCCTGATCAATAAGTTTCTCCACAATCCCGGCATGTTTCATGGCATATTTCAGAAACTTTTCATTCCCGCCCTGCCTGTAAAGCATGATGTACACATAAATAATCGAGCTTTCCCCATCGTAGGCCCCTGTATTATGGGAGTCTAAACCGTCAAGGGATTTCATTCCCTGATCCGTATATAAGAAAAGCATTCTTTTCAGTGTTCTGTAAATATCCGTTATGTTCTTGTCTGTATTTCTCTTTTTTAATTCAGAAAAAACAAGCAGCATCCCAGATAAACCGTCATACAGATAATGGTTCATCGGCTTTATATCCCAATTCATCTTTCCAAAAGAAGAAAGCTGCACAGTATACCAGCTTACTTCCGTTCTTTTCTGATTCCAAACTGCATATTTCAAAATCCGGTCTGTCAGATCTTCCGCAGTATACCTCACACGCTCTTTGTCCGCCTGCTCCATCAGCATACTGTCAGTCACTCGATAAACACGATTCATATAACCATCATTTTTATCAGGCATCAGCTCCAGCGACAAGCGAATATACTCACTCTGTATTTCTAAATCTATTTCGCTCAGTGCTCTTATTCTTGCATGAACAAACTCTATGGGCTCTTCTGGAAGATCATGCTGTCCGATTACTTTTTGTTCGCTGAACAATTCCTTCTGACTCAAAACATTATAAAAATAAGGGATATCCCCATCCAGCATAGCTGCCACTTCAATATCCACAAGCTCCATATCCTGTTCTTCTCTGCCACTCAGCATGGAATACAAAAAAATCTCCCGCTCCGCCCCATCTCTCAACAGGCTTGGATGGTAAGAACTTGAAATCATCATGCTGTATCTTTGTGTATCTGCCATAAGTACCCTGTTTTTTATGTCTTTTGAATTCTTTAATTGATCGAAAAAGTCCTCCTTATTGTTTATAACCTGCCTGTATGCCCGGGTAAATCCCTCTGTCATTTCTTTTTTATAATGGTATGGTTCGTAAAACGTTCCTTCCAGTGTCGCTAAGTTTTGTACATTCCGGGAAACCGGAGACTGATATTCAATTCTCATGTCTGATGTTCTTTCATTCACTACCACAGGCACCCTGAATGGATACTTCTGCCCTCCCACACCATTGACAGCACTCTGGTTAATTCCTTCCCCATTCTTATTCCAGTGATAAAACGGAAGCATTCCGGAAAAAAGAACGGAATCAGACAGGCGGCCGTTAATTTCCTGCCGGACAGTCTCCCTTCCTCTTTGATCTGCGATGCTCATCAGCACTTCCAAATCAATTAAAACCGGATATTCCCCTGAAGCTATGATGTTCTCACAATGCAGATCCTTTGTACCTAAGGCATAGGCTAAAAACAACTGGACCCCCAAGCGCAGGTAATAATCTTTCAACTGCTGTTCTGTCTTGCATGAACAGTACTCCACACAGGACGACCAGCTATAAGTATCTTTAGGAATAAAAGGATATGCGGATTGTTTTATCCCTGTTTTAGCCCCCAGCCATCCCAGCAATTTGTAAAATACCCTTTCATTCTCCATTGAATGCGGCTTATATAAGATCTCAGCTGTATCATCTAACTGCATTCTAAGTACTTGTTTTCCCCCGTGATGTGTATCCGAAAAGTCCCCCTTTATCCCAGTAATTTTTCCAATAGCCTTTCCTGCAAATATTCCTCTCTGTATTTCAGACCGGTCACAGCTATAACATATCAACACTTCTGCATAATATTCTACTAATTGTTCACATTTCTGAACGATACAGCGGTATAACACCGGATATGCGTCAAATAATTCTCTGTAGAACTCTGCTTTACCTAAATACTGCGTACAGTAAAATTCATACTCGTCACTGGAATTTTCTCCCTGAAGAAGTCCTTTTTGTTTATAGAAATGCATTTGGACAATTAACGTCCTTGTACATATATTCTGTAGCTGCCCTGCTAAATGGATAGAAAAATCTTTATAAATATTTTCATCAAAATATTGTTTTAAATTATTTATCCTCAAATTTAATCCATCTGTATAGTACAGTAATATTTTAAAATAGAACTCCGAAAAAACAATTTTCTCTTTTATGGATTCTAAACAGCTTAACTTCCTCTCACTTTCATTATCCTGTGTAAGATATTGAAACAACTCATCTGATATAGATTTTAAATCAGCCTTAAAATCTGCTGAATTTAAATAAAAAGCAAAATTTTTATTCTTCTTTAAAAGAAGTTCAAAATTCTGCTCCCCCAATAACTTTCCCCAATAGGCGGATTTATCATGATTTCGCTCCGTATCCTGACCGCATTCCTTATATTCACGTTCCGATAAATAACTCATCCTCATATCCATGTATTCTCATCCTATTCTTCATAGAAAAAGATAAAAGGCCTGCTGCAAATGTAACTTCATATCAGATATTCTACTTAGAATGCAAATTCCATAATATCTAATATAAAATTCATGTTGCAGAAGCCCCTTTATCGTTTTCTGGCATTTAGCAGCAGTAAATTGTTAATAGTGGTGAACATACTGCTGTATGAGTGTTAGTTACCTCTACATTCCTCTCAGTTGGAACAAGTCTGTTTACCTCGTTAACCTCCTCTAATAAATCACCAGCAAACATCAAACTCTTCTCTTCTTTCATCTTTTTTCTCCTCCTGCTATCTTTTTTTATATGAAACTTTATTCTATATCAAAAAAAGAGAGTCTTACAGCAAACGTATCATTCTCAATTTGATATAAAATATCGCCCTCATATTCATCCATAATACGCTGAACACTTTTTAAACCAAAACCATGTAATTCCTTATTTATTTTGGACGTCAAAAAACCCTTCTCATATTTTTGCGGCATTTCATTAATTGTATTAATAATTTGAATAAAGAACAGGTTTTTTTGCTTTTCAATTTCTACACTTATCCACCTTAAGCTATCTACTTTCTCACAAGCTTCAATTGCATTATCGAGCAGATTACCAAATATAGTACATATTTCCCTTTCTTTAAAGGGCAGATTTGGTAACGGCATAGCCCGCAATATAAAATTGATATTCTTTTGCTCAGACAACATTTTTTTCTGACTCAATATTAAATCTACTACATAATTTCCAGTAAATATCTGTGGATTGACCTTGATAAAATCGCTTTTTAATTCCTCAACATAATCGTGTAGCTTTTTATATTCACCAAGACTCTCATACTCACTTATAACAAGATAATGGTTTTTGATATCATGCACCAATTCTTTATTCTTTTCTAATGCACTATTTAATCCCTCATATTTTTGCCGCTCTAACTCTTCTTTGAGCAACAGGAAATCATATTCCATCTTAATCATCTTATTTTTAGATAATAACATGCCTATAAAAATAATAATCACTATCACTGTTACTAATGATAATACACCACCTAATGCATTCCTAGTTCTTTCACCAAGTACCATAGAAGCCATATAAAATTGATATCCTCTAACCAGTATTACAAATATAATGCCCATTGAAAACAATATTCTGCGCAGGTCGTATATATCTTTTTTCAAATTGCTTTTTATAATTATAATAACTAAAACTGTTGTAATCATCCTTGAAAAGATATAAACAACTATTTTCTGAACACTTATTCCATTATAATAAATAACTTCAGCAAACTTATCGTTTAAAAAGTGCATCCCTATAAAAGCAAACAAGAAATCTAAAAGGCTAACAAATGCATGGTAAACAAGAACAATACTGACTATTAAAAATGTCCTTCTTTTTATAATTAAGTAGCTGAAAAATATCAACAAGGCTACCGTAAGAATAAACAGCGAATCTGAAAATAATATAAGTTTACGGTTTATTCCCAAAGATACGCCAACAAGTATGATACTCATCCACAGAATAACCATACTGGACCTTTTTAAATACTTTTTCTCTATTAATATTTCAAATAGTAATTGATAATACAACCAAACCTCATAAATAGATATTGCAAACAAGGCTCCATTTAAAATTGCCTCATCTCTCATTTATTTCCCCCAGTATAAATTAATCTCCTTCTTAACCGCTGCCAGCTTTGCCCTGCTGATTTTCACTTCGTATCCGTTTTCTAGATAAATAGTATCGCCCGATAGTTTATGTATATGTTTCATATTGACAATATACCCGCGCTCTACCATCACAAATGCCTTACTCCCAAGCTCCTTATAAACTTGATGCAGTGTAGTTCTTTCTCGATACTCTCCGTTGCCAGCTACAAAAGTTACATATTTACCACCTTTGGCTTTATAGATATAAATAATATCCTTATAGTATAACTTCACTGTTCCTTCATTGATTTTAAGCATCCTGTACTGCCTGCTGTCGAGACTGATTTTATCAATCAGCCGTCGTGCCACATCCGGCAGACGGTATTCCATATCCTGTTTTAAAATATACTGATACGCTTCAATCATATAGCTCTCAACCGCATACTCGGCATAAGAAGTAATAAAAACAATATACATCTTAGAATGTGCTTCCCGTATCTTTTTCCCCAGCTCCATGCCATCCATCTCTGACATCTGGATATCTGTAAACAGGATGTCAAACAGCTCTCCATTTTTTACCTGCTCTAAAAAAGATTCGCCGCTTGTATATTCCAGAATCTCAATGCTCTCTTTCTCATCCTCTTTCATTGTCTGCTTAATACATTTGCATACCATGTCCCGCATGGCTTTTTCGTCATCGACAACTGCAATTCTAATCATAAGTCTCCCTCAAAATGTATAATACTTCTTACTATTTACGTCATAAAGTATTGCCTCATCTGATTGTATATACAGTTTAAATGTTTTGTCCCACAAGGTCTTGTCTCCCTCCTGAGCCAGAACTTTCCCTGAATAATATGTATAGACCCCTTCTCTCTTTTCAGTAATATTTTTCATAATATCCTGAACTGCATCTGCAATTTTCATGGAGTGCAGGTTGGGGCTCCATTTTCCTAATATATTCCTTATAACAGATTTATTTAATGGCATAGCTTTATACAGCCATTTTTCATCCGGAAATACATCTTTTTTATTTAAATGCAGATAATCTAATATTATATGAAATTCTTCTTCTACATCGCAAAAAGGATGTCCCAGTTCCATATAGGCATAAATATGCCACATTGCTTTTTTTAGATAACCTGCTTCTTGGAATTTTTCGAAATCACTGCTTAGATACTTTATACTCTTTAATAAGACCTGTTTACTCGATATGCCCAGACTTTCAATACCGGCCACAGACATTTTTATGCCTGCAACTTCAACACCATCGTAGAACATTGTACTATATCCTCCTTTTTTTATATAGTACGTCATTATTTACTATTTGTAAATATATTGCATATGAGTAAATTCTCTTTCTTCATCAGTCTTGCTAAAATAAAAGAAAGATTATTAGGAGGCACTTATGACAATAGGAGAACGAATCCGGTATGTACGTAACTCAAAAAATATAACACAGAGCGCTCTTGCTGATTCTATACACATATCTCCAAGTTTCATGAACCGTATAGAAAGTGGGTCTTCTATGCCTTCTATTGATACTGTCTGCGCGATTGCAGATGCTTTACATTCATCTCCCCAGGAACTCCTTTGTGATATCTTCGTGTATCCCGATGATACATCTGTTTCCGAGAGAATTAAAAATATCGTAGAACAGCTTCCCGCTGAAAAGCAGCAGTTAGTTTTAGAAACGCTGGAATTTTTGCTGCCACGTCTTATTTAAGATTATAGCAGAATTATTGTCATTTCATATACTTTGACCCTCAATGGTAGTGTTTCTGTCCCTGAATGGTATAAAAATACCCGGCTGTTAATGTGTTGACTCACATCTCGGCCGGGTTTTCTCTTCTATGAACATACTCATGTAAATGTAGCTAACTCGTAATAAAAGCCAGCCACATAGGCCCCTGTATGGGTGTATCAAATTTTATCTGAATAAAAATTTCCGATGGTTTGCCGTAAACTTTTTATTTCTTTAACATTTTCCAAATACGTTTCTGATTGCTTCCAGATACCCCATTCCATTGACTGTATCTGGCTCCAGATAGCTTCCTTCTGTCCATTCATTCCATGCATTGATGGTACAGACCTTTGGTTGTACATTTCCTTCATCCATAAAAGCTTTCATATCCCACAGGGCCTTTTCAAATTCCTCCGGGGTATTTCCTGTATACACCGGATAAAACGGATAACCTAGATTTTCAAACACATCCGTCTGTATCGTGCGCGGTGAAGAATCCCACCCCATCGTCACATTCGGGAAGTATGTGATTTTATATTCCCTACGCAGCCGTTCATGCTCCGTTTTGCACTTCTCACGTAATTCAGGATACGAAGTGTCCGGAAAATGCATAAATTCTAAATGATGCACCCATACATAACTCGTCGCACTGTCTATCCCCAGATATTTTATGATCTCTGCCGGGTTCGTCAGTGTGTTTTCAGTGGGAAGTGTTTCTAGCCCCCAAACTACCGCGTTGAGATGCAGTGCTCCTAAACCTGCCGCACGGACCCTGTCACGCAGATTGTCCAATGCGTTTTTTGTTTCCTGAAGCCCACCAAGCCCCTTCACCAGACTCATAAGTTCATAGATTGAAAAGTAAAGTTTTCCGTCCACCTTCCAATAGGATGGATGACAGAAATAGGTATCAATAATATGCTGTGTTGCCTTTTCAAATATCTCTTTTGAAACCGGTCCCCTCCTGCGTACCTGATACGGCTGGCAGCGCGGTGCTGGCTGTATTTCCAGCCAGTCGTGATTGGCCCACATGACGGCAAATTTTAATTTATCATTGTTTGTGGCCTTCAAATACCCCTCTTCCAGACACTTTTCAAGGTAAGGTCCCTCTTCATGCCAGTACCAGTCAAAGATAAATGCAGAAAGCCCATGATCAGCCGCCGCACTGATTTTTTTCTCCATCACAACTGGGTCTGCCTCATCCTCATATCCCCACATTGGTACCTTGGGCTGTATATGCCCTTCAAACCTGGGCTTTGCTGCCTTTAATAACTCCCATTCGTTCCATCCCGGACCATGCCATTCTTCATTTGTTTTATCCAAATGATAGTTAGGAAAATAATAAGCAGCTACTTCATATTCTCTGTTCATAAATTTAACCTGCCTTTTTGTTATTCTTTTTATTTCTCGTAAGTATATGAAAACGGCACTTTTCACAATTTACCGCTATTTGTTTAGTATTTTCTGGGCGCACTTACCCCTTAACGGCACCTGCAGACAACCCCTCATAAAAGTGCTTCTGCAATGCCACAAACAGGATGATCGGTGGCAGCATTGCCACTACCAGCATCGCGAAGATCGCACCATAATCGGACTGGTGCTCGTTTACAAAGGAATATACTGCCAGTGTGATTGGTTTTTTATTTTCTGAGGAGATCATCATGAGTGGCATCAGAAAATCATTCCATACTGTTACCAGAGAAGTTAGCGCATAGGTAACAACTACAGGTTTCAGCAAAGGGAAGATAACGCTTCTAAATCTTCTGATATAACCGCATCCATCAATAATCGCCGCCTCATCTAATTCTGCTGGAATTCCCTTAATGAAACCAGTGAACAGGAGAATCCCCATCGGTATCTGGGTTGCCGCATAAATTAAAACAAGCGAAGTTCTCGTGTCTTTTAAATGGAATTTCATGATAATGTTATATATAGATGGAAGATTCGCTACCACAGGTATCATCATCGCACTTAAAAAGAGCATATATAAGAATGAAAAATATTTTTCTTTCCGCCGCCCTATTGCATAAGCTGCCAGCGAACATAACCCGATGTCTATTATGATCGTGGTGCCCGATATGATGATCGAATTCATAAAACTTCTCACTGCAACCGAGTTTTCAAATACGGCCTTAAAATTCTCCAGATAAAAACCTGAAGGAAGCGATACAATTTTGTTTACTTCATTTGGATTTTTAAAAGCGGAGAGAATCATATACAATATCGGAATTACAACGAGAACAGCGCAGACATATGTGAAGAGGTAACGAACCACAGTCAATTTTTTACCCTTACCGATTTTCTTCATCTAATATTCAACCTCCCTGCTCCTCGTAATTTTCAGTTGCAGTATCGTGACCGCCGCGATGACGACAAAGAGCAGCACACCAACAGCACTGGAATATCCGAACCGCTCATAAAGAAAAGCGTTGTCATAAATCGTCATACTAATCGTTTTGCTTGCATCCATCGGTCCACCCCCGGTCATAACGAAAGGAAGATCAAAAAGTCTGAGTGCCCCGGTAATGGATACGAACACATTTACGGTTACCGACGGCATCAAAAGCGGCAGTGTAATATATCTGAATTTCTTCCACCCGGACGCACCGTCCAGCATGGATGCCTCGTATACATCTGTAGGAATACTGGTCAACCCGGTCATAAAGATAATCATTCCATAACCGGCCCACTGCCATGTGTTAATAAAGATCAGCACATTTTTGACAATGTTTATGTCTCCCAGCCAATCTATCGTAAATCCAATTTTTCCAAGCACCTCGTTGATAATTCCGGCATACTGAAAGAAATTCAGCCATGTCAGAGAGATAATCACCGGACTAATGATGCAAGGAGCATAAAGAATTGCACGCAGTACATTTCTGCCTTTAAGCTTTTCAAAAAGAAAGATTGCAAGAATCAGTTGAATCACAATTCCGATACCAACAGACAGAATCGTAAAATAGAATGTATTTCCAAATGCATTCCTTACTTCACTGTCCTTAAAAATATCAAGAAAATTCTGAATTCCCACAAAATTATAGTCTTTGCTGAACCCATTCCAGTCTGTGACGGAATATCGCAGAGTCATCAGAAGTGGGATATATGTAAATATCAGGAATAGACATAGAGCCGGAAGTGTGGCCAGCATGTTTTTCCTTTTTTCAGCCTTATTTCTCATATTCTCTCCTACCTTTTTCTGAAAACATTTTCCTGTTTTCTTTTAAATATGTCCCGGTATATCGAGACAAAAAGTGCCCCAAAGCGGATTCCACGTCCAGTACTTCATACCGCAAAAGACGGTGCCGAATATGGTTTGACGGACTCTGGGACACTTCTTGTATTTATTCTGCTACAACAATGGAAGATTTAAATTTTTCAAATTCCGTATCTAATTTGGTAAGTTCATCTGATGCAGAAGATCCTGCCAAAATGGACTGAAGTCCTTTTTCCATCATAGACGTAAACCCTGCAGGCATCGTTGCTTTCTGGCTCATAACAATCTCATATTTATCTGTCGTCAGCCCTGTCACATAGTCTTTGATAACCGGGTCAACGTCATATTCCATAGGCAGGAATGTCGTCAGTGACTGGGAAGATAAATACCCGCTCAAGTTTTCCGGTTCTACAAACCAGTCAAATAATGCTTTAGCCTCTTCCGGGTGTTTTGTAGAGGATGAAATGACAATGCTTCTGTCGGAAGTACCTGTTGTATAGATTTTTCCGTTTACCTCATCAACCGGAACCGTAAAGCATCCAAGTTCAAATTTCTCAGGATCTGCATTCTTAATCTCATCCAATCCCGGAATCCATGTTCCCTGCGGCAGCATTGCCGCCTTTCCCTCCACAAAATAAGTGACGGACTGCGGATAGGTCATGGTAAGGGATGACTTCCCTATATACTCATTTTCTGCCATCATCTCAGCCATCTCAAACTCTTTTTTAAACATCTCAGAACACTTTTTATCTCCTTTGTAAAGTGTCTCTCCCCACTCCGGATTCTCACTCAGATAATCGCCGAAGTGGCGTCCTCTGAAGAACATTTCAAATGTCCATGCATCTTTGTCCCCGAATACAAATGGTTCTACTCCGTCTGCCTTGATCTTATCTGAAAGTGACCACAGTTCATCTAGCGTATCCGGCGGTGTTACTCCCAGTTTTTCAAAGTACTTCACGTTATAGAATACCGGAAGGGGGCCGCCCTGTGTACAGATCGGAAAACCATATTTCTTTCCGTCAATGGTATACAGCTTATCCATTGACTCTGATCCGCCTAAAACCTCCATCGCCGGCTGGTCACTTACATCCATAAGATAGTCTTCTTTTACAAACTTCTCGTACTGCTCGGGCTTAATCAGAAATATATCCGGAGCATCGCCTGACATAAGGCGTGTTTTCAGAAGTTTATCATAATTTGTGCCGTCTAGCGCCTCCACCTCCACATTAATTTCAGGATGGGCTTCTTTGAAGCCTTCCAAATATGCCTTATCCTCCCCGCCTGTCATCCAGGATACGAATCTAAGAGTTACTTTTTCCCTTTCATCACTTCTCTGTTTTTCTGATGCCTCGCCCGAACTGCACCCGGTCATTCCAAACACCATCGCTCCGACCAGCAGAATGCTGAGTATTTTCTTCTTCATAACTATTCCTCCTTGTTTTTATGTAATGTTACATTTTCTTCTTGACTAAACTATACCTCAGAACCACCATTTATCCTAGTGGGGCTTTTTTAATAAAAAGTGGGATATTTCAACATAAAAAAAGAACATAAGAAAACGTCAGTAAAACATTCGTTTCCTATGTTCTTATTACTATTTTCCGGTTTTCTTTTTATATTCTCCCGGACTGATCCCCATATTTTTTTTAAACACCTTATAGAAATGTTTCATGTCATGATATCCAATTCTGTCGCATATCTCCGCAGTCTTTACATTATTCTCCAGAAGCTCGCATGCCAGCTGCATCCTTCTTTGTGTTACGTAGTCTATAAAGTTTTTTCCTTCTTCTTCCTTGAATATCTTGCTGAAATATACAGCACTCAGGTTCACATGCTCCGCTGCGGCATTCAACGTCAGCTCATTTCCCAGATTTTCTTCAATGAACTGCTTCCCCCTCTGCACAGCTCTCTGATTGCCGGTTTTTGAAGAATCCATAAATACCTGAAAACAGCATCTTACTTTTTCCATCAGAAAATATTTCATATCATCTATGGTATCGAACTTCTGAATTTTTCTGTAAAGCCAGAATTCATCCTCCAACACTTCGCTACTTTCTGCCGCCGTCTCTTCCACAGATTTTCTGAGCATCACGAAGAAACTCAGATGCAGCTTATGCAGTTCCTTGATATTGGTTAGGCTGCCGCCTCGAAACTTGGTATACAACTCTTCGATACAGCCTTCAATTCCCTCCTGGTTTCTCACCAGAAGTTCCCTTTCAAAGCGTTTTTCCCAGTATTGCCTGCTGAACGTTTCCCCCTCTGTCTTCTCTCCCGCATAATAAATTTTATTCGTACCGGCAACCAGATACAAATTCAAGGCCTGCTTTGCAGAATCATATGCTTCTCCCAACTTACTGGTACCGGTTTTCATCTCCCCTGCCCCCATTGTCAATTCTGGTATATCCAGCATATTCGTGAACCTGATCATTTCCTTATACATTACTTCCAACCGCCTGTCAAATGCCTCCTGCTGAATTGGTTTCTCCAGGTTCAACAGAATCCCCATCTCCCGCTCTTCCTCAAAAAAGCAAACCGAATCTGCTATTTCACGATAAATTTCATCTGCTATATTTTCAAGACCAAACTTCAAAAGTTCCTCATCTTCCGGTGCCACTATACTCGTATGAATCATGATAACCCGAAAATTGG
Source organism: Faecalicatena orotica (assembly GCF_905197545.1). Taxonomy (NCBI): domain Bacteria; kingdom Bacillati; phylum Bacillota; class Clostridia; order Lachnospirales; family Lachnospiraceae; genus Faecalicatena; species Faecalicatena orotica. The sequence continues at coordinate 232,981 of NZ_CAJJZH010000006.1, forward strand.
GCCGGACGAGTATGACTCCGTTCTCCTCCAATAATTGCATAATCCGTTCCCGCCTGTCCGCCGGCGCATTCAAAAGCTCATACACATATTTTCTTTGCAGTATGCGTATTCGTTTCTTATCTGACATATAGAGTTCTTCATATCTTTGACGCTCTTTTTGCCTTACAAAAAGCTGATTCTCGATCTCCATCATAAGTGATGCCAGACTCTCATCACTGATCGGCTTCAGCAAATACTTATATGTACCAAATTCAATGGCTTTCTGTGCATATTCAAACAAGTTGTAACCGCTCAGGACAACAAAAACAGACTGGAACAAAAACTTTCTGGCCTGTTCCATGAACTCAATCCCAGACATTTCCGGCATTTGGATATCAACAAACGCGACATCCGGTTTCTCTGATTCCATAATCTTCAGAGCATCCACAGCACTTTCCGCCTCATAAAGCACATACTCCCCCAGATTTTTCAGTTGGGTCTTCAAAGACTCCCTTGCCAAATATTCATCATCTATGATCAGTATTTTCATTTTCTTTGGTTCCCCTTTAATTTAATTTTCGGCACGGGAGATAAATCTTTATCGTTGTTTCATTTTCTATTCCATATATCATCCTTAGTCCATATCGGCTTCCATAATGATACTTAATCCGTGCATTTACATTAAATATCCCCACCTTGTCACTGTTCTCAATCCGATAGCGTTCCTCATCCCAGGAAAGTTGCTCATTGATTTCTTTCATCCGCTCAGGGGGCACCACCGTGCCCGTATTAGATATATAAATAAAAAATTCGTCACCTACTTCCTGGGCTACGATCATAATCCTCCCACTCTCGTTCGTCTTTTCCAACCCATGATAAAATGCGTTCTCTATGATCGGCTGCAGAACCATCCGCAGGCATTCGTTATCCAAAACCTCGTTCTCAATCTCCTTCTCCACCCGCACCTTTTCCCCAAACCGCATCCTCTGGAGCAGAATATATTTATCAATGTATTCCAGTTCTTCACGGAAGCTGACGACGTACACACCACGGTTCAGTGCATACCTGAAACCATCCGAAAAACATTGTATCATCTGGGTTGTCTTCCCAGCCCCCTCCTGCATAGAAACTGCCTTGATTGAATTCAGCGTATTGAACAGGTAGTGTGGGTTGATCTGACTCTGGTAGTTTTCCAACTGTGCCTGCTTTTTCAGTAGCTTCAGTTCATACTGCTCATTGATCAGCTTTCTAATATTTTCTACCATGCCGTTAAAAACATTGGCAATCATTCCGAACTCATCATTCCGATTAATCTCCACTTGTGCCTTCAAGTTGCCACCCTGAAACTCCTTCATAGAAGTCTTCAGATTTCGGATTGGCTTATTAATCGTCACAGAAATCATGACAGAAACACCGGCACATATAATGACAAGAACAGCCGTCAGTCCTGTATTAATCCTACGTATGAATGCAGCCCGCTCGTGGATATTCTTCTCCGGAACCAGAGAGATAACTGTCCAGTTATCCTTCGATGAAGTCCCATACGTAACAATCTCTGTACCTCCATGACTCCAAGTCATCTCACCGCCCTCATGGGTTTCAACATACTGAAATAAAGACTGCGCCTCCTCCGTATTCAGTCCGCCACTCTCATAAAACAACTCGCCTTCGCTGCTGAACACGAAGTAAGCCTCACCTTCATCCTTATCTATCATATCAAAAATACTCTCAAACGTACTCACTTCCTGATCAATCTTCAGTATGCCCGAGACGGTATCATCATAAGGATTCATAATGACCCTGCATACGGAGACAACTTTTTCTTTTTTATTAGTATATATATTTTCATGGGGTGGCACAATAACTGCTCTCCCATGAGCCTCCATTGTCCGTGAAAACCAAGGCTCATTCGCTACGGTGCTCAGATTCTGGCTGGACATATTCCGGTCAAAATAAAACTTCACTTCTCCGGCCAGATCAATCAGACTGATACTGTCCAGTTTCAGGTTTCCCTGAATAATACTGACCAGATTTCCGTAAACAAGATTGTAATTCTCAACATACTCGTCAGTAATCTCAGCCTTGTCCGTGTCCAGAATATAGGAAATACTGTCGTAGTCATACAAGGCGATCGACTGGTTCTGCAGTGTGTAAAAATTGTTCTCTATATTCTCGGCCACCTGCCTGTCCAGATTATTTTTACTTTCTTTGTAATCTGCGCCTATGCTTTGATAAGACATCACGTAGGATACATAGGAAAAAATGAACAGGGGAATGCAAATGCTAATCAACAGCATTGAAAATAGTTTGTAGATAATCTTGCCTTCCTTTTTTCTCATCAGGAATCTCCTCTGTTGTCTTCCAAAATTTGATTTCACCCTAACCTGCCAAAGTAGAGGGTGTTTTCTTTCTGTTTTACTGACTAATTATATAATTGAAAGTCACATTCTATACATGAATTGCTCCTCGGTAAATCTTACCATAGCTATTACTATTCCTCAATACCTTTGTTCCTGATTACAAGGTTCCTATGAACAGTAATAGAACAGCCCGGTCGATATCATTCATCTCCCGGACTGTTCCATTTTTCTCACTATGATATCGCTTACGCCTGCTCTCCAATGACACTCATTACCTCTTCCTTCTCAGGCATCGCACGTATAGCCCCCTTACGGGTTGTGATAACGGCTGCTGCTGCATTGGCAAATGTGAGCATCTCGCCGAGTTCTTCTTCCGTCAGATTGTCGATACCGTGCTCCAGTATATAATTCAGGGAGCTTCCGCAGAAGGTATCTCCTGCACCGGTTGTCTCGATTGTGTTCATGGTGAATCCGCTTCTCTCGACACGCATGCCTTTATAGTATGCGCGGCTTCCATCTTTTCCAAGGGTCAGCAGGATCAGCGGGATGTTGTATTTCTCCTGAAGGTACTGGATTCCCTCGTCATAGTCCTCTTTCCCGGATACAAACTGGATCTCATTATCTGATATCTTAAGGATATCGCAGAACTGGAAACCATATTCCATCTGCTCTTTTGCCAGCTCGAGTGAGCTCCAGAGCGGCGGGCGCAGGTTCGGATCGAAGGAAATAAGAAGGCCATTCTCTTTTGCCGTATCCAGAGCCTTTTCTGTTGCCTTACGGACACCCTCATGTGTCATCGACAGCGTACCGAAGTGGAATAATCTTGCCTTGTTCAGGAATTCCGGATCTACATCGTCCTCTGTCAGCATCATGTCAGCTCCGGGATTACGGTAGAATGAGAATTCGCGGTCCCCGTCGGGGAATGTATGTACGAAGGCCAATGTTGTGTTCACATCGGCATCCATTTTTAAATTAGAGGTGTCAATTCCTGTTTCGTCTAATGTATTCTTGAGCAGAACTCCGAACTGGTCCTTCCCGACTTTTCCAAGAAATGCAGTCTTCTTGCCCAGCTTGTTCAACATTGCAAGCACGTTGCACGGAGCGCCGCCCGGGCATGCCTCAAACAGGCCATTTCCCTGTTCGCTCTGTCCGTTCATTGTAAAATCAATCAAGAGTTCCCCCATTGCGATTACGTCAAATTGCTTTTCCATAGACTCTCTCCTTCTTATCTCTCCATATTTGATATAATTTTAACGCACTTTACACCTTTATGCAATCCTTAAAAGTGCAGTTCAAATATTACTTTTAGTTAAAATATACCAGTTCCTCTATAGGTTCCGCAGACTCAATATGCTCTGCCTCCAGCACCGGACCGACACCACGGTAAACAGACACGCGTCCGAAACCGATTTTTGCACGCACGGTCACCCACTGCCCCGGCTTTAATTTTGGTGCATAGGAACTCTTACATATATATCCCAGAAACGTGGTATCATCTGCACAGCAGGTCATGGCCATACGTCCCGGCAGGAATACTTTGGAAGGAAATCCTTTCGGCTTCAACACTCTGGCCGTAAACTCTACCGTTTTCCCTTTATATCTGTCCGGATTGTCCATCACATCTACATACCAGATTCCGTAGTCCTCCCGGCGCACTTCGATTACAGGGGCATTCAGGTCATACGGGACATCGTCCTCAAAAATATTTTCCACTTCCCCCTGTTCGTCCTCAAAGATCACTTCCGCCTGAGGGCTTACAACCTTTACACTCCGGCGGTATCCTGCCAGCGGTTTTTTATCTGTGCAGCGGTTAAATAATACCATTTCTGAATTTCTGACCATTTCTACAAACAAAGGCTTCAGATTAGCCAGATACATCTGGAAAGTGCTGGCATCCACTGTTGTAAGCTTCTGCTCAATCCCCCATCCTTTTGGAAGTTCCAGTGCCTCAAAGTCACTGACCTTCCACATTCCGTTATACTCGACTACAACACGCTCGGGACTGTATTTTTCATTCATTTCCCCCAGCCATTGTGCCGTCAGTTCTTCCTGATCTTCCACATGCTCAATAACTACATTATATTTCTTCATTTCCTGCGGGTCATACTCCTCTTCACCCTCTTCACAAAGAATGAGCAGAGTTGTCCCCTCTATCTGGAAATATTCCTGCTCCAGCGTGAACTTCAGAAACTGTGTCTTTCCGCTGTCCAGAAATCCGGTCATCAGATAAACCATTACATCTGGTTCTGCCATTTTAAATCTCTCCAATCATGCTTTTATATCTGCATGCAGCTGTTCGTATGTTTTGAACAGTTACATCTATTTTATACCAAATAATTCTACAAGTCTGTCTTCCTTGAGTTCAGAACCAATCACACAGATTCTGCCAGTATATTCAGCTGAACCGCTGCGCACTTCATGTTCCTGGGGAACCATATCGAAATAAATCCATTCTCCCTCCCCGGCAACCATCCCTTTCGCACGCAGGATTGTACCAAGTGTGTCGTCGGACTCCAGTGTCTCAAGAATACTGCTGATCTCCGCTTTCGTGTAGGTTTTGATGGTCTCACATCCCCAGCTCGTAAATACTTCATCGGCATGGTGGTGGCCGTGATCGTGGTGATGGTCGTGGCCGCAGCCACAGTGGTCATCGTGATCGTGGCCTTCATGGTCATGCGGGTGTCCGGCGTGATCATGGCTGTGCCCTTCGTGGCCGTGGTTTTCGTGATGATGTCCAGCATGGTCGTTGTCTTCGTGATGATGTCCAGCATGGTCATGTTCTTCATGGTGGTGCCCGTGGTCCGCATGGTCATGGTCGCAGCCGCATGTTTCCCCATGCTCATGATGCCCGCCGCATTCAGGGCAGGTAATCTCTGCCAGCAGTTCTTCTTCCAGAGACTTGCTGTGTTCCATTGTTTCCAGCAGTTTTTCACCGGAAAGCTCCGCGATCGGAGTTGTAATGATCGGTGCTTTCTCATTCAGTTCGCGCAGAAGCTGATAGCTTTCTTCCACCTTTTCCGGTTTTGCTTTATCTGTACGGCTTAATATGATTGCCCCCGCATACTCGACCTGATTGCTGAAGAATTCACCAAAATTCTTTCTGTACAGACGACACTTCATTGCATCTACCACAGTGGTAAAACTGTTCAGTACCACATCAATCTCTCCCTGGACATCCTGCACTGCTTTGATGACATCGGAGAGTTTCCCGACTCCGGAAGGTTCGATCAGGATCCGGTCCGGGTGGTACTTATCCACTACTTCTTTCAGTGACTTTCCGAAATCCCCGACTAAAGAACAGCAGATGCATCCTGAATTCATCTCGCGGATTTCGATCCCGGAATCTTTCAAAAATCCTCCGTCAATCCCAATCTCGCCAAATTCATTTTCAATCAGAACCACCTGTTCTCCCTGAAATGCCTCCTGAAGCATTTTTTTGATAAATGTTGTTTTTCCGGCTCCGAGGAAACCGGAAATGATATCAATCTTTGTCATGCTGACTGCCTCCTGTTTCTATATTTAAATTATTTACTCCATCTCGAGTACGACGGGACAATGGTCTGAACCGAGCACCTCCGTCAGGATGCCTGCCCCTTTGAGTCTGTCTTTTAACGACTCTGATACGCAGAAATAGTCGATACGCCACCCTGCATTCTTTTCGCGGGCCCGGAAACGGTAAGACCACCAGGAATAGATGCCTTCCTGATCCGGATAAAAATAACGGAATGTATCGATGAATCCTGCATCCAGAAGATCCGTAAATTTCTGGCGTTCTTCATCCGTAAAACCTGCATTCCTGCGGTTTGTTTTTGGATTTTTCAGGTCGATTTCCTGATGTGCCACGTTCATGTCGCCTGTCACAACAACTGGCTTGTTCTCATCCAGTTTCTTCAGATATGCCCGGAAATCATCTTCCCACTTCATCCGGTAATCCAGTCTGGCGAGTTCATTCTGGGAATTTGGTGTGTAGACAGTTACAAAGTAAAAGTCTTCAAATTCCAGCGTGATGACACGCCCTTCCTGATCGTGTTCTTCGATACCAATCCCATAAGCCACGGACAGGGGCTCTTTTTTTGTAAATACTGCTGTCCCGGAGTATCCTTTTTTTACCGCATAGTTCCAGTACTGGTGATATCCCTCCAGATCCAGTTCCAACTGTCCCTCCTGCATTTTTGTTTCCTGAATGCAGAAAATATCTGCGTCCGCCCCGCGGAAAAATTCCACGAATCCTTTCTGCACACATGCGCGTATGCCGTTCACATTCCATGATATAAATTTCATTTAGGCCTCCTTATCTTTTCATCTGATTCTAAAGTAAATCAGGAGCCGGCTGCCGGGAATCGCATGAATATGAGCAGAATCTGCTCTACATCCTTTTCTTCCCCGCATTCCGGCTCCCCTGCATCCTCTTAAGTATAGTAGACTTCTTTTAAAAACAATCCTCTGGCAGGTGCCAGAAAGCCTGCATATTCACGCTTTCCCGCCTCCAGAATGGAGATGGCCTCATCCGGCTTTTTCTCTCCTGTGCCTACCTCCAGAAGAGTTCCTGTCAGAATACGGACCATATGGTACAGAAAGCCCGTCCCATAATATTCGATCCGTATCTTGCTGTCCTGTTTCTCAATGATTATATCATAAATTGTCCGAATTGTGGACTTTTCGTCTTTTTTATCTGTAAATCCTGAAAAATCATGTTTCCCGATCAGATAACCGGCCGCCTCTTCCATCGCCGCAATGTTCAGTCCATAAGGATAGTGACAGCAATATTTTCTTGCAAATACATCCGGCTTTTCCCGGGTATCTATGAAATATTCGTACCGCTTCCCTTTTGCATTCTGCCGGGCGTGAAAACCGTTTTTCACAAGGAGCATTTCCTTTACCCGGATGTCTTCGGGGAGTACTTTGTTCAGTTCTTCACGGAATGTTGTTTCATCCACTCTGCCGGACAGGGTTATGCTTGCAGTCTGTCCTTTTGCATGCACACCGCCGTCTGTCCTGCCGGAACCATTTACTTCCACCGGATAACCGGCTATTTTCCCGATGGACGCCTCCAGGATACCCTGAATTGTCTGATCCGTATTTTTCTGCCTCTGCCAGCCCTGGTACCTCGTTCCATCGTATATAATTGTCATTTTATAAGTCCGCATATTCCTTCACTTTCCTGTCTTTTAAAAAGAGAACCCGGCTGCATAGCATACTGACCACATCCAGATCATGGGATACGAACAGGTAACAGATTTTTTCACTTTCCTGCAGCTCCTTTAAAAGAGCGATGATCTGGGCCTGAACCGTCACGTCCAGTGCGGACAGAGGTTCATCTGCCAGAATAAATTTTGTGCCTGTAATTAAAGCCAGGGCGATGCTCACCCTCTGCCTCTGTCCGCCGCTTAGTTCTCTCGGATAACGACCATATAGTTCCACCGGAAGATGTACGCGTTTTAACATCTCTTCCGCCTTTTCCCGGCGCTGCTCTTTCGTGCCCCCGCCCTGTACTTTTAATGGTTCCTCGAGAATCCAGCCGATCGATTTCTTTGGGTTCAGGGAGCGGAACGGGTCCTGAAAGATCATCTGGGGGGATTTTGTATAATGAATGATCTCTCCATCATATTCTTTCAGGAGGCCGAGCACGCATTTGCACAATGTAGACTTGCCGCTTCCGCTGGCTCCAACCAGACCCGTGATTTCGCCCTCATACAAGGTAAACGAAACGTCTTCGAGAACTTGTTTCTTCTGTTTTCCTTCCTTATAATATGCGTTTACTCCCTTTAACTCTAGTACTTTCTCAGGCATTTTCTTCACCTGCCTTTACATCCGAATCTGCAAATCCTTCCTCACTGGCTCTTGCTTTCAGGAGTTCATAGAATCTGCTTCCTTTTGTCCGGGTCGGGATCGCGGCGATTAGTTCCTTTGTATACTCTGTCTGCGGATGCTCAAAAATCTGCACTGCCTGTCCTTCCTCCAGCACCCGGCCGTCTTTCATGACGAGGACCCTGCTGCAGAGTTCATTTACCACTCTCAGGTTATGGGATATAAAGAGGATTCCCATATTGTATTTTTTATTCAATTTCTTTAATAATTTCAGAATACTCTCCTGCGTCCCCACATCCAGCGCAGTTGTCGGCTCGTCAGCGATTAGAAGTTTGGGCCGGCATACGATTGCCGCGGCGATCATGACGCGCTGTCGCATTCCTCCGGATAATTCATAAGGATATTTGCGGCACAGCTTTTCAGGCTGAGTCAATTCCACATCTTCCAGAGCTTTGATGACCTTTTTCCTGCGTTCTTCCTTTGAAAGACCTGTGTGCAGGATTAGTGCCTCCTCTACTTGTTTTCCAATCCTCATCGTCGGATTGAGTGCGGTCATCGGTTCCTGAAAAATCATACTGATATCTTTTCCCTGAATTGAGCGCATTTCCTTTTCCGACAGGGAAAGCAGGTTTACGCCGTCCAGCCGGATACTTCCGCTATCCAATATGGCATTGTTTTTCAAAAGCCCTGCGATCGTCAGAGCCGTCATTGTTTTCCCCGAGCCTGATTCACCCACGATTCCTAAGATTTCTCCGTCCTGAATTTCGAAGGATACGTCCCGCACGACTTCCTGGCTGTCTCCGCGCTCTTCGAAGTGAATCGACAGATTTTCCACTTTCAGCATTATCTTCCACCTCCGAATCTGTCCAGAATCCCTTCACCCAGCATTCCGACTCCCAGAATCAGCAGGACCAGAAAGAGTCCGGGAAAGACTGCACACCACGGTCCGCTTGCCAGATATGTCTGGGATTCAGAAAGCATCCGTCCAAGGCTGGCATCCGGCGGCTGCACACCGATCCCTAGATAGCTCATGCCAGCCTCTTGAATGACGGCATTATTGAACCCGATCGTCAGGGAAGATAAGAGTGCCGGAAGGATATTCGGCAGTATATGGACAAACAAAATCCGTGGCGTGGATACCCCGATCAGTCTGGCACTTGTGACGTAATCTTCTTCCCGGCAGCGCATAAATTCACCGCGCACAATCCTTGCAAAACTCGGGATAAAAGCGATTCCGAGAGCCAGCATGACCTTATATTTCCCGCTTCCCCATATGCTGATAATCACCAGTGCCAGAAGTACACTGGGAAATGCTGCCAGCACATCGTTGATCCGCATCAGCCCTTCATCCAGCCAGCCCCCGAAATACCCGGTCACGGCCCCGATCAGAATGCCGATACCGCCCCCGATCAGAATCGTCCCCCCGGCAATCGCCAGCGTGCTGCCTGCGCCGGAAAGAACCCGGCTGAACACATCCCTGCCGAACTGGTCTGTCCCAAAAATATGGGCAAGAGACGGGGCATTTAATTTTACCGACCCCTGCATCGCTTCCGTATCATACGGCACCCAGAAAAATCCCAGCACGATCAGTCCCAGCATAACCACCGTAAGTACCGCCCCAAATGTGAAATTATAACTTCTCAGCCCGCCCCCGGCCGCCTTCTGCCCGGACAGCTTTTGGGGCCTGCCGGAAAATAGGTTATTGGAAGTTTTTCCCTTTTTCATCCCGTTTATACTTAATCTGCTCAAATCAGTACCTCTATATCTCAATCCGTTTGTCCAGTTTCCGATACAGTAAATCCACAATTACATTAATCACCAGAATCACCACTGCAATCAGAACAATCACAGCCTCCACCACGGGATAATCCCGTTTGGATATCGACGAGATCAGCGTCCTCCCGAGTCCCGGGATTCCGAACACCTGCTCGATCACAATACTATTTGCAATCATATCCGCAATCGCCATTCCTAAAAATGTAATCACCGGAAGAATCCCATTCTTCAGCGCATGATGCACAAGCACTCTCCACGGGGCGTTCCCCCTGCTCATCGCCGTACGCACATAATCCTGCCTCATCTCCGTAATCAGCGAACTGCGGAACAGCTTCGTAGTCATAGCCGCCTTTGGCAGCGCGATGGCGATCGACGGAAGAATCAGATATCCCAGAAATCCGGTAAGACTCTCCGTATAAGAAACATATCCCCCCGGCGTGAACAACTTAAATACCAATCCGAATAACACCGTGAAAATAATCCCGACAAAAAACGGCGGAACAGACATCGTAACCTGATTCAGAATCAAAAAGAACTGATCCACAAACCGATTCTCATACCTCACACTCAAAAGACTCACCGGTATAGAAAACAACAAAATAAAGAAAAAACCCATCAGAGTCAGCGTAATCGTAATAGGAATCTTATCCCCGATCATCTCCCTGACCGGGACCTGATAAGAATAAGACATCCCCATATCCCCTGCGGCAAAATCCTTCAGCCACAGTCCATACCGCTGCGGCAGGGGACGGTTCAAGCCCATCTCCTCCCGCAGAGCCTGGACCTTCGCCTCAGTCGCCTCCGTGCCAAGAATCGACCTCGCAGGGTCCCCGGGAATCACCTCAAACGCAAGGAAGGCAAGCATACTGACAATTAATAATGCGATTATAAGACCTGATAATTTCCTAAAAACAAACTTCATACCTGCCTCCTTGGGGACGTAATCTTTTTCAACTTTACTACGTCCCAAACTGCGTTTAGTGGTGTACCTTTTTGAAGGTTTTTTTGGTTTATTCAACCATATATATTGTTGACATATCCTGTACATATAACGGGTAGAATGTATATCCGTCGTATTTATTGCTGACTGCTACCAGATTTGCCAGATCCTGAATGTAGACGTTTGCGGCTTTTTCTGCTAATATTCCTTCTGCCTGTTTGTATAGTTTGATCTGTTCTGTTTCGTCTGTTGCTGCGATTGCTTCTTTGAAGACTTTATCGTACTCGTCATCTTTGAAGTTAATAAAGTTTCCGGATGCATCGGATGTGAAGCGTTCCAGCATTGCGCGTGCTGACAGGTTGGATGCGTCTACACCAACTACGGTTGACTGGTAGTCGCGTTTTGCGTAGACATCTTCCAGCCATGCTTCCCATTCGATCGGTTTGATTGTGACATTGACGCCGATGTTTTTGAGTTCTTCTGCAATCACCTGTGCAGTGTCTACGTGTGGCTGGTCTGCGGAGCTTACGGTTATCTCCAGGTCAAATCCATCCGGATATCCAGCTTCTTTGAGCAGTTCTTTTGCTTTTTCAAAATCTTGTGTGTAATAATCCGCGTATTCTTCATCGTAGTACTTCTTTAATCCCGGATACATGCTTGTCCCGATGCGGACGCCCTTGCCGTCTGCCATCATATCCATGATTTCATCTGGATTGACTGCGTAGCAGAGTGCCTGTCTGACCTTTTCGTTGTTCAGTGGCTCCACATCATTGTTCAGGTATAATGCCTGTACAAGATTCATGGTTCCTTCTTCTATATGGAAGCCGTCTGTCAGCTCCGCGGCCTGACTTGAAGTAAGTCGCATCGCCATGTCGATGGAACCGCCTTTCAAATTCGTGACCAGCATATCCGCGTCTGCTACAATTTTGAATTCCACCTTATCAAGATGTGCTTTTTCTCCCCAGTAGTCTTCATTCTTCTCCAGAATAACATTTTCCTGCGGGCTGCGAGATACGTACTTAAACGGACCTGTCCCAACTGGTTCTGTGTCCAGCTTGTCATAGTCTTTCGGGATAATCGCTGTCGTCATATAGGCAAGGAACTCGGTATTGGATTCTGTGAGGCGGATTTCAACCGTCTTCTCATCCAGAATATTCACACTCTCAATAATAGAATACGCTGATACCAATGGTTCCCCATTAGAAGTATCAGCGCATCTGTCTATTGAATATTTCACATCTTCTGCCGTCACAGCATTCCCGTTATGGAACTTCACCCCATCACGCAAGGTAAATGTATATACCTTTGCATCATCAGAAACTGAATAGCTGCTGGCTACGGCTTCGACTAAATCACCATCTTTATCCGGCTTTACTAGGCCTTCATAAATGTTAAATAAAACCTCTTTTGTTCCTGCCGCAACTGCTTTGTGTGGGTCAAGACTGTCCAAATCTTGGGAAATACCTACCTTGATACTTCCGCCCTCGACTGGGTTTCCTGAAAGTTTATTCTCCGTCGTTGACTTCTGCTCTCCCTTATCACCTGAACATCCGCTCAGTGCAATAGTTACAGCCATCGTAAGCATTACAAGAATACTCATTGTTCTTCTTTTCATGTCTGTCTCCTTCTTCAAATAACCTTCATTATTAAATTGTCGACTTCATTGTATAGGATTTGGCACCGTTTGGCAAGTATTTATCAAAAATGAATCCCATTCCTACTCGGCATTTTTCCTTGCATCTTTAAAAAACATGACAGCAGTATACAGCATTACTACTATAATAATCCATGTCAGTATTTCCAGCGGAAGCGATCGTACGATGCAAAATGCAATAAAAATCCCTACTGCCCCGCCGATTGTCAGCCATGCAGCCGCAGCCCTGTCATAAGTTCCTTTTTTAATAAATGCAAATCCGCAGGAAGGCATCAGGAAGGCACAAGAACCGAACATAACCGGAAAGGCGATCTTTACATTCAGTCCCAGTGCGCTGCAAAGAGCGATGCATGGGGTGTACAGCCCGACACCTATAGTCATTAGCGCACCCAGCAAAAAATTTACGCCGACAGCGACAGCGAGTTTCCACCCTGCAAGTCCTGTTGCCATCCCGGCTGTACCGAACGGGCCGATCTCCATCAGCCTGCAGCCCATCATAACTGCCAGAAATACCAGTGCGCCTCCCAAAGCATATCTTACGACCTTAACGGACCATTTGGATACAACATTTGCCCCAATAAGTGAACCTATAATCGCCCCCACAATCATAGAGATCAGTGTCAGTGGAGCCACCTCTACCAGTCCGAGAAACAGAAGAAACTCCGTCATGACCGGAATACAGTCCCCAACGTTCAGAGTTCCCGGCATAATCTTATCCGAACTTGATTTTGTCAGTTTAAAGGCCGCCTGTGTTGTCGCAAAGCTTCCGATTCCCAGTGTATCGAAAAAATTGGTAACTGCCCCGATGATAAACAGGGTAACATGCTTCCGCCCTTTAAAATCCTCCTTATGGTTCAGACAGTCTCTGATAAATACCACTGCAAATATGAGGGCATATCCTATGATAGCCACGCGCAGTCCTAACGTTACAACATTCAATTGCTTTTCTCCTTTCTTATCCTTTGTAATTTCAACGGTTTCGCGAGCTTTACTAGACTAAAGTCTATACTTCATTCTATACTTTATTCTCATAAAGTTCAGTTGATTTTATTATGAAATTTTCATCTCCGAATGTCAATATTTTTTTTTAATAAGTGACACATTTTATCATATGGGATATAATTATTTTATCCGCAGTCCCCATAAATATCAGGGGAATATATATACCCATACTGGAAATTTTTAGTGAATGGCATTCCACGAAAGAGAGGTATGAATCTATGAATGTTACTGAAGCAATCCAGTCCCGCAGAAGTATACGAAAATTTCAGGATAAGCCCGTACCCACGGAACTCCTCCTGAAGCTTGCAGATGCCGGCCGGTCCGCCCCAAGCGCCAGTAATCTCCAGGCATGGAAGTTTATCTTTGTCACGCTTCCCGAACTAGTAAGTAAAGTCGATCTGTTCAGTCCCGGTTTGAGCGGCAAACCGCCTGTCATTCTGGTCATTTGTTCGGATATGGACTATGCCCTGAAACATGGTTCACGCAATTCTGAAATCTACGGCTGCATGATGGATGCCTCTATGGCTGCCGAAAACATTATGCTTGCCGCGCTTGAAGAAGGCCTCGGGACCTGTGCTGTCAAATCTTATAACGACGCAGCTGTCAGGAAGCTTCTGAATCTGCCCGATACCCACCGCATTGAAATGCTTATGTCCATAGGCTGGCCGGACGGAGAACCCAGAGAGTCCAGACGGAAATCTCTGGAGGATGTCCTGATTTTTAACCGATGGGAGGAAAAACATGAATAACAAAGAAGCATATATGGAACTTTTAATTTATATGATAACCAGTGCCGCCGGCTTAGAAAACGAACCGCATATCTATGGCCCTCTCAGAATGATAGAGGCGTCCCAGAGGCTGTGCGGACTGATGCAGGAGGAAGAACCGGATAATGAAGATCTCAAAGAGCTGATCCGGATCATAGAGAATGGAAAACAAAAGAGCACATCCGACGAGGAAGCCTTTTATCAGATGCTGCAGGATGCGGCCGCAAAGCTTGTAGACCTTTTATAAGCTGCTCCTTTACCACAAAAATGAAGCCATACTGTCACCGTACCATGCAGAAGCGGTACAATGTCAGTATGGCTTTACTTCTCTTCTTAATCAGATACTTTATCTGTTAATTTTACTAATGGGACTTTCGGCTCCCTGCTCATAAAGCAGGATACAATCTCAGCCAGCAGGGCCACTGCAAGCAGAATCAGAAGAACGACAATATACCCGATATCTCCGGATGATCCAAACATGGAGATACCATTCAGCGCGTCGGCAAATGTATTAATACTGCCGATTGCAAATGTCCCTATTCCCATCGTAAGGAATACAACAGCGACCAGATTTGCGATATCCAGAAACTTATGATCAACGCTGAAATATACAGCACAGCATATTACAGCAAGCAGCAGATATATCACTACATTCTTATTGAATTCTCCTGCTTTATTTGACAGAACCGCATAAGCGATCATAATAATGAAAGTAAATACTGCATTCACAAGATTGATCAGGCCGCTGATTCTTTTTTGTACTAATAATCCTTTCATGACTGCTTCCCTCCTAGTTCTTTTTTACTCCAGACAAATGCCTCCAGATAGTATAGTCCGATAAACAATGCTGTCAGCAGGATGAATACAACATTCAGTGCTTTCAGAGCAGTCTGCCACCACGGTGTAATGTGTTCTACTTTTGCATTGCTGTCAAGTCCGTTGATCAGAATGGATCTGGACTGGGCATAGACGGTATGCTTTGTTGCATTACGCAATGCTTCCAGCATATAACCATCGCCATCTTCAATTGCCTTTAATACTTTGTCTTTACTGAGGTTGGATGCCGCCGACTCCTCTGATGCTCCGAATCCGGCCATATCCCAGCAGAAATAGTCGACGCCTGCTGTGATATTCGACGTATAATGCGTCTTATAATCCATTGCAACAACCGCATCTGTTGTCACATGCCCTTTAAAGCCCCATTCACCGCGCAGTACCTGTGTCAGAAGAGGCGCAGAGCTTCCACAGTAGGTACATCCGATACGGTTAAACGCTGTCATTGTCCCCAGGGCGCCGCCTTTCGTATAAGCGCCTTCAAATGCCCTGAGATACTGCTCTCTTAAAGCCTGTTCATTTGTAAAGGTCGCCACACTCTCCCTGTTTGCCTCCTGGTCGTTGACAACCATGTGTTTGAGCCCCAGAATAATACCGTATTTTTGGACATTTTCCCCGACAATGGCTCCGACGATATATCCCATATTACCGTCTTCTGAATAGTACGCGGATGCACGTCCGTTAAATGGTGTCCTGTGAATATTCGGCCCCCCTGACCAGATCTCGGTACAGCCCATGAAGTAAGCCTCGTTTGCTGTCAGGGCACTGCGCCTTGCCATCTCATCCTTGTTCCATGTTGAAGTCATGACCACCGTTGAAGGCCATACGATACCAGACTTTTCAGTTGCCTTAAATTTCACCTGCTCCAGACAGTCCATGTCATCCCCTCTGTATGTGGCCGGCATATTTACGCTTTCGATCATAGAAGAACCATTCTGGTCCGGAAGGATTGAACACATTTCCTCTGCCGTCAGCTGGTCTAAAAATGTATTCCATGTTTCCTCATCGTCAAACTCCACATCTTTCATGCTTACAAAGGAGAGGCCAGCATCTTTTCCCTGTGTAAAATCATCGACGGACGGAGAATCCTCTGGCTGTTCGTACAGCTCGCCGTCGAGAGTTTTCATCATATCCTCTGTCGCCGTTACAGAAACCTGTGTAACCGGATATGTGCCCTCCCAGTCACTTCTGGAAAGGTAATCAACTGTATCTGTTTCCAGATTATTCAGGTCGGCATCGTCAAACTGATTTGTCACCGTCTCGTCAGAATAACGTGACTGTCTATATGTTTCTGTATCCAGTTTCTCTTCCTTCCAAGTGTATGCCTTGTCCGCATCTCCTTCGGCCGGGCTGCCAAGTACGTCTGTCATTCCTTGCGCACCTTTTGCCGCCAGAATATTATTTAATGCATCATGCGCGTCATCACCGATTGCAAGATAATAATCTCCTTCACTCAGGATATATCCCTTTGCATTCGTATAATCATAGCTGGCCAGCAGATATTTTTCCACATCAACCTCTACAGTCTCGGATGCGCCCGGTTCCAGCATACCAGTCTTCTCAAAACCGGCCACCTGAATGGCAGACTTTTCAACTGCATTTTCTTTCTCGTAATCACCATAAGGAGTCTGCGCATAAACCTGGACAACAGATTTTCCTGCCTTATCTCCTTCATTTGTTACCGTCACCTTTACTGTATAGCTGTCTGTCTCTTCATGGTACTCTACACCATCTACCTGTTGTGTGAAGGATGTGTAAGACAATCCATATCCAAACGGATAGGCAATTTCGTTGTTATAATCCCACGCTGCATTTGTCGAAGAACCGGCGGCACCCGTAGCATTCCCGCTGCCAAGCACTGTATCCTCGTATCTTGTCTCATAATATTTATATCCCACATAAATACCCTCGGAATAGATCAGATAATTAGAAACATATTTGTCCGTATCTGAACAGAATTCCAGAACTTCATCCAGATTTTCCCACTGTGGTGTGTTTTTAGCCTGCGCATAGGTAACTGCCGGTGCTGACAGGGAGTTTTTCGCATAAGTATCCACCAGTTTTCCGGACGGGCTGACATCACCCTTCAGCACGTTTACAACGCCGGTAAAACCAACTGCACCGGGAGACCCGATCCAGAGACATGCATCCACATCATAATCGTCAAGCTCCCCAAGTTCCATCGCCCAGTTCGAGTTTACAAGAAGAATAATCTTCTTAAATGTTCCGTTTGCTTTCTCTTCCTTAAGCATTTCCAGAAGATCACGCTCATCCTTATGCAGTGCGAGCTGGCTGATCCCCTCTGAGTCCTCCAGCACAAGGTCACAGTCTTCACTTCCCTGTCTCGTCAGCATGACTACTGCCGCATCATTATATTCATTTTTCCAGCTGTTTTTCAGATCTTCAGTGTATAATTCCTTCGGTGCCTCTCCGATTTCCGGATTCTGTGCATCCTTCAGGCGCGTATAACCACTGTTCTGGTATGCTTTCACCATTGTTTCGTTTACATGATACGCCGACTGCATGGCAGATAAATACGTTACCAGTTCCTGTGTGGACCCACTTGTTGAATGATAGCTGTAAAACGGCCCGCTGACAGGTGCCGCCGCTCCAAACCCGCCAGCCGACTCGGACTTCTGGGCACTTTCTATAGAATTCTGCCCGAATAATGTGATGCTGCTGCCCTCTGAGAGTGGAAGCGCATTATTATCATTTTTTAAAAGTACGGATCCTTCCTCCTGTTCAAGCACTGCCTCATCGGCACAGTCGTCTTCCAGTTCCTGAAGCTTGTCTGTGTCATAAATATCTGTTCCATAATCGCTCTTATAATATGCGGTATCCTCTTCCTTTGTATCATCAGATACAATTTTCGTTGTGTTAATTCCAAGAACCGTATTGATCCTGCCTTCATACGAATCCGCAACTGGTGCGCCCAGGTTCACCGCAACTAGCATGAACGCCGAGACTGCACCTAAACCTCGTGTCAGTTCTTTCTTAATTTTCATTCCCTTTCCTCCATGATATATGATCGCGCCAGATACACTGCATCAAACTGCAGGGAACCCGACTCCCGCTGCTGCCGCCAGCCGGACATGCAAATCTGTCTGCCTGAATCGCTGCCCGCGGGAATAAAATAATTCCGTGCACATCATTATTTTTGTAAAATATATCATGAATTCACAAAATATCCACAGATATTTCGTAACAGGTCATTTCCATTTCGTACTTTGCATTTTTTTCTTTCTTACGGAATCGGAACTACAATCATCAGCCTAAATGTATTGTTTTGTATCCCCACATCCATACAGCCATCATATTTTTCCACGCTGTTTCTGATACTTTTCAGCCCGAATCCATGCCCTTCACTCTCCTTCTTCGTCGTCAGCGGCAGACCATTTTCAAAAATAAGGTCCTCATTTTCAAAATAGTTTTCCACCTGCATAAGCAGAAGTTTTCCTTTTGTCCACACTGAAACCGAAATTATCTTCTTTTCCGGATCAGAAACCATAAGTACACTTTCAATAGCATTGTCTATCGCATTTCCAAGGATTGTATAAAGATCTACCGCATGAATGAAATCCATCTTTTTCCCATCTGCCACACAGGTCAGGTCAATACCATTCTTCATACAGATCAGATTCTTTTGCGAGAGCAGAATGTCCAGCACCTTGCTGCCGGTCTCCAGTTGGGAATCATAGGACTGTATTGTTTTGCTGACTTCATTGAAATATGTCTGCCGCTCCTCTTCATTCGCAAACAGTTTAAGGGACTCCAGATGCTTCTTCAGGTCATGGCAGATCATATTGATCGTCTCCATGTCATCTTTCCTGAGCTTGTACAATTCCTTTTGTTTCATCCAGATCTGCTTTTCCATATCCTGTTCTCTCTGTTTTTTCAGCTTTTTCTTATAATCAACCTGTTCCCATAAAACAAAGACACAGCAGATCAGATCATATGCCATACAAACGTAGTACATGCTGCTTCTGTCCCCAGCATAAATATTATCCGCCACAATACTGAGTACCAGTACAAGCAGTAATATAATACAGAGTGAAAACATCGAAAATTTAAGATCAATATTAAACCTGCCGTTTTCTGGCAGCTTTCTCACGACCAAATAATAAACTGCCGCAAGTACGGCTATGGAAACCAGTATATAGCCGATAGAATAAACCGGCTGATTTCCATCCGGGCGGAACAGTATCTGGTACAGGCCGTAAGAAATGTGCTGTGTTATGTATGCACACGCAAGACAATAAACAGATTCTTTTACCGTTATATCATACAGGAGGAAGCAAAATACTGTCATTGCACAGAATTCAACAATATACGTTAAAAATCCGTGGGTGAACAGACTGGCACAGAACAGGCAGAATATAATCCCTCCGGCCAGACGGTACGGGAACCTGTCCCTTTTCTTTAAACCGGCTGAAAACAGCAAAACAATCGGAAGCATATTAATCGTAAAAAAACTCCGTAATATCAAGTCTGCAATTGTCTCTCCCATTATCTCAGCCCTCCCTTGTAATAATCTAAAAGTGCCTGCTTTAACTGCTTTTTGCGCGATCTGCTCACCTTCAGCTCATACCTGCCATCCAGTTCAACTGTTTCTTTCTCAAGTGACGTTACATATTTCAGATTGATACAAAAGCAGTGGTTACAACATGTGAAATGCTTTTCCTCAAATTTGTTTGCAAATTCTTTCAAAGTCCCCAGCATTTTATACTCCTGACTCTTTGTAATAATATGAAGCCAGTGGTCTCTTATCTCAGCATAGATAATATCATCAGACATTACCTTCCGAACTCCCGTCTCATGAGGAACAAGCAGGCTTACTGCCTCCGATTCCCGGATAGATGAAACCGCCTTCGTCAGCTTCATGGAAAAAGGAAAATATTTGACCGGCTTGAGTACATAATCCAGAGCCCCGACCTCATACCCGTTGATCGCATACTGTGCCATATTCGTTATAAAAATTATAATGACCCGGTCATCTGTCCTGCGCACCACCTTTGCCGCGTCCATTCCGTTCATTCTCGGCATTTCAATATCCATTAACAGAATATCATACACCGGCTCATAGTCTGAAACCAGTTCACTTCCATCAGAAAAACAAGAAACATCGATTTCGACATCGTTTTCCATGACATAAGTGTCTATATACTTTTTGATCCTGTTCATAAAAGCTTTATCATCCTCTACGATTGCAATACGAATCATGTTTCCCCCTTATATATGGAAAAGCACGTCCGCAGACGTGCTTTTCTTCCTGTCAAAACAGATGATATCCATCACTTATTCAAGGAACTGCTTCAGCTCTGACATAAATGTATTCACATCCTTAAATTCCCTGTAAACGGATGCAAAACGAACATAAGCTACAGGGTCCAGAGCCATCAGCTTGTCCATCACGATCTCGCCGATCTTGCTGCTCGGAATCTCTTTCTCTTCCCTGTTAAAAATCTCCAGTTCAATTTCATCTATCGTCTTCTGGATCTCAGATGCAGGAACCGGACGTTTATAACAGGCACTTAAAACACCCTGTTCTATCTTGGCACGGTCATACTGTTCCCTGTTGTTATCTTTCTTGATCACGATCAGCGGAATAGTCTCAATTTTTTCATAAGTTGTAAAACGCTTTCCGCACACATCGCAGGAACGCCTTCTGCGAATGGAATTGTTCTCTTCCGCCGGTCTTGAATCAATAACTCTCGTATCGGGGTGGCCACAATAAGGACATTTCATAATATATTCCGCCTTTCCTACCAATTCTGTCCTCATTATACACAATATCCTTTACTGTGTCCAGATGATGTTTCGCGTATTTACGGGCTTTTTTGCCCTTTTCCGGGGCGGGGTCTTTACAGCTTCTGAAGAAACTTTTCCTCCTGTATTTCTACTAATATAATATCCGGACCGATCTTCTTAATACAGCGCCACGGAATCACATATTCGCAGTCTGTCCCCAGAAACCCGCATATCTTCCCGGGGCCCGGAATTATGATCGCCTCAACCCTGCCTTCTTTGACATCGATGTCTATATCTACGACACACCCCAGCCTCTTACAGTCACATACGTTGATTACTTCCTTTTCCCGCAGTTCACATAATCTCATAGTTTCCCATCCTGAACAGTCAGCCTGCTTCATACGGACCCATTTTCTGATAACACAAAAATGCCCGCATACGGCAACAGCAGTTATTCTTACTGTTACTATATGCAGGCATTCAGAATCGGTGATACTGTGTAATGGTTAAATTGACATCACTTTCTCGCTCTCAAACGCTTTCGCGATTACACCGATCAGTACCGCTCCGAGAACCAGTGTTACTCCCAGTGTCAGTCCATACTGCATCATGGTGACCTCCTGTGTCAGGATTCCCTGCAGCGTCAGTGATGTGTTATAGATCGGTACGGCATAAAGCCATTCCTGTGGGGTCTTTGTTGTAAACATTGTTGTGATTCCGAGTACAAGTACGAGCATATACACTGGCATGATATAGGAGTTCGCTTCCTTTACAGTCTTGGCAAATACAGATACCAGAACGATGATCGCGGAATACATAAACGCAATTGCAATTAAAAGCGCCGCCAGCATCCCTATCTGTGCCGGGTTCAGCGACAGGTTCACGCCTAAATCCGAACCTCCCATGCCGCCCATCATCTGTGGCATAAAGGCTACCATAGCCCCCACATAGACAACCGAAGAGACACCGGAAATAATCATGAGTGAGAATACTTTTCCTAATACGATCGAGCTTCTTTTTATCGGAGACACGAGAAGGCTTGCCATTGTACCACGTTCCTTCTCACCGGCTACCATATCCGTCCCGATCCCCATCGCACCAGCAAATAACAGGATCGTTATAAAGTAAGGCAGCATCATACCGAGTATCTTCCCGCCGGCCTTTTCTTCATCCTGAATGACCATATCCGGATTGTCAGAATTCACCGTAAATACGGTCAGACCCGCCATGTCTTCCACGCGGTCTGCCAGAAGTGTCTCCCTGTAATTTTCCAGCACGCCTGATGAAATCGCATCATATGCCGCACGTGAATAATCTTCTGACGGGTTATAATAGGTCTTGATCTGAGGGACAGCATCACCGGCCTTATACTCCGTAACCGCGTCCATGAAACCTTCCGGAAATTCTATCAGCAGGTCTGCATTCCCGTCTCTGATCATATCTTCCGTGCCTGCACGGTCACTCATCTGGATAATCTCACATTCTTTATCTGATGATCTTAAAAAGTCTTCAAATCCGTCCGGGGCATTCTGGACATATACAATAGAATTATGCGCTTCCACATCATTCTGTGCACTCGTGCTCAGACTGCTGACCAGTGTCATGATCCCGACCATGATAAGGACAGGAAGCAGGAATACGGAAAAAATCATCTTCTTATCTTTAAATACTCTGGCCAGTTCTTTCCGGCATATCTGACTGATTCCACTCATCTTACTTCCCCCCTTTTATGTCTCTGTAGAGTTCAAAGAAAGCATCTTCGAGATCCTCTGTATTCGTATCGTGGAGGATCTGCTCCAGATTCCCTTCAGCAACTTTACATCCGTCAATGATAATCCCGATCCTGTCACAGATCTTCTCAGCCTCGGACATCACATGTGTGGAGATGATGACAAGCTTGCCGTCATCCCGCAGCTTTTTCAGATAATCCGTTACGCTTCTAGCCGTGATAACATCCAGCCCATTGGTCGGCTCATCAAATATCACAATCTCCGGATCGTGCACAAGGCAGACTGCGATAGCCGCCTTCTGTGCCATACCTGTTGACAGCTCTTTGATCTTCTTATGTGAAAAATCCTTGATCCCGAAATAAGTAAAAAGTTCTTCTTTCCGGGACTTTAACCTGTCTTCCGGTATATTATGCAGTCTTCCGAAGAAGTCAAACATATAGTCAACGGAAAACTGCGGGTCCAGCTTGATATCACCGGTCAGGAAACCGATCTTCTCCCTTACTTTTTCCGGCTCCTTCTGTACCTCGTGTCCTGCAACGAATATCTCTCCTTTTGTGGGCTTGATAATCGTAGAGATGCAGCGCAGTGTCGTCGTCTTTCCCGCCCCGTTTGGTCCTAAAAGTCCATATATCTCTCCCGGCTTTGCAGTCAGGCTCAGGTTATTAACAGCAGTCTTGACCGGATTCGTCGTCTTGGATTCCTTCATCTGCTTTTTGTTCAGCTTATAAATCTTGGTCATGCCTTTGATTTCAATCATAATCTCCCCTCCTCATATCTGTATTATTGTGTTAATACAAATATAAGTCTTTGTTATCTATTTGTCAACCAAAATATTTTACCAGTTTTATCCCTGTTTTTATATTGGGTTTTTATATTTAATTTCTCAGTCTGCTTTCCTGAAATCAGGAACCCGGAATTACAGGTTCTTCTCATAGTACTTTTTGATAACAGCCAGAAGCAGGCAGTACAATATTGTCACTGCCCATATGCACCAGAATACCGTCATATTGAAGAACACGGATATCAGCATTGTCACATAACAGAGACCAAGCATAATATATCCTGTCAGGTACATCGTCTTCTGCATGATCAGGCTGTTCCTTTCATCGGACTCTTTCAGCCGTTCCGCCCTCAGACGTTTTTCATCACGCAGAAGTTTCTTTGCTTTTATATACTCCTTAATTCCCATGACAATGATAACTGCCCCGGTTCCTGAAAATAATCCGCATACAAATCCTGCATGCATGGTTTCCATACGCATCATTGCAAACAGCGCCGCAATTATGGCTGCAGCCCCCGCAAAACAAAGCAGGATATCGGCCTTACATCTGCTCTTCAACTTGTTCCTGTACTCCTCATCGGTCTTTGCACCTTTTAATAATGTTTTCACTATCATATGTTCTCCTCCTCCAGATTAAATATAAAAATCTCCTCTATACTCATTTCAAAATACTGTGCAATCTTATGGGCTAAAATCAACGACGCATTATACTTTCCGTTTTCCAGCGATATAATGGTCTGCCTTGTCACTTCAACCGCATCTGCCAGCTCATTCTGCGTAATCTTCCGCGCTTTCCTTAATTCCTGAATCCGGTTAATCAATACGCTTCCCCGCTTTCTTATGTTTTATTGTGATCCTTGTATGCGTCCTACCTGAATCTGAAAAGTTCTTTCTTCTTCGCTTTCAGTCTCTGGTACTTTTCTTCCGGCAGGAGTCCTATTAGTTCATAACATATGCCGAATCCTAACATCACACCTTTTATAAACTCAGGCACAGCAAAAAACTGTTCCATCGTTAACGTTCCTGCACACACCAATAATCCTATTTTTACTTCCTTACGTAAATCTCTTCTCATTGGAACTTCTCCTTTCTGCTACTTTGTGGATTATGAAAACCCGGAATCATATTTCCGTATTTGTCTTTCTGATTAAAGTATAGTTCGCTTTACATTAAATGTCAAGTGCGTTTTACATTTTTTGTAAAGTTTGTTTTACATTTCAAGTTTTCAGCCTCTTCGTCAGTTTATACGACAAAAAAAGAAGCCGGCTTTTTATCGGCTTCTTTCGCTTCTATACTATCATTTCATGGCAAAAACCGCCATTGCTTCAAGACAGTTTTTCTTCATGGCCCCAGTCCCCCACTGGACGATGTCATGATATAATATCGGAGTATCCCGGCTGCTTTCTACCAGAGAATAGCAGTACTTATACTGCTTCCCCTGATGTTCGACCGGAATACATCCCATGCGGAACCTATCCGCCACGGTTTCTCCTCCCGCAATCGCCATATAAGTATAATAGTTCACCTTTCTGACCCCTTTTGAGATAGCCTCCTGAAAGTCTTCCTTCTTTACTCCCGACCCGCCATGCATAACAACAGGAATATGAGCTCTCTTCCGGACCTGTTCTACCACGCAGAAATCCAGTTTTGGTTCCCTGACATAGACACCATGCGTCGTACCAAAGGAACAGGCAAGTGCATCGATACCAGTCTCCTCTACAAAACGCTGCGCCTGTGCAGGGTCTGTGTAAATCTTGTCCGGATCTTTTCCATCGCCGACTGCAGCCCCGGTTTCGCGGCGGCCCATACTTCCGATTTCTGCCTCCACAGATGCACCTGTCCGTGAAGCCATTGCAACTGCCATACGGGTATTTGCCACATTCATATCATAAGGAAGAACCGAGCCGTCATACATAACCGAAGTAAATCCCATATTGAGGGCATCATATATATAATCTAAGGTCTCACCGTGGTCCAGATGCACCCCAACCGGTACTTTGGCCTTCTTTGCCATCTCAATCATAACTGGCCCTATCGTCCTGAGCGGCATGATTGACTCATGTCCCTGTGCATGCTGGATAATTACCGGCACGTCCATCTCTTCCGCTGCCTGTATCACTGCCATAATGGCCTCAAGGTTCGGAGTATTAAACGATCCTACTGCACATTTTGAAGCTTCGCATAAATCTAAAATTTCTTTTAGTGTAACCAGCAACTTCTATCTCCCCTTTCTGTATTTGCGTTTTAATTATAACATTGCAATAATATGAAGATTTAGTTATAATAATTGTATAGACTATTTTTATGTAAATTTTATATTTTAGATCATTTCAAAAGTTAAACACAATTTTATTGCCGGATAATACTGTTATAGATACTATTCCGTATCTTTCCCCCTTAACAGAAATCGCATGAAAATACTCTTTAAACCACGAATCGGAGGAACTAGCCATGACACTTAATCTGGAACTTGAGTCATTGGAAAACATTATAAAAGACTTTTATAACGTGACCCACATCCGGGCCTCCATATATGATGGAAATTACTCCAAAATCCTGTCTTATCCAAAAGAACACAGTCCAATCTGTTCCATTATGCACGACAATGACCAGACCAAGTTATTCTGCTCCCAGAGTAACAGGAACGCTTTTGAACAGTGCAAAAAAGAAAAAAAATTGATCATATATACCTGCCATATGGGGCTCTCAGAAGTTGCAGCGCCGCTCTGGGACAGTGATATTATCATTGGATACATTGTTTTCGGACAGATCATCTGTTCTCCTGCACAGACACATTTAACAGAATCCATCCGGGAAAAGTGTGAGGAATATGGTCTGGATATCCAAAATATCCATGATCTCGTTTCCCGGATCAATATCCGCAGCAAAGAAGAGATTCTTTCCATCGCCCATCTCATGGAGGCCTGTACCTGCTATATCATGTATCGTGAGATCATGAGGCTCAACCGGAACGGATTTATCCTGAAACTGGATGAGTATATTGACAGTCATATCCATGATAAAATAACATCCGAAGCTCTTTGTCAGGAATTCTATATGAGCCGCACGAAATTGTATGACACGCTCAACGACACAGTACATATGAGTATTGGCCGCTATGTAAAGCTTAAGCGCATCGACCGGGCAAAGTATCTTCTTGCCTCCACGGACATGTCAATTCTGGAAATAGTCGATCTGACCGGATTCAAAAACTACAATTATTTCTGCCAGGTATTTAAAAAAGAAGTCGGTGTTACGGCCAACCAGTACCGTTTATCTGCAACGGATAAATCATTGTAAAAAGAAAGGCTGCTGTCTGATGAGTGTTTAATCTGCAGCAGCCTTGTTCAATCATTCTGATTACGGAATTAACATGACTTTAAATGCATCCGGATCTTTTTCTGCCACTTCAAATGCCTCTTTCCAATCTTCCATTTTGAATGCATGCGAGATCAGCCCTTCCGTATATATAGAACCATCCAGTATACTTTTCATAACCGGTTCATAGCAGTACGGCCCTAAATGTGCTCCGTAGATCTCAATTTCCTTGCCGTCCCCGATATCGTTCCAGTCAATTGTAATTGCCTTGGGGAAAACGCCAAACTGTACATATCTTCCGCAAAAACGGATAGCATCCATTCCCTGAACGACACTCTTTTCACTCCCTGATGCCTCAATATATACATCGCATCCATATCCTTCTGTCAGTTTCCGGATTTCCTCACCAACGTTTACCTCCATCGGGTTGAACACAATGTCCGCCCCACATTTCAGCGCCTTATCCAGTCTCTTTTGCCGCAGGTCAAGACCTATAATCAGCCTTGGCTGCTGTTTTCTGGCAACACTGACCATCCCCAGCCCAATTGCTCCAAGTCCGCTAATTACAACAACGTCATTGTGCTGTATTTTTGCTCTTTCGACCGCATGCATTGCACATGCCAGGGGTTCGATCAGAACAGCCTGCTCCAGAGTCATCTCCTCTGGAATCTTATGATGGATCCCCTCTTTGCTAAACTTCATATACTCAGCGAAACCTCCCTGGGCTTCTTTTTTAAATCCATAGATATAATGTCTCTGACACATGGAATAATATCCTGCCTTACAGAACCTGCACTCACCGCAGGGAACCATCTGCTCTGACACCATGTGGTCACCTATGTTTACTCCGGTAACATTTTTTCCAAATTGAACCACCCGTCCTACAAATTCATGTCCGCCTATAACCGGCGCTTCGATATATCTGTTTTCCGGTGTTGTTCCCCAGACTCTTACCCCTCCGTGATAAGTCTTGACATCACCTGCACAGATGCCACAGCCTTCAATTTTTACAAGAATTTCATCATCATCTATCTCCGGTACCGGAACATCCTCGTATCTAAAATCATATGGTGCATGCATCCTAAGTGCTTTCATCGTTTCCTTCATCATCTATTTCTCCTTTACTTTGTATTCTTATTCGTAACTTTCTGGAGCAATACAGCGAATATTATGATAATTCCTTTAATGACATCCTGCGGATAAGATGGAACTGCCAGAAGGTTCATAATATTTCCTATCAGAGCCAGTACAAGCACACCTACTACCGTTTTTACAGGGGAACCGATTCCCCCGCTTAAAGATGCTCCTCCGATCACGCAGGCTGCTATACAGTCCAGTTCTAGGCCATTTCCCACTGCCGGAGATCCAATTCCGGTTCGGGAACACGCGATGATTCCTCCTATTGCCGAGCAAAAGCCGGATATTGCGTACGTTGCCATTTTCACCGGAAATGTGTTAATCCCCGCCAGATGTACGGCTTCTTCGTTACTTCCAATTGCAATCGTAATTCTCCCGAAAGACAGGTAATTTATTACAAACCATGCCACAGCTACAATTATTACTGCAATTACTGCAAGCCATGTCAGCCACGGAAATACCTTTGCGGTTCCCAGTACGCTGATGGAACCGGCAGGAGTCATAATCGGCGATCCATTGGATACCATATATGCGATTCCCCTTGCCATTGTCATCATTGCTAATGATGCTACAAACGGTGCCATGTCTGTCCGTGCAACCAGAAAACCTGTAAACAGCCCACAGGCTGTCCCCAGTAAAAGACTGATCAGGCAGGACGGTACAACACCCCAGCCCCAGGAACTTAATGAATAAGCAGACAGAACACTTCCGATTGCTACGATAGATCCAACTGAAAGGTCGATTCCCCCAGTCAGTATTACGAACAGCATCCCGATTGATACAATTACCGTACTCGCATACTGCTGGCAGATATTTACCAGATTGCTCAGTGTCAGGAAATCTCTTGATACTATAGAACAAACAATAAATAAAACCAGCAGGATTAAATATGTATTATTTTTTAGTATAAAATTCTTTACACTAAAAGTTGATTTTCCTTTTTCTTGTGCCATTTATTTTTCTCCTCCCATCGCCGCAAAAATAATATTATCTTCACTAAATTCCGCGCGGCTTAACGTTCCGCGTATTCTGCCCTGGTGCATAACGATAATATCATCGCACATCCCCATAAGCTCAGGCATTTCAGAAGAGATCATAATAATTGCAAGACCGGACTGGGCCAGTTGGTTTATGCAATGGTAGATTTCTGTTTTTGCCCCCACGTCCACGCCTCTTGTAGGTTCATCGAAAATGATGCATCTGCAGTCTGCCGCAAGCCACTTTGCCAGTGCCACCTTCTGTTGGTTGCCCCCGCTCAGGCTGGATGCCGGATCTTCAATAGATGCATACTTTGTATTTATTTTTCCTAACAATTCTTTTACGAAGGATGTCTCCTTCCTTAAGCTGAATATCCCCTTATTCTGTGCCTTTCCCATAGCCGTAATTGAAGCATTCATCTTGATACTCTGATCAAGAAGCACTCCCTGACGTTTCCTGTCCTCCGGCAGCATTCCCAGTTTTGCTTTAACCGCCTGTTTCGGTGATTTAAAGTGAACCTGCTTTCCCAGAAAACGAATACTTCCGCTCTCCCATTTGTCTGCGCCAAAGACTGCCCGCATAGTTTCTGTCCTTCCAGCACCGACAAGTCCATAAAAGCCAAGCACCTGACCAGATTTTACGGAAAAGCTGATATCCTGTACAAGTTCTGATCCTGTCATATGCTGCACTTCCAGAACAGTTTCCCCGATTTCTGCATGTCTGTCAGGGAACATCTGGTTCAGATCTCTTCCGACCATCTTCCGGATCAGGCCTTCTTTGTCTATCGAATCCGCCGGTATACAGTCTACAAATGCGCCGTCTTTCATAACTGTTATGGTATCGCATAATTCAAATATCTCTTCCAGACGATGTGATATATAAATAATACTGACACCATCTGCTTTCAGCTTTTTCAAAAGTTTAAAAAGTTTTTGAATTTCTTTCACGGTCAGAACAGCCGTCGGCTCATCCAGAACAAGCACCTTTGCATTTCTTGATATTGATTTACAAATCTCTACAACCTGCTGATATGCAACACTTAACTCTGCCACCTTCGTGCCGGGATTTATTTCATCAAATCCCATTTCAGAAAGCAGGCGTGCCGCTTCCTCTGTCAGCCTCTTCCATTTGATTATCTTTCCTTCTTTGTTTAACCTGTCAATAAATATATTTTCCGTAACCGTCAGTTCCGGAGCCAGCATGAATTCCTGATATATTGTAGCTATCCCTGCCAGCTTGCCTTCCTTCGGAGTAGAAAAGTGAACTTCCTGTCCTTCTATTTTTACGATACCGTCTTCCCTTTGAAGCGCTCCCGCAAGAACTTTCATCAAGGTGGACTTTCCCGCGCCGTTTTCGCCGATCAGTGCATGAATCTCTCCCGGTTTCACCTTAAGCTGTGCTCCGTTAAGTGCATAAATTCCGGAAAATGCTTTTTTTATGTCCAGCATTTCAATACGATACTCTTGATTTTCCATCTTTTTCCTCCCGGCTTTTGTCTGGTATCAGAGGATGCCGCTTAAGGCAGCACCCTCTGTCCGATTCCTGTTATATTTAGAATAATGCGTCCGGACTATAGAATTCATCTACGTTGTCAGGATTAATGCAATTAGCCGGTGTTTTCGTATACTTTTCATATCCGCCCGGGTCTTTCCCATTCACAAGAATATCTTCTGCGATTCCTACTGCTGTCTCTGCTACAACCTTCGGGTTATTTTCTCCTGTCGCCTTATAAGATGTCCCCTTCTTGATTAATTCATATGCCTCTTTCTGCCCGTCAGCTGCCGCTGCAAGAACAACTTTATCCGTAAGCCCTGCGTTTTCAACTGCTGTCATAGCTCCCATTACCATTGCATCATTCTCACCAAAGAGGAAGTTAATATTCGGGTTCGCTACAATCAGGTCCTCTGCCGCTGCCAGTCCGCCATTTGCATTCCAGTCTCCCCAGCCTACACCACGGATTTCAAAGTTTGCATCATCGTTTTTAGCAGAACCATTATTTATCAACTCCGCTTCCATCTTTTCAGCAGCGTCCCATGCTTCATCCTCTGTGCATCCTGAACGGGTCTCTATAACACCGCAGATCACTCCAGTCCTTCTCTCCTGTCCTGCATACACACCTTTCTGTCCTGCAATCAGTACTGCTGAGATAAGCTCGTCCTTATCGAAACAATTTGCCCCAACCCACAGTCCTACTTCACGGCCATTTTGAAGGTTGTCAGAAAATACTGTCGTCACATTATGTGCAGATTCCCCACAGCTGTTATCACAGCAGATAACCGGAATTCCTGCATCATTCGCTTTGTCGATTGCTGCCACTGCCCCCTCCGGATCGTATGGGTCCATGAAGATTAAATCATATCCCTGTGTAATGAATGTATCCATATTTTCGGCTTCTTTCAGTGTATCGGAATCTGCATTCAGTGTTGTCACTGTCCAGCCTTTCTCCTCACAGAAATCTGTAATATGTGTAGATAATGCTGTAAAATAAGCCCCGTCCAGCGTCTTCATGGAAATACCGACTTTGAAATCTCCGTCCTTTTTATCTGTCTTCTCTGTCGTTTCCCCACTTTTCGGTGTACTATCCTCCGATGATGCCTTCTCTCCTCCCGAACAAGCTGCCAGTGAAATGACCATCACACCTGCTAACAAGATACCCAATAACTTCTTTTTCATATCATTCTTCTCCTCTCGAATCTCATTGAAATTTTTTCATCCAATAAGTGCAGAATATAGAACAGTCCGGCCGGAATGTACTTTTCGCTTCTTTAGTCTTAGAAGCATTAATCATGATGTAATTGTATAATACATACATTTTCCATTATATTTCAACACATTCACCGTCATTATGTACAAAATCAGAGAAATATGTACATTTTTATAGTACTATTTCAACAAAGCAGAAAAAGTATTTTCATTTTCAGATAAATTTTAGTCACCTTTCATTTTTCAATCGGCAGTTCGCCGGTTTACCCAATTAATTACTTAGTAGAACCGCAGAAAACAATGAATCTTCTACATTTTTAAGGTACTTCTGTCTTTTACATATCCATATATCATGATATGATAATAATAAATCAGAATAACTCCTTACATGTGTACCATTCGTTTTCTGCACAGGAAAGGAGATTTCATTTTATGACCAAAGACAACTTTATTATGTTACCCACTGTAGACTTTTGTTTCAAGGAACTGATGCAGAACCCCAAAGTCAGGAAGGGCTTCATTTCAGCATTGCTGAACCTGTCGCCGGATGAAGTCGAGGATACGGTCCTTCTGCCCACGCTGCTTCCGAGAGACTCGGCTGATGATAAGCTGGGAATCATGGATGTGCGGGTACTGCTTAAGGACGGGACGCAGATGAACATGGAAATGCAGGTCAAATACTTTGAATACTGGGATGAACGCGCCATGTTCTACCTCAGTAAGATGTTTGACAGCCAGATCCGCAAGGGTGAATCCTATGAAAAGCTGCAGAAATGTATCCATGTAAGTATTTTAGATTTCATCCATTTTCCCAATGACAAAGAATGTTACCGCAGGATTCATTTCCGGGATGACAGCACCTATGATCTGTATTCCGATAAAATGGAGCTTCAGATACTGGAACTGAAAAAGCTGCCCCCTGAAGTAAAGACTGGCGAGGATGTTCTTGCATGGATGAGGTTCTTCAGTGGTAAAAACAGAGAGGAGTTTCAGACTATGGCTAAGACAAACGAATATCTCGATGAAGCATACAATACACTGCTCCAACTGAGTGCGGATGATAAAAAGCGGCTGGAATATGAGGCCCGTGAAAAGGCATTGAAAGATTATAATACCCAGATAAAAAGCGCTGAAAAGAGAGGGCTTAAAGCCGGGGAAGAGATTGGGCGCAAAGCCGGGGAGGAAATCGGACGCAAAGCCGGCGAGGAAATCGGACGTAAGGCTGGAGAAGAAATTGGGATGTGCAGGGGCAAAGAGTTGGGTGAACAGGAAGGGGAACGCCGTACCCGCCAGATCTTCAAACTTTTCATGCAAGGTAAATCACCGGAAGAAATTGCCGCCCTTTGTAATATTAGTATAGATAAAGTAAAACATATATTAGAATAGCTTGTAAGCTACATTAGATTTTTGAGAATTCAGGAGGATTTTACACTATGAAAGAAACTATATTATTATTTCACGTACCAGATAAAGAGAAGCTTTTGAAAATAGAGATGGCATTATTCCCTCTACACGTGCGTCTAAAGAAAGTAAAGACGGAAGAGTACAATCAGCCGCTCGGCGTACTGGCGGGTGTGAAAGACGCGGTTCCCAAAGAAGGGGCCTATAACGGGGACGATCTGCCGGATACGATGATTGTCTTTGCCTTTTTCGATGACAACAGGCTGAATCAGGCACTTGCAGCCCTAAAAAAGAGCGGGGCGGGCCCTCTCCCCTACAAGGCAGTGCTTACTCCTACGAACCAGTTATGGACGACACAGGAATGTTTTGCAGAAATCCGGCAGGAGCATGAGGCTATGACTCCGAAGAAGTAGTCTTCAGCATATCTCTGTAACAGATGCTGCTTTCTTATACGTTAAAAAGGTTCTATCGAATACAGTGACGCCCGGAATATCCGGGTTGTGCGTATTCAATAGAGCCTTTTCCTATGCATTATAGTGCCAGTATTACCGCGGAAGGAGTTTTCCACCCCCGCTTAATGTAATCGTTTTTTTATTCAGCCAGCTGTTTCCGGCATTTGAGCTGTCGTAGTAAATAGAGTGTCCATTGGACTGAATATTACTGCATTTTGAATCATCATTCTTAATAACATTTACATAGGAATCCCCGGTTAATTCCCATTTAGAGTCTTTATCCAGAGAAATATCCACATTCTGTCCCTTGTTTTCCCCATTTACAGTGCCCTTTAATGTTGACTGTTCCGTGAGATTTATTGTCACCCTGCTTATTTCATCACAGATGATATCACCCTGCAGCTTCTGTGCAATTCCTGTCAGTGTAATATCGCCCCCGTTCTTTCCTGCCGTCCCCCAGCTATTCGTATCATTGCCGGCGGCGTTAATAAGTATTTTCCCCTGATATATCAATTCTGTGTTTGTAAGAACCGCTTCAGCCTTCGTATTGGTAATATAGAACATGGGTCCCTGCCCTGTCGATGTCAGCCTGGAATCGGTTACTTTCAGTTTTGCCGGGTCTTCTTTGGAATCCCCTTCAGTACTCTGATACAGCATGATCCCCTGTTTCCCGACTCCTGTAAAATCACATTTGTTCAGGCTCACGGAATTCTTCCCATCAACCACGATAATCGGTCCTGTTTCAGAATTACCGGTCAGGTCTTCCAATGCAATCTTCCCTTCCGAATAAATACAGGGACTCCCCTGTCCGGAAGCAGAAATATTACCGCCTGTTACACTTACTGTTCCGCCGCCTTTTCCGGCTGCTATCGGCGGACTCTGGTCTCCGCTGGTCGTTATATCGACGTCAGCCGCCTCTATCGTGCCGCCGTATGTCGCTGTCAGACCTTTTGAAGATCCCCCTGACGTCTCTATCTTCACATCACTGACATGGACTAATGCATCTTTCCCCGAAGAAAAAATCCCCCCGGAACCTTCAGATGATGATGTTATCTCACTTTTGCCGATGCTGGATTCGCTTCCTGCGGTCGTTACAAAAACCGCATTTACACCATAAAAACTACTTTCATCCACACTTGTTGTATCTCCGGCCTTTGTCAGCTTAGCATTTGTCATATTCAAAGTCCCACTGTTCTTTACCAGTACAACACTTTCATTCTCTTTACTTGACCCCAGTGATTCTTTATCGGAAGTGTCGCTTTTGCCATCTATCTGAAGGACCGCTGACAGTTCAATGCTGCCCTTGGCAGTTCCATCCGTCTCTGCCTGATCTGCACTGTCCTGTTTCTCAATGCTTGAGGCATCCGGCAGAATCGTAACTGTCTTCGCATCTGCCCCTTCCAGTATTGCCACAATGATATCCCCTGTCTCAATGTCATCAATGGACCCAGCTTCTGTTTCCTCTTGTTTTCCGGAAGATACTTCGGTCTCCTGTACTTCTGTCTTATCAGAAACAGTGATAACCTGTTCTTCTCCTGTCAATATCACATTGCTGTAGTCTTCCTCCGGAATTTCGGAGCTTGAATCTTTCCTTTGTGCCAGTGCGATTGTAATGTGTTCTCCCTCGATCTTCGCAACCTGTCCGTAAACAGTAATTTCATCACTCGTCCCCTGACGGCTGCACCCTGTGAATGCAAACGACAGTATCGTTATACCCAGAATCATACGTACCCATCTTTTTTTCATTAGACCATCCTTTCTGCCCCTTATTTCCGGATATCTACCAGCATACCTGCTTTTCTCCATGAGTCAGCATAATTGTATGAAAAATTTTTGACATCCATGTAGCAGAAATGTGTTTTTTCTGTGAACGGAAAGAGTCTGGGGCTTAATGTGCAAACTGGCTTTCATACAACCGCTGGTAGAATCCACCTTTTTCCAACAGTTCTTCATGGCTTCCCTGCTCAATGATATTACCGTCCTTCATGACAAGAATCACATCGGCCGTCCTGATCGTTGAAAGTCTGTGTGCCACGATGAAGCTTGTTCTGCCTTCCATCATCCTCTGGAAAGCCTCCTGCACCTTGATCTCTGTTCTCGTATCGATCGATGATGTAGCCTCATCCAGAATCAGCATTGGCGGCAGGTTCAGCATGACTCTTGCAATACAGAGAAGCTGCTTCTGCCCCTGGGACAGATTCCCCCCCTCTTCCTGTATCTCCGTATCATATCCGTCTTTCATTCTCTTTATAAAACTGTGGGCATGCGCCGCCTTTGCCGCTGCTATGATATCCTCCCTCGGCGTATCCGGCCGCCCGTAGGCGATATTTTCCGCTACAGTACCTGATTTCAACCATGTATCCTGAAGTACCATACCGTAATTTGCCCGCAGGCTGTCGCGGGTCACCTCGCGGATATCATGTCCGCTTAAGATGATCTGGCCGGCGTCTACATCATAAAAACGCATAAGCAGGTTAATCAGCGTCGTCTTCCCGCATCCGGTCGGACCGACGATTGCGATCTTCTGTCCCGGTTTTACATCCAGTTTCAGATGTTCCAGAAGCGTGACATCTTTCTTATAGGAAAAGGACACATCTTCAAGCCTCAGGCTCCCGTCTGCCTGCTCCATAATTTCGGCATCTCCTGCATCCGGAATTTCCGGTGTCTCCTCGATAAAATCAAATACACGCTTTGCGCATGCAAAGGCATTCTGCAGCTCTGTTACCACACTTGAGATTTCATTGAAGGGCTTTGTATACTGATTTGCATAGCTCAGGAAACAGGAAAGCTGTCCGACTGAAATCGCCCCGCCCATCGCGGTAAATGCTCCTACAATACCGACGCCGGTATACACAAGTCCGTTGACAAATCGTGTACTCGGATTCGTGATCGAGGAAAAGAAAATTGCTTTCAGACTTACCTCCTGCAGTTTTTTGTTGATCTCATCAAATCTCTCCAGCGCCTTGTCGCCGTATCCGAAAGCCTGAACCACTTTCTGGTTTCCTACCATCTCATCTACAAGGGAAGTCATCTCTGCCCTCGCCTCCGACTGCGCTTTAAACATCATATAGGTTCTCTTCGCTATGAAACTTGCCACAAACAGCGACAACGGCGTAATGAGGATAACTACCAGCGAAATATTCACATTAATCGAAAGCATGAAGACCAGTGTTCCTACAATGGTGACCACACCTGTGAATAACTGGGTAAATCCCATCAGCAGGCCATCCGAAAACTGCTCCACATCCGTGATGATCCGGCTGATCGTCTCACCATACTGATGACTGTCGATATACTTTAAAGGCAGGATCTGAAGCTGTGCAAATGCACGCGTCCTGACATCCTTTACAACACGGTAGGTAATTGTATTATTGCAAAGGTTCATCATCCACTGTGCAGCACTTGTGAGAAAGACAACCGCTGTCAGTATTTTCAGGATATAAAAAACGGAATCAAAATCAACTTGCCCGCTCCCGATAATATAGTCAATCGCATTTCCTGTCAGAATCGGCGCATACAATGTAAGGCCCACAGATATGACTGCAAATAAAAGAGAGAGTATGAGATAGTGCAGGTATGGTTTAATCAAACGTATAATTTTCCACGTCGTTTTATCTTTTCTGCCCGTCATGTTAACCTACCTCCTCTCTGGAAAGCTGTGAGTAGCAGATTTCCTGATATACACTGCATGTTTCAAGCAGTTCACTATGGGTGCCGCAGCCTGCAATCTCCCCGTCATCCAGCACAAGGATTCTGTCGGCATACATAATAGAGGCCGCCCGCTGTGACACGATGAATACGGTCATCCCAGTCGTATCCTCGGACAGAGCTTTCCGCAGCCTGGAATCTGTTGCAAAATCCAGCGCAGACGCACTGTCATCCAGAATCAGAATCTGCGGTTTCCTCACAAGTGCCCTTGCTATCGTTAACCGCTGCTTCTGCCCGCCTGAAAGATTCTTTCCGCCCTCGCTCACAGGCGTATCCAGACCTTCCGGTTTTGTCTCGACAATTTCCAGTGCCTGAGCCGTCTTCAGTGCCTCTCTTATCTCCTCATCAGATGCATTTTCCTTTCCCATCTGCATGTTTTCACGGATTGTACCGTGAAACAGTACTGCTTTCTGGGGAACAATCCCCACCTTTTCACGAAGCTCATTTAGCTTCCACGACTTCACATTGACGCCGTTTACGAGCATCTCCCCCTTGCTGGCATCATAAAAACGGGGGATTAGATTCACAAGCGAAGATTTTCCACAGCCTGTACCTCCTATAATACCTATCGTTTCCCCTGCATGTGCAGTGAATGTGATATGGGACAGCGCCGGCTCTTTACTTCCCTGATAATAGAATGTAACATCCTTCGCCTCTACACGCGGAGCATTGGAATCCCTGCATGTATCATCTTCACTGCCGTCTCTGATTCCAGATTCCAGGTCAAATACTTCATTAATTCTTCCCGCCGATGCCACGGCCTTGGTGAAAGATACGATCAGATTCGCCAGCGCTACCAGTGCCAGCAGAATCTGGGACATGTAGTTTACGAGTGCGATGACTTCCCCCTGTGTAATCCTTCCTGTATCCACAGCGCTTCCGCCATACCAGACAACGGCAATGATTCCCACATTAACAAGCACGTATGTCAAAGGGTTCAGAAGTGCTGAAATCTTCCCCACCCGCTGCTGGAATCTCATCAGCAGACTGCTCTTCTCCTCAAACTCCTCTTTTTCCTGATCCTGTGTGCAAAAGGCACGGATTACACGTATCCCTGCAAGGTTTTCACGTGTAGAAAGCAGAACATCATCCAGACTTTTCTGTACCTTCTTATACAAAGGAATCGTCAGCATCATGATTCCATAAATCACAAGAGATAAAAGTGGAACCGTAATTAAAAATATCACTGCAACCTTCACATCGATCGTGAAAGCCATAATCATAGCCCCCACAACAATAAACGGGGACCTAAGGAACAGCCTCAGTACCAGATTTACCCCTGACTGGACCTGATTAATGTCACTGGTCATTCGCACGACAAGCGTGGAACTCCCGGCCTTGTCTATCTCAGCATAAGAGAGCTGCCCAATGTGGTGAAACAATGCGTGGCGCAGCCCAGTCCCGAAACCAACCGCAGCCTTCGCTGCAAAGTACTGTGCAAGCAGGGAACAGGAAAGCCCCAGTACACCAAAGACAACCAGAACCGCCCCCATCTTCCATATATAAGGAATATTTTGTTCTTTAATTCCTACATCGATGATCTGCGCCATGATTAAAGGCACGATCAGTTCAAATGTTGCTTCCAGCAGCTTGAACAGCGGACCAATCACGCTCTCTTTTTTATAACCGCTCAAAAATGGTAATAATCTTTTCACTTCCAACCCCTCCGTATATAATCTGTCAT
The DNA here is from genome assembly GCF_905197545.1 of Faecalicatena orotica. Lineage (NCBI taxonomy): Bacteria > Bacillati > Bacillota > Clostridia > Lachnospirales > Lachnospiraceae > Faecalicatena > Faecalicatena orotica. The sequence continues at coordinate 271,741 of NZ_CAJJZH010000006.1, forward strand.
ATCATAACCAAAGATACCTAACATTGTACCAGATGAAAACCCGCCTGTAAACGGGGTTGAAGTGCACGATGTTGTACGGCAGTAAAGCGTAAATAAACTTTAACAAGAAAGTATTGACTTTTTTCGTGCAAAAGATTATTGTATTAGTTAAGTAATACAAAGTGCTTTATTGTGAATAAAAAACAATATAATTAAGAGTACTTCACAAAAACTATGGAGGGATTTTACATGGAACCACTCATTAAAGTTGAGAACATACATAAAATCTACAATCCCGGTGAGAACGAGGTCCGTGCCCTGGACGGTATTGACCTTGAAATTCAGAGAGGGGAATTCGTTGCGATCATCGGTCATTCCGGTTCCGGCAAGTCTACGCTGATGAATATGCTTGGCTGTCTGGATGTCCCCACTTCGGGAAACTATTTCCTGAACGGGCACGATGTGTCTAAGCTGACAGACAATCAGCTGTCAGATATCCGCAATAAGGAGATCGGATTTATCTTTCAGGGATTCAACCTGATCGCAAACCTGAATGCTGTGGAGAATGTAGAACTGCCCCTGATTTACCGTGGGCTCGGCAAGCAGAAGCGCCGGAAGATCGCGGTTGAGGCATTAAAGAAGGTAGGGTTAGGGGCCCGTATGAAACATAAGCCAAGCGAATTATCCGGCGGCCAGCAGCAGAGGGTTGCCGTGGCGCGTGCCATTGCCGCACAGCCTCCGATCGTACTGGCGGATGAACCTACTGGTAATCTGGACACCAAGTCTACAAAAGAGATCATGGATATCCTGAAGGGGCTTCACAAGGGAGGGCGCACCGTTATTATCATCACTCATGATGACGATATCGCCCAGCAGGTCAAGCGGGTCGTCCGCATCATCGACGGCAGGATTGAAGAAGATTATCTAAATGAAGAAAGGGAGGGAGCATAATATGTTTTCCAAAAAGAAAAAAGAGCAGGATGAAATATTAGACACAATCGACACAGATATGACCGGGGATGAGTCGTCCTTTGAACTGGAAGATGAAGAAGCTTCCAAACCGCCTAAGAAAAAGCTGCCCGGATGGGTCATCATCCCTGTAGCGGCCGTATTTATCATCATCGTTGCCGTTGCTTCCCAGCTCTCCAAAGGAAGCGGCAAGGCTAAAGATGCAACACTGCAGGTTTCCAGCGTAGACACCGGTAATATCAAGGAAGTCTACAATGCCAGCGGCAAGATTGAGAGTGAGAACACGAAGACATACTATTCTCCGGTATCCGCACCTATCAAGAAGTGCAGCGCTATTGTGGGAAATACGGTAAAGGCCGGGGATGTTCTCATTACTTATGACACAACTAATCTGGAACGTGATAACCAGCAGGCACAGCTTACCCTGCAGTCCAGCCTGAATGCTTCTCAGGCAACCAAGGCGCAGAATGCCAAAGCGATAGACGCAGCAAACGCCGCATCCTCACAGGCTGCTGAACAGGCCAACAAGCTGGCCGATAAGGTAAATGACCTGGCCGGACAATTGGACGCTGCTTATGCACAGAATGAGTCCGCCCTCAGTACCGTTCAAAGTGAAATAGATGCAAACAACGCCTCACGTGAAAAACTACAGGAGGAAATTGACCAATACACGGCCGTGATGACGGAACAACAGAATATCATGGACAGGGTCAATGCAGGCTACAACGGCCGTCGTGCCGAAGCTGATGCTGCGAAAGCCAAGGATCCAACTCTTACCAGTCTGACGGAAGAAGAAAAGGCACTGATCAAAGCGTTTGAAGATTTTGACAAAGCCCAGGCTGCTTATACGGAAGCCAAGACCGCATGTGATAAAGCCACAGCTGATTTGAATGCCATCAAGGATCCTGAGTACAGCAATACCGAATATGCAGAACTCAAAGCCGCATACGATGCCGCATACGCCGAGTGGGAGGCTGCATATAATGCCGCCAATACAGCATCTGCTGACGCCGGTATGACTTCCGCCGAAATGGCGAATCTTGATATCAGCGATAACTTAGCAGAGCTTTCCGCCCTGACACCGGCAGAGCTTGTTGCTAAAGGCAAAGAAGGAATGAAGGCAGACATGGATGGCGTTATCGCCTCTGTCGATGCACTGCAGACCAATGCAGCCACACAGGGAATGGCAATGTTTACCATCGCAAGTACAGAAAAGGTACGTGTAAAGATTGAAGTTTCCCCGGATGACTATGAAAAGATGAAGGTCGGCAACAAGGCAGTCATTACAGTCGGTGAATTCAAATATGAAGGTACGTTAAAGAAGGTCAATAAGATTGCAATTGAAAATGCGAAGGGGAACCCAGTCATCGGTGCGGAAATTCATATTGACAATCCGGATGAAAACATCTGTATCGGGGCCACCGCTAAGATTACAATGACCGTTGCAGAGGCGAATGACGTGCTCGTTGTCCCGACAGAAGTGATCAACACTTCTTCCGACGGAGACTTTGTATATGTCATTGAAGACGGTGTTGTCAGGAAAAAAACGGTTGAACTTGGTACAGCCTCTACGACACAGATCGAAGTAAAAAGCGGACTGAAAAAGGGTGAAAAGGTTGTCAATGACCTGAATGTAGATATTACGGAAGGCATGAAAGCCACACCTGTAGAAAAACAGGAGGCAGATGCTTCCGCAGAAGCAGTAAAGGAATAGGCTGACAGAAAAGAAAAGAGGACATAAAATGGGACAATTTTTAGAATATGTAAAAATGGCTCTTGATAATATCCGTTCCAATAAAGGCCGCTCCTTCCTGACCATGCTGGGAATTATCATAGGCATCACTTCTGTCGTTACCATTGTTTCCATCGGTAACGGACTGAAGAAAGATGTTGTCGACGCTTCAAATGAACAGAATAACACAATTTCCATACAGTCTAATACAGAAGAAGTCTCAGACCCGAACTGTATTACCGGGGATGATATTTCGTTTCTGAAGACTTCGCTTGGTGATTCTGTCCAGAGTGTGTCTTCCTATTCTGCAACGCTTGGTTCCATCTCGACCAGAAAAGGAAAATTCGACACCTATGTAGGGCTGACTACACCGGATTACGAAAATGCACAGTATCAGAGCCCGCTTGTAAAGGGAAAATATTTTAACGACAATGATGTAGCCAACGCCAATATGGTATGTGTCATTGATGAACTGACGGCGATCTACCTGTTTGGAAATACAGACGTCATCGGCATGAGCATTGAACTTCAGGTAGACAGCAGCATTCAGAACGTACTAATCATCGGCATCCGTGAAACTTCCGCCGAAATGATGGAGGCTGAAAAGCAGTATCTGGCAATGGGAATGGACAAAAGCATAAATCTGGAAATGCCATATACTGTATCCAATTCCCTGGGAACTCCTGTAGAAGCGTTTCCCTCTGTATCCATCACCGCTTACGACAAAGACCAGGCTTCACGGATTGCCAAAAGCGCGATACAGATCCTGAATTCCAGACACCAGAATCTGGGCGAGTCACCTTTCATACAGCAAAAGCCGATGGATTTCTCTGATATGTTTGGTTCAATCATGGACGGCGTAACCGCATTTGTCGCACTGGTAGCAGGAATCTCACTGATCGTCGGCGGTATCGGGGTCATGAACATTATGCTTGTATCCGTCACAGAACGGACAAGAGAAATCGGCATCCGGAAGGCGCTCGGGGCAAAGACCGGATCCATCATCGCCCAGTTCCTGTGCGAATCCGCTATCATTTCAGGGATGGGCGGTATCATAGGCATTCTATTAGGGGCCGCACTTACTGCGCTGATCACCGCGCTTGGAATCGGGGGAATCAAAGCCCAGCTTTCATTCCCAGCTATATTGGTCGCTACCATCTTTTCCTGCAGCGTCGGAATCGTCTTTGGAATTTATCCGGCAAGAAAGGCCGCCAGATTAAGTCCGATTGAAGCGCTCAGAAGGATGTAACGATAGCTATATTTATTACTAAAACTTTAAATTCATTTTAACGAGGAGGGTTTCACAATGAAGAAACGCAGTACATTTTTAAAAGTAGTATCAATTATCTTAATTGTCTTTGGCGCGTTAGGCTTGCTTTCCGGCATTTTTTCTATTGCTATGAGAGGAACTTTTGAGCAGACTTATGCAGCAATGGGAATCGACGTTCCGTCCACATTCTCATATATTTTGACAATTGTAGGCGCAGCGATTATTATTATATCAGGGATCATGGGAGTCATGTATAAATCCAAACAGTCTGTACTGATCATGGCAGTCATACTGGCCGCTTACTATATAGCCAATATTATTTATTCATCCGTTACAGTCGGTTTTTCTTATCTGAACCTTGTTGGCCTGCTGTGGCCGATACTATACTTCTGGGGATGGTATCAGTCCAATTAAAGATAAGACCGGACTCCATTTATGTTTTGTAACTGTATTTTCAGTTTATGAAAAGGAGAAGGAGGATACAAATGAAGGATTCAAGTATTATTTACCGCAAAGCAGTGACAGAGGATGCTGAAAAGATTGTAGCATTTTACAATTTTGTCGGCGGGGAGACCACATTCCTCAGTTTCGAGAAAGACGAATATCCCCTAAATGTCGAAGAACAGGTCAGTGCTATTGAGGCTCTGGAAGGGAATGAGACCAACATCATGCTTATGGCGATGGACGGAGATGAGATTGCAGGAATTGCAACCATCAATTCCAGCCATAAGATAAAGGCACGCCACGAGGGTGAACTCGGAATTGTAGTCGCAAAGAAGTATCAGGGACAGGGCATTGGGACCGAGCTGATCACCCGTCTGATCGAGTGGGCCCGCGGAAACGGAGTGACCACCAGAATCCGTCTGGACACAAGGGCCGATAACCCAACCGCGGTTGCACTCTATATGAAATTCGGATTTATCGTAGAAGGCTGCTGCAGAAATTCCACACTCCTGAACGGAAAATATTACGATCTTTATATCATGGGGATGATGCTGTAATTTATGAATAGCCATTGATATACCGGAACCTTTACGAAAAGAGAAGTGCTCATAAACTGCAAAGCAGTTTCGCACTTCTCTTTTCTTGTTTCGCTATCTTATTTGTACCCTTTTATAGACGCCATATAAAATTGGCTGGAGAACAACGCTTAATATCATGTAAAGCGGTATAATTACCATAACATCACTCATAATATAGCCTCCTGCTTCGTACAGCGAAAAGTCCTTAATGCTAATATATACTTCCATCAGCTGATTCGGAAATAAATTAAAGATCTGCGGCAGAGTGATAATTCTGCTTGTAAACGGAAGTACGCATAATACGATAAATGGTATAATAGCAGATATAACTGTCGAACGTATTTTGGCAGATACCAGCATGGATAATGTACATGCAAATAAAGTGCCGGTGTATCCGCCCAGAACAATCAGTAAATAAGCCTGAAAGAAAGTAATATTATATATGCTCCTCCACATATCCAGCTGGATCGGACAGGCAGCACCGTCAAAACCCAAAATACCAAGGACAATCATTGTATATAGAAACACAAATATGACATAGACAATTGTAGTAATCATGAACGCCGCTGCCATTTTTGACCGGACAGCTTTATTCCTCCCTAATTTTGAGGAAAAGAAAATAGAATCTGCTTTCAATTGAAACTCATCCGAAAAAATACCGGATGTGAGAACGCCTATAATCAAGGCCACGATCAAAATGAAAGTCGGAATATTCTGCAGCAGGGCGCTCCAACCGCTTATATATTCATAATAAAAAGGTGTTTTTAGTTTCTCATATTGGCTGACAAGATAGTTTTTTTCTTTATCTGAAAATACTTCCTCCCCAGAATCAAGCCACTCCTTTAAACCGGATATTCTCTGCTCATAAGTATTCCTTGCTTCCTCCTGACTAATATTTTCAACTGCATAATAGTCATAATCACGCCATTTACTGTATGCACTGATTATCATATCCAGAATATCACTCAACCCCTGTTTTCTTGCATATGCTTTATTGGATTCCCGTATGTCATCGGACATTGCATCCTTTGAGTTGGAAATTTCTTTATTTTCTATAAATACTTTTCCCAAAACATCTTCTGTAATATAACCGGCCCATTCATTTTTTGCCTCCCTAAGATTTCGGGCTGCTTTTATTCCGGCGTAAGAATTTCCGTTTCCATCTGTATACTCAACGCGGTTAACCGTAAGCATACTGACAATTACAAGTATTACCAGTAATGTCAATAATGCAATCTTGTTTACATTTTTAGAAAATACTTTCTTGATTTCAAATCGCATCATTTCCCATCACCACCTTTTTCTCCAAAATAGTATAAGAAAACATCTTCCAGTGAAGGTTCTGCAGGTACTGCATTGTCAAATGGCCGTCTCTTTGAAATAATACGCAGTTCCACACCTCCTGACTCTGATTTCATATTTGAAACCTTATACTTTTTCATTACATCTGCGGCCGCTGCATGATCCATAAAACAAGACCAGACTTTTTCCGGCATGGAATGGATAATCTCCTCCAGAGAACCCTTTTGTACAAGTATCCCCTCATGCATAAGCCAGATTTCATTGGCAATATATTCAATATCTGAAACAATATGGGTTGATAATAAGACAATCCGATCTTCTGAAAGCCCGCTGATTAAATTGCGGAAACGGATTCTTTCATTTGGGTCTAGTCCCGCGGTTGGTTCATCCAGTATCAAAATCCTTGGATTATTCAGCAGCGCCTGTGCAATTCCCGTCCGGCGTTTCATGCCGCCGGACAATTTCTTCATTTTCCTGCCAGCTGCTTTAGAAAGCCCCACTTGTGGAATTAACTCCTTCACGCGTTTTTTTGCCGTGGCAGGTCTGAGCCCTTTTATTGCAGCAATGTAGAGAAGGTAATCCTGTACTGTAAATTCCGGATAAAAGCCAAAATCCTGCGGCAGGTACCCTAATAATTTCCGATATTCCCCTCCCATTTTGAAAGTATCATTTCCATTACAGGTAATACTGCCGCTTGTAGGCTTCAATAAAGTACACAGCATTCTCATCAAAGTAGTCTTGCCGGCGCCATTCACGCCGAGCAGACCATATACACCATTTGTTATTGTAAGATTCAGATTGTTTACTGCTGTAAAATCCCCAAAGTTCTTTGTTAAATTATCCAGCCTCATTTCCATAAGAAACCACCTCCCAATATTTATCACACATCCCTATGGTACGGAAAATCACAACACATAAAACAATAAGTACAATTCCTGTAAACGACAGCCATACAGGTAAAGAAATCATGGCATATACTTTTTCATTTAAAACGATAAAAGACCAGATGCTGCTCCAAATCACACATAAGGACACTGCAAATGTTTCACTACAAATATGTTTACTACATAAAATTCCAAAGCAGATGCAGGCAGTCACGAGCATCGGCAAAAGAAATTGAACCACCAGTTCCATTAGCTGAAAGTGAAATCGGATTGTCATTGTCCCCATAAATACTGTCAGCAATAAAATATCTGCGGTGCCAAATAATACCATTCGTGCAGAATAGATTTGCCTTAAGGAATAATAAGAAACCTCCTCAATTTCCATACATTGATATGACCTGTTTTTCCAGAATTCCGGAATAACAAGAATAATAAACAGTGAAGCCATAATCCCCATACTTTTTTGAATATAAATATCTTCATACGCAGAAAGCATTATCATACCAGTAAGACATAAGAGCAGGGTTTGAAGAATCCACCACTTTTTTCGTGTTAATTTTAACTGTGACCATAAAAATTCATAGTATGACAACATTATTTTATCTTCATATTCAAAAAAAGCCTCTTTAGATTTTATAATCGTTTCTCGTATTTTTTCTTCATCTGGTTTGATTCTAACTGACTTCTTATAGGCATTGACCTGTACATTCAGATTCATAATCCTCCTCCTTTTGCAATAACTCTCCAAGCTTCATTTTGGCCTGCCTTACACGATACTTTACTAAAGGAAGGCTGATCTGCAGTATGGACGCAATTTCCGTAAGTTTCAATTCTTGAAAATAATATAGAATAATGACTTCCCTTAATTCGTCAGACAGTTGTTCCAAAGCCCATTCAATTGTAACCTTATGTATCACATCTTCCGTTGAACAATACTGCAGATTCTGCTGTCCTTCTAAATCCTGCTCTTGTATATAGAGTTCTTTCTTCTTTTTATAAAAGTCTTTACACAAATTGCCTGCTATTGTATATAAATAATTTTTAGTTTTTCCGCTGTGACGGTAAGAGGATAGGTTCGCAAAAAAATGTATAAAAGTCTCCTGCGTCAAATCTTGTGCATAGCATTTATCAGAACAATGATAATTACAATACGACAGAATCTCCGGATAATACATGTGAATAAATATATCAAAAGCTTCTTCATCGCCTTGTTTCATTTTCCCGATTAATTTCATATCTGATTTCACAAAACCCTCCTTTCCATTTTTCATACTGAAAACGTTTTACCATTCTATTAAGTATAACGATTTAAAACAGTAAAAAGATAGTAAGTCATAAAAATATGTGCAAAAAAAGAAGTGCTGGTTAATTTGCAACTCAACACTTCTCCCATGTTCTATTTACTAATAATACCAAAATTACTGTATGTCAGCCCCGGCCTGTTCCATGACCTCTTTCAATTTACTGATATAGTATTTATAATTCTCCAAAGACGTGGACGGCGCCACCTGGTGGTCCGATCCCGGTATGTACCCGCCGCCGCGGATAACCGGAAGAATGCGTTCAAACTCCCTGTCAATCGCCTCAGGGCCTTTTGCGATCTCCAGTTTGTTAAAACTCCCGATAAATTTTAATGTCGGGAACTGCTTTCTGACTGCTACGATATCCATTCCTGCATTCACATCCATCGGAAGGAAACCGTCGACGCCTGCTGCCATAAAATTCGGAATCAGCCGGGCAAAGTCCCCATCCGTATCTACAAACACATTCCCCACACCATGCTCTTTTAACAGGGGGATCAGCCTCTTATAATATGCCCCGACAAACTCATCAAAGCATTCCGGTGATACCATCGGGCCGTTCTTCCCGCTAAGGTCTTCCATAAGGTAGACCACATCGGGCCTGACCAGATCAATCACTTTCAGTAATTTGGTCTGATAAATCTTCAGGATATATTCATTAATATCATGCATCAGCTCTGGTTCATCATAAAAGGCAAACATATGGGCCTCGATCCCCATCAATTCCCTTGGAACCCAGAAGAATCCCTCGATATTCAGCCGGATCGAATAATCTCCTCTCTCGTGCCCTTCCACGAGCGGGCCGTACGCCGCCTCAATCAGTTCGTCCGTAAAATACTCCTCCAGCTCTTTTTCCGCGTGTTCCTTCAGGCGGTCCCAGTCTTCCTGTGTCTCAATCACAGGTTTATAGTCCAGTTCCAAGTCCGACCCTGTATTTTTAATTACCTGTCTGCCGTAGATATCCTGTTTGATGATATGTTCAGCCGTCTCTTCTACAATCTTTTCTTCAAACCGCCTGAATGGAAGTACGAAATGTATTCTTCTGACAGGGTCGAAACCGAGGTACTTCTCGTACTCCATGACGCCCTCCCCCCATTCTACAGCCAGATACTTTTCAGTCTGGTTCGCTTTGTTGCCTACGATATTATTTGTAATATCCTTTGCCCCGTCTGCAATCTTAGCAGGCATACCTTCCTCCTTAAAACGGTCTGTCGTCAGCACCCAGGGATAGAAAGTCTCCGCGACCGTCCCCCTCCCCTCTGGTCTTTTAAAATTCAGTGTTGCCTGCTCACGCTCTCTATTTGTCATATCTGGTTCCTCCTTATTTTGTATCATCCAAAATCTATTATTCTGAAAACTTCTTCCGGTACTCGCGCGGTGTACACCCCACGCTGTTTTTAAATACTTTGCTGAAATAAAACTGGTCGGTGAAGCCGAGTGTTTCTGCCACCTCCCCGATCAGGCAGTCATGCCGCTCCAGAAGCTTTTTTGCCTCACTGATCTTCAGATTAATAATATATTCATTATAAGTGCAGTTCTTATATTTTTTAAAAATCCTGCTCAGATACGGCTGGCTGATCGTATACCTGCCGCAGATGCGTATGATGCTGTTATCCTCCGACAAGTGGCTTCTTACATAGTGCTCGATCATCGCCACCAGTTCTTTTCCGGACGGCTTCTCCGTAGTAATTACCGGACTGTCCGCATCATTTCTCATGGATACGAGAAGCTGCCTGATCCTTCCAAACAGTTCTTCAATCTTTGCCGGTTCAATCGGTTTCAGCAGATAATCGAATCCCCCATACATAAATGCATCGTGCACATAATGAAAATCTGAGTACCCGCTGACGGCGATGCATACTGCCGGTTTGTCTTCCTGGGAGCCGATGTATTTAATCAGCTCTATCCCGCTTTTGCGCGGCATCTTCATATCCGTAAGTACGACATCGGGATGGATCTCATTGAAAATTTCAATCCCCCGGTCCACGGAATAAGCCTCCGCCGCCACTTCAAAATCCCTGATCCTCTGGTCTATTGCCCGCTTCTCTGCCTCCAGTATAGCAGGCTCATCATCCACCAACAATACTTTGTACATACTTTTAAGCCCCCCTGTTATTCCAGCTTCATCTTCAAAACGATTGTCGTACCTCCGGCATCATTTCTTCCCAGTATTTCATATGAAAAACCATCCCCAAAGAAAATAGAAAGCCGGATCAGTGTACCGCTTAATCCCATTCCCCCAAACTGAATATTCTCGCTGATCTCCCTTGACCCGTGATCCCTGTAAAATGTCTCAATCCGGCTCTTCACAAGCTCAATATCTTCTTGTGTCACTCCACAGCCGTTATCTTTGATCTCCACAATTGCATACCCGTCAAATTCCACAACATAAATCTGTATCAGTACATGTTCGGATTCGAGAAGGCTGTATTTAATCGCATTCTCCACAATCGGCTGGAACGTTACTTTGGGAAGCATAAAATAATCCAGATTCCCATCCACTGTAATCTCATAATCCAGCCGCTGCCGGTATCTGCTCTTCATGATCGACATATATGCCTTGAGATTGTCCAGTTCCTCCTGCCATGTCACTTCCACGGTCGTGTAATCTGATGCATACCGCATGATCTCCGAGAGGCTGTAGCAGGCATTTGCCGCCTCCTCCCGCTCTCCGTTCTCACACATATTGGCAATACTGCCAAGGGTATTGTACATAAAGTGGGGACTGATCTCTGACTGCAGGATACTGAACAGTGTTTTCGTCTGGACATCGGCCATCTGCTGCTGGCGTTCCATCGACTCACGCAGGCGGTCCGCCATGTCTTCAAACGCCTTCAGCAGAATCCGTGTCTCCCAGTCCATGTTCTTCGTGGGCTGGTGTTCTGTAAAATTCTCGAGACGGGTCACCTGCATTCGTTTCACGAATGTGTCAATCGGCTGCATGATTTTCTTCGTCACAAACAGAATATAACACAGCGTAAATGCAATCAGTATCACCGCAACCATGATGATTCCCTGAATCGTGGTCCGCATCGACTTATACAGGACTTTTTTCGGCAGTACAATTACCGTCCGGCTGGGATAATAGTTGGAACTTGCCATCGTTACGATCTCTTCTCCGGTGTCCTTTACCTTTACATACTGCTCCGTCAGTTCGGCAAAATACTGGATCTGTTTCTCCGGCTTTTTCCATGTAACGTCTGCATAAAACAGATCTGCATGGTCTCCGATAAAAACCATCGTATTCAGGTCATACCCGCTCCACTTCACGTCACAGATATTCCGGATATAAAAATAATTCTGCTGTACTTCTATATAACCGACAATCTCCTTCGCAGGCGTCTTCACCGGTTTAATCTCAGTGATAACTTTCGCGTTTGTCGAAGGTTCCCAGAAATCTTCGGACGGTCCTAAAAACACCCTGCTGTCAGCCTCCTTAAAGCTGTATTTTTCCTCCAGGTGTTCCACGCGCCGAATCACCTGCTGCCTGTCCGTCTCCACATTTCCCGTACAGATATAACTGCCTTTCTTGTCATAGACAGCCACCCGCCGGATATCCGATTTATTTTTATAAGCGTTTGTAAGAATTCTTTTTACATTCCTCCCCGTCCCCTGATTCCATCCCCTCTGGTATTCCTGCCACTGCTCCAGGAAATTGGAATTTGTAAACACGTCAATGGAGGCCTGCTCCATATTCGTCAGCCGGTTATCAATCTGTTCCATTGTAGCATTCGTCGTCTGTATCAGGTTGCTGACCCCGTCATCATATATCGTATCACGGTTATACCGATAAAACACAATTGCCACTATCGTAATCAGCACAATGATAAAAACCGCATAAGTAATAGACAGCTTTGTCCCGGCCTTCTGCTTTTTCATGTTTATTCCACTCCCTGTCTATAGCACAATGAGGGCTGCTGCATGTTGTACAGCATCCCCCTTTATGATACCCTGCCCGCGAAGCAAAACCCCCATGCCGCCCGGCAGGTATGTATTCTTTTAGTAATCGAATTCGTCTACATTGGATGCATCAAATACAAGGGCATCTCCTAATACACACTGTGCATCAACGATATCTTTTGCACCGAGTCTTCCTGCATCAATTGTTGTTGCATCTGGTGTGATGGTTCCTTCTGATAACTGGTATGCTGTCTGTACCGCAAGATATCCAAGGTCCATACAATTCCAGAGTACACCTGAGTTCAGAGGATTTTCATCATCTTTGATGTATGTCTTCAATGCGTTTGGTGTAGCAAGCCCTGTCATGGAAACGATTTTCGCGTCCGGTTTGCTGGATGCCGACTGATACTGGGCGCCAAGTGCAGGTGTTGCCATAGATGACAGACCGATTGCAGCCTGAATCTTATCTTCGCCTTCACCCATACGTCCGATCAATGTTGCACATTCGCTGTTCACCTTCGTCTCGTCTGTTCCCGGATAATATACATCTGTTTCCTTGTTCTTAATCTTCATGAAGTTATAGTCATCTGTTTCAAGAAGTGCATTAATGGCATCTTCCCATGCTTTCTGGTTTGCGTCTGTTCCTGAACTGGATACAAGAGCGATGTTTGCTGTTTTATCTGCACCGTATCCCTTTGCTTTCAGGTCATTTGCCGCACCGTCAAGAAGGCCTTTAGCCGCACTCTCTGCCGTGATCTGGTTCACAAAGATATCTCTGGAATCTTCCTGGGCATCCGCATCAAAAGTTACAACCTTGATTCCTGCATCCTGTGCTTTCTTCAGCGTTGGTGCAATTGCTGTTGGATCGTTAGGTGACACTACGATAACGTTTACGCCCTGTGCGATCCATCCTTCCAGAATATCAACCTGTTTCTGGTTTGTCGCCTGATCCTGAGAAGGTCCGTCATACAAAAGAGTGATTCCCAGTTCATCTGCTGCTTCCTGCGCGCCTGTCTTACAGGCATCGAAATAGTTCTCGCCTTTGAATTTCGGAAGCATTGCGATTGTCATATCGCCATCAGAATCTTTCGCATCCTTGGAGGCATCATCCTCCGTCTTCGTCTCTGCTTTCGGTGCCTCTGTCTTCGAACATCCTGTCAGCATAGACAATACCATAACTGCTGCTAACGCTCCGCCTGCTGCCCTTTTCATTAATTCTTTTGCTTTCATACTTCTTCCTCTTTCCTTTCCTTTTTATTGTATATATAATACTTGCGTATTACAATCTTTTTTACACCGGTTCTGCTTTTACCGTCTGCCCGGTGTCTACTTTTATGATTCGTTTCTTTTTGGACCGTTCTGTCACAACAGCACATGCAATCAGTGCTATGATCAGGACAACTCCCTGTACAATCGTCTGCACATCGATCGGTATGTTCATAACCGTCAGGCCACTGTTCAATGTTGCAATGATCAGCGTTCCAAGGATCGTTCCCTTCATGTCACCGACACCGCCCATGATGCTTGTTCCGCCCAGCACGACGATGGTAATAACTTTTAAGTTGAAGCTTGTTCCCGCGTCATACTTAACACTCGTGAATCTGCCAAGGAAGATAAACGCTGCCAGTGCGCATATAATCCCACATACAGTGTAAATGATGATCAGCATCCGGTCTGTATTCACGCCTGAATATCTGGTTGCATTCACATTCAGTCCGATACTGTAAAGTTTTCTTCCGAACAATCCCTTCCCAAGCAGCAGTGTAAATATCACGGCCAGCAGTATATAAATCCAGATCTGTATCGGAAGCCCAGCCAGGGACGTGTTTCCAAGTGCTTCCGCGAAACCGTATGAATACACACTGTCTCCCTTTGAAATGCCCCTTGCCAGACCCAGGAACAGATACATTGTCGCCAGTGTCGTTACCATTGCGGATATTTTTGCCTTTGCTATGATAACGCCATTCAAAAGTCCGCAGGCTGCACCGGTCAGTACGGTTGCGAGCACCGCTGCCGCGGTCCCCCATTTTGTATAGGCGATCCCGCCGAGCATGGCTGACAGGATCATGGTATTTCCTACAGACAGGTCGATTCCCCCTGTAATAATAATCAGTGTCATCGGAAGTGCGACCATCCCGATCTCTACGATATTTCTAAGCATAACGTTGATGATATAAGGCGCAGTCAAAAAGGACGGACTTTTAATTGAAATACCGATAAATATAACCAGCCAGATCAGGAACAATGCCTTATTGAAGGAGAACTTCATTATTTTCTTCATGATGCACCACCTCCTGCCTCAACTGTGCTGCCCTTATGGATGACTCTCTTTTTCTTCAGATATTTGGCCCCGCTCACGACGACAGAGATAATGATGATAGCTCCCTTTACTGCGTCAGACCAGTTCGGGCTGATTCCGAGATAATTGATTGCCGGGGCGATCATTGCCAGAATAAATGCCCCTATCACCGTTCCGATAATTTTCCCGGAGCCCCCGGCCGTGCTTGTTCCACCCAGTACAACCGCTGCGATAAATGTCATCTCAAGTCCGGTTCCCATTGTGTTCGTCACTCTCTGTCCTGCCGTCGCAATGATCACGGCCGATATACCAAACAGTGCCCCTGCAATGGCATAAGTAATAACAATTGTCTTGTTTACATTTACACCTGCAAGCCGGGCTCCTTTCGCATTGTTGCCGATCGCATATATCTTCTTTGAAAACTTGGAGTATTTCATAAATATGAGTGCTATCACGGTTACAATCAGGCAGATCAGAACGCTTGCCGGAATGATCCCGAAAACCTTGGCGTCAAATGCCAGCCATGTGAAGCTTGCCGGAAGATCGTAAATGGAACCTTCCACCAGAAGCGGGAGCACCCCCTGAAATATCTGTGTCGTAGCGAGTGTTGCCACGATTGCCGGTATCTTCATCTTTGTAATAAACAGCCCGTTCATGGTGCTTAAAACAGCTCCCATCAGCATCGCTGCCGGAAGAAGACCTGCGAACGGCACCCCTGTCTTGCCGATTGCCGCGGTGAACAGGCATACTACGGAAATGAGCGCACCCGTGGATACATCAATATTGGATGTAATAATAATCATATTCATGCCAATCGCTGAGATCAGAATGTAACTGAACGTATTCAGCAGGCTCATGATATTGTTGATGGAATAAAAATCTCTTGCCGCAACTCCGAGAAACGCAAGCACCAGAATCAGGAACAGCGCAAGGTAAAATTCTGTCGTCAGAAAAGACGCTTTCTTTTTCTTCTCATTCATCTCTTACCCCTCCTGCCTCTCTTTCTTTGATTCCAGCGCAACGGTCAGGATCTTTTCCTGTGTAACATCCTCTCTGTCGAAGCACCCTGCAATGTATCCGTCTTTCATGACATAGATTCTGTCACACATCCCGATCAGTTCCGGAAGCTCTGAGGAAATCATAATAATCGTCAGCCCTTTCTGGGTCAGTTCACTGATGATCTTATGGATCTCCGCCTTTGCATTGACGTCTACCCCCCGCGTCGGTTCATCCAGAATCAAAAGCTTTGGATCAAGTGCAAGTGCTTTTGACACGGACACTTTCTGCTGGTTGCCTCCTGAAAGGTTCGCGACAAGGAAATCCGGTGATGGTGCTTTTATTCCGACTTCCTCTATGTACTCCCTGCCTTTTTCACTCTCTTTCTTCTCATCCAGAAACCCCGGGCCTTTCTTGAAACGCTCCAGCTGCGGAAGGGAAATGTTCTGCTGTATCGTCATATCAACGATCAGGCCGTACTTTCCGCGATCCTCTGATACATAGACAATCCCGTTCTCCATTGCCTGTTTATAGTTCTTAATTTCAAGTGGTTTTCCTTCCAGCCACATCGTGCCTGCCGCACGCCCTGTGAATCCACAGATCGATTCCATCAGCTCCGTCCTGCCGGCCCCGGCCAGCCCCGCAAATCCAAGGATTTCCCCGCGCCTTACATAGAAACTGATGTCTTCCAGAAATCCCTCATCATAGTACCCTTCCACATGGAAGATTTCCTCCCCGATCTTTGTCTCTGACTTCGGGTAATAACTTCCCATCTTACGTCCGACCATATCTGCCACGAGATCGTCCTTACTGGTCCCGGCGATATTTTTCGTTGAAATATATTGTCCGTCCCTGATCACAGTCACCCGGTCACACAATTCGAAAATTTCTTCCATTCTGTGGCTGATGTACACGATTCCGAGGCCGCTCGCCTTCAAATCATTGATAATCTGGAACAACGCCGTTACCTCACGCTGCGTCAGTGATGCAGTCGGTTCATCGAAAATAATAATATTCGCATCAAAGGTCAGCGCCTTCGCGATCTCCACCATCTGCTTCTGTGCCATTCCAAGGGTTTTAATCTGTGCATCCATATGAATCTTCGTATTCAGACGCTGAAATATCTTTTCGGCCTCCCTGCGCATCGCCCCATAGTCAATAATCTGCAAAGGCCCCGCCTTTTTCGTCATCTCATGTCCGAGGAACATATTATCCAGAACTGTCATCTCTTCAAACAGGCTCGTCTCCTGAAAGATAATCGACACCCCTTTTTCATATGCCTCCATCGGGTTCGAAAAATTCTCCTGCTTACCATTCACGATCATTGTTCCGCTGTCCGCCTCATGAACCCCGCAGACAACCTTCATCAGCGTAGATTTCCCTGCCCCGTTTTCACCGCAGATCGCATGGATTTCACCGCTAAGCAGGTTAAAATTAATACCATTCAGCGCCAGAACCCCGGGAAACGTCTTCACAATATCATGCAGTTCCAATATTGTCTGTCCCATGCTGTTTCCTCCCTCCTTCGTTTAAACAAATAGTAACGGAACCCGGGCAAAATAAACATGGAAAATCTAAATTGAAATATGTAAATTCAAAGTACAATTATGTTTGAAAGCCTCCCGGGGACACTCCTTCCGATTTGCGGCGCGTAGCTTGCGGAAAGCCGGGGCGGGATGCCTGAGGGGGTGTATGCTGTTTGAAATGCATTAAGCAAGATTAGCAGCAGTTAGAGTCTACGCGCACAAGCAGGCGGATACAAAACTGCTTTCAAAGCAGTTTTGTAAAGATGCCTGAGCCGCATAATCATCCAGATTATGCGGTGAATGCATCTGATTCCGTCTGCTTGTGCGCGTAGACTCTTACTGCCGCTTATCGAAGCGCCTGCATTCCAAACAGCATACACCCCCTCAGACATCCCGTCCCGGCTTTCCGCAAGCGTCCCCCCTCTCACCTCTCCCCCAAATTCTTCATTGCTTAATTCTGTGTTCTTTACTATAATAGAGTAATAACCTGTTTCTGCGGAGGGTTCCTTATGTGGAAGAGAAAAGCACTAAAGATAAGAACGAGAGAATCTTTGAAATTTAATTACTGGCGTATGGTTGCTGTATGTTTTCTGACGGCTATGCTTACGACCGCTTATACATCTTCTACTATATTTGTGAACCAGTATGAGCCTGCCACGCATACAGTGCCGGAGCACTCGGATGTTGCCGCCGGCACTTCTAATTCTGTCGTAATTGCCGATACAGTGGAACAAATAACAGATGACTCTGCCTCCATCATGGATTCTCCTTTGACCAGGGCTGCCGAAATTATTATTGATACTTATACGAGCGGGAAGTCTATTTTTTTCTCTGTTCTGAGGGCCGCTAATGATATTTTGACCCATGACTTTCACCTTTCTTCTGCTTTCCTGATCACAGGAGCATTTCTGGCTTTTTTTTACCAGTTTTTAATTGCAAATCCAATTCTGGTAGGAGAGCGGAGATTTTTTCTGGAGGCCCGCAATTATCACCGGACGAGGATCAGTAAGATTTTTTTCCTATATAAATTGAGATATATCTATAATCCGGTCTGGGTCATGTTCTGTCGTTCTTTTTTCCAGACGCTGTGGAACCTCACAATAGCCGGAGGGATTATCAAATACTATGAATACAGTATGATTCCGTTTATCCTTGCTGAGAATCCGGCAATTGAACGTAAGGATGCTTTCCAGCTTTCCAAACAACTGATGCGGGGGAATAAATGGAAGATGTTTAAATTGCATTTTTCTTTCCTTGGATGGAATATCCTTGCACCCCTGACTCTTGGGGTGCTGGACTTTTTGTTTGTAAATCCGTATAAGACAGGAACAGACGCCGAGCTTTATATGGAGCTTAGGCGTAATTATGTTCTGTCCCGCGCTCCCGGATATGAGGCGTTCAATGACAGGCTTCTGGAACAGGTTCCGTCAGAGGATGAACTTTTAATCAGCAAGGCCCTCTATGATGATTCAGAGGGGCCTTATACGAAGATTTCATACTTTGAACCCGAGCAGTATCCTGTCTTTCTATATTCTATCCAGCCGCCTGCACGTGCCGTGAGGCCGCCCAGACACGAGAATAAAAAATATGGATTTTTATCCTGTGTGTTTTTGTTTTTTGCATTCTCTGTCTTTGGATGGGTTCTGGAAAGCTTTATACATATCATTCGTGACGGGGTCTTCCTGAACCGTAGTTACCTGATAGGCCCCTGGATACCTCTTTATGGTGTCTGTGGACTTATCCTATTGATATTTATTCAGAAATTTGCCCATAAGCCGATTCCTGCATTTATCGCTATGATGGCAGTTTACTCCCTGATCGAATATCTCATGAACTGGCTGATGGAATATGAATATGATATCGCATCTGCGGATTACACCGGTTATTTCCTGAACTTGAATGGAAAAACATTCCTTGGCGGTGCTATTTTCTTTGCAATGCTTGGATGCGCTTTTTTGTACTATCTGGCACCACGATGGGATGAGCTCTTCCAAAGGCTTCCTGACTACCTGAAGTTTTCGATATGTCTACTGCTGTGCCTTTTATTTGCCACAGATTTTCTCTATGCACTCACACATCCCGAATTAATGAGTGAGCTTATGGCGCCGGGACTATTTTTTACAAAAGTGTAGAACATGTTTGTTTGAATAATATATTTTAAAAAAGATACAATGAGACAGAAAGGATTTTATTATGGATGAAATATTTGTAAGCAAGGATCATTTTACCTCAAAACCTGATTGTACGGGCCGGCTCGAAAAAGAGATACGGGTCTACGATGCACTGGACAAACTGGGCATTCCGTACGAAGGAGTGGACCACGATGTTGCGCCGACAATCGAGGCCTGCCAGGCGATCGAAAAGGAGCTGGGAATCATGCCGTGCAAGAATCTTTTTCTGCGCAACCGTCAGAAGACCACCTTCTTTCTGATTCTGATGCCAGGAGAAAAGAAGTTCTATACGAAGGATCTCTCAAGTCAGCTGGGAATCTCACGCCTTTCTTTTGCAGAACCGGAATTTATGGAAAAATATCTGGATATTACTCCCGGGTCTGTCAGTGTCCTGGGATTGATGAATGATAAAGACTGGTATGTGGACCTGCTGGTGGATAAGGAGCTTCTGAATCAGGAATATATTGGCTGCCATCCCTGCATCAATACCTCCAGCCTGAAGATTAAGACGGATGACATCCTGAAGAAATTTCTGAAATATACCGGGCATCGTTACCGCGTAGTCGAACTTTAGCCGTTAATCGTTGCTTTTTTATCAGAAAAATAATATAATTCACTATATACTTGAAGGTAACAAATCTAATAAGAAACAGAGGGACTTAATTTATGAAGAAAAGAGTAGTAGTCGCATTAGGACACCGTGCTTTGGGAACCACGCTCCCGGAACAGAAGGTAGCCGTAAAAAATACAGCAAAATCAATCGCAGATTTAATTGAAGAAGGTTATCAGGTTGTTATTACGCACAGCAATGCGCCGCAGGTCGGCATGATTCATACGGCCATGAACGAGTTTGGAAAGACACATGATGATTATACTGCAGCTCCCATGTCTGTCTGCTCTGCCATGAGCCAGGGTTACATTGGATATGACCTCCAGAACGGAATCCGGGAGGAACTGCTCAACCGCGGTATTTACCGTACAGTCAGCACTGTTCTGACTCAGGTTATTGTAGATCCTTATGATGAAGCATTCTATACACCGACGAAGGTCCTCGGACGTTATATGACAGCCGAGGAGGCAAATGAGGAACGGAAAAAAGGAAATTATGTGGTGGAGGAGCCCGGAAAGGGATTCCGGCGTGTCGTATCCGCACCAAATCCGGTCAAGATCGTCGAACTGGACGCAGTCAAAGCACTGCTGGATGCCGATCAGGTCGTTATCGCATGCGGAGGCGGCGGTATTCCTGTACTGGAGCAGGACAACCACTTAAAAGGTGCAAGTGCAGTAATCGAAAAAGACTTAACAGCGGGAAAGCTTGCCGAGGGTGTCAATGCGGATGAACTCATCATCCTGACAAGTGTTGAACAGGTATGCATCAACCTTGGGCAGCCGAATGAAGAGAAGCTCGGTGAGATCAGCCTCCAACAGGCAAAAACATACATGGAAGAGGGACACTTCGGGATCTACAACATGTATCCAAAATTCCGCGCTGCCGTTGAATTCATCGAAAAAGCAGATGGGCGCAGCGCACTGATCACATCTTTCGATAAGATGAGAGAAGGACTGAAGGGGAAGGCCGGAACAGTCATCAAAGGGTGATTTCAAGCAGGTCTTTCTTTAGAATAATTATTCTGCAAAACAAAAATACGCGACTGTCTTATTTTAATTTACGTTTGACAGCCGCGTATTTCTTAATATTCTTCATAATATTCTTCAATCAGACATACATAATGCTGGAATTTGAGCAAAAAACTGACTATATAACAAACTTTAAAGAAGGAGGAGAATTGGACAAATGTATGAGCAAGACTATATAATGCGTATGAACAGGGATATTATCCGAACAATTAGTAGATTAATCTTTAACAAAGATACTGAATTCCCATTAGACATCACGTCACAGACTTTAAAAAACGAAGATAAAAAAATGCTCAATTCCTTACAGGGGCAGGTTAATATCGGAAAAATCAATGAAGTGGAAAAAGAGATATGTCAGAGCGTTGGTAACAACGAAAGCCGGGCTTTAGAAAAAGCACTTTTATTTTATGCCTATCTAAACGAACAGACCGATGAATTTCTATTAGCAAATAGTTTTAGACGTGAAAGAATACAATCAGGTCTACAGTATATCGCATCACAATTAGGGATTTTAGATATCGTCAACTTAAACTATTTTGAATAACAGATATTTACTCAATGATGCTCAATTAAATGGTAAAAAGATACTGCCGCATCTATGATTTTTTAATCATTGATGCGACAGCTCCATCGGATACACCCATTCTTATATGATCATGTCGTTCTCTAAACATGGTGCCTGATTTATTTCTGGTTTGCCGGTTCGACAGCCACTGATTTTCCTTTGATCTTCGCGTTATTCATTGCGTTTAATACATCCCTTGCATACTCTCTCGGCACTTCTACGAAAGTATACTTATCAAACATATCAATTGATCCGATCACTTTTCCCGGAATTCCGCTCTCGCCTGCGAGTGCGCCCACAATATCTCCCGGTTTTGCCTTGTTTTTCTTTCCTATATTGATAAAGAGTCTGACCATTCCTGCTTCTTCAGCACCTGTATCGCCAAAGTCCATTTCTTCCTGGTTTACTTCATTCTGACCAGAACTCATCTTCAGGAACGCCGCTGCCATATCCATTGCTGTATAGTCGGATTCGTTTACCTTATTCTCGATTGCCTGAAGGTATTTTGTCAGGTCTTCCGTTTCTATAACACTGTCTATCTCTGAAAGAATGTTATCCATCTTAGTCGTTGCCACATCGTTCAGTGACGGAACTTTTTGTGCATAGATCTTCGTCTTGCAGTAACGCTGGATCTCTTTCAGCTTATATACTTCTTTTCCGGAAACGAATGAGAAGGAGCGGCCTTCACGTCCGGCTCTTCCGGTTCTTCCGATACGGTGCACATAATACTCGTCGTCCTGTGGAAGGTCATAGTTAAATACTGCTTCCACTTCATCCACATCGATTCCTCTGGCAGCCACATCTGTTGCAACGAGGATGTCAGTTTTCCCGGAACGGAATCCCTGCATAACCCTGTCACGCTGTGCCTGTTTCAAATCACCATGAAGTCCGGCCGCAAAGTAGCCTCTTCCGAGCAGTCCGTTTACAAGAAGGTCTACCTGTCTCTTTGTGTTACAGAATACTACGGACAGCTTTGGTGTATAGATATCCAACAGTCTTGCAAGCACTTCTTCTTTATTTTTCGGTCTTACTTCATAATAATATTGTTCGATATTCGGTACAGTAAGTTCTTTCTTTGTTACTTTTACAAGCTGGGCGTCCTTCTGGAATTTCTTTGTAATATCCAGAATTGCCTGCGGCATTGTTGCTGAGAATAACACTGTCTGACGGTCCTCTGGAACCCCTTCCAGAATCGTCTCGATGTCCTCACGGAATCCCATGTTCAGCATTTCATCCGCTTCATCCAGTACGACTGTATGAACATCTTCCATCTTGATCGTCTTGCGGCGCATGTGGTCCATCACACGTCCCGGTGTTCCAATGATCAGCTGTGTACCACTCTTAAGGGAACGGATCTGTTTTACGATCTCCTGTCCTCCATAGATAGGAAGTACTTTAATCGCATGCATATATTTTGCCAGATTACGGATCTCCTCCGCCACCTGGATAGCGAGTTCTCTGGTCGGGCAGAGTACAACTGCCTGAAGCTTTTTATTCTTAGGATCGATCTTCTCCAGAAGCGGGATGCCGAAAGCTGCTGTCTTTCCGGTTCCTGTCTGTGCCTGACCGATAATATCCTTCCCAGTTCTCATAACAGGAATTGCTTTCGCCTGAATCGGGGAAGCCTCCTCAAAACCCATATTCTTAATTGCTTTCATAATTTCGGGACAAAGTCCCAATTCTTCAAATCTTGTTTCTTCCATAAAACTCCTTTAATAATAAATTTACTCAAAAAAAATACCCTTTACCTGACATCAAGTAAAGGATACTTATTAGTCTCAACTGCTATCATAACAGATTTTGTGCAGGATGTCAATTTTTCCTGTACTCTTTCGGAGTACAGTTCATATGTCTGCGAAATATTTTGCCAAAATAACTCCCGGAACTAAATCCTGTCTTCATAGCAATCTCTACGATACTGTCCCCTGTGAAACGCAGCAGCCCGCATGCCACCTGTATCCGATATGAATTGAGATAGGCAACCGGTGTGATATGCAGCATTTTCTGAAAACAGCGGAGGCATTCCCGTTCCCCTATGTGGGCGGCGCCGGCTATATCCTCCAGTGATATGTTTTCCATATAATGCTCCTGAATGTAGATCAGCATTGTTTTCAGACGGCTTTCACTGTAAAAGCAAGGCTCCTGCTCCTTTAGGATGTTCTCTTTCTGGTCTTCAAAAAGCTCCAGCAATAATTCGGAGAGCAGGTTTCTGGATTTTAATTCATAACCAAATGCCTCTTCTTTCTCCCAGCGGGCCAGTCGTTCCAATTTGTCCAGAATACTGTTCTGGAGTGGAGAATCCGGGCCCAGATGCACAAGTGTAACTGCTTCACACTGTAGAAGAGGCGCAAGGTATTTTGTATCAATCAGACTTTTCGCCGGTGCGGCAAACTCCCTCTGGAACATATGTACATCGTAATAAATAGGTACATCCGGGGACGGGGTGAATAACTGATGCAGGACATTTGCATTCACAAATACTCCTTCCCCCTGACGTATAAAAACCCGTTTGTCGAGGGTCACATATTCCAGCACCCCCTCCTTCACTGTTATAAACTCCGGTTCCTGATGCCAGTGCCAGGGAACAAGCAGCGACCGGCCCGCCAAAGGGGTAATCCTGCGGATGACATATGGATATTCCTGTTTCATTTCAAAGATTTCTTCCTCTTTATGTGATGTCATTTTCAACTCTTCCAAAAACATACCTTGTCTCCTTTCCAGAATTGTTTTGTCGGTATTTTACCATTATTCAGTCGGTAAATAAGTATATTTCACATAGTTTGTACGATAATATTATATTAAGAAGTGTAGTACAGGGAACATGGAAAGTCAATGTATTTAAATGGCCGTTAAAATGCACCGGAAGGGAGTAAATAACATGAAATTTGATTGGTTTGAGATATTGAAATATTTAGAGAAACATGCAAAAAATGATGATGAATTTAACAAAAAGCTCCTCACTCTGACGCAGCAGGACGCGGCGGATCTTTGGGTCGAATTGAATCAGAAGACTGTAAACAGGCGGCAGCCGCTGATGTGAAGTTACTATTCACGGTACGATGTAAACACATATGTATAAAAAAACACCTTCACGGGATTGTATATATTGTAAAACTTGTTCTGCCATGTTAACATAAAGTATCCCCTACAGGAAGGTGACCCTTATGAAAAAAAATCTGCAGACTGAGTTCAGTACCAGACAGTACATGCTGTCTAAAGATTTCGAAATATATTACTATAACGACCGCAATCTGCCCCCCCATGTGGAAATGCATGCCCATAATTATTATGAATTTTACTTCTTTTTAGAGGGGAATGTGAAGATACAGGTCCGTGACCAGCAGTATCCGCTGCAGTACGGGGATCTGATCCTGATCCCGCCGCATGTGTACCAC
Source organism: Faecalicatena orotica (assembly GCF_905197545.1). Lineage (NCBI taxonomy): Bacteria > Bacillati > Bacillota > Clostridia > Lachnospirales > Lachnospiraceae > Faecalicatena > Faecalicatena orotica. Next base: position 296,690 of record NZ_CAJJZH010000006.1, read on the forward strand.
CGCGCGGTTGTTCAAGACATGGAACTTCCATACCGCAGGTTTGTTTTCTGGATCAGCCAGGAATACTGCAACCATCTGCTCGATATTTCTTCTGATTATGTATACCTCCAGCAGTATGTACAGATTCAGAATGATTATATCTTCCATAATGACCGTATCACATTCAATACAATCCAGTCCCGCATCCTGAGACTGATTGAGGAGCAGCGCTCCGATAAGTTCGGACGTGCCCCCCAGATCACGCTCTGTGTGGATGACCTGATTCTCCACCTGAACCGTCTTGTCTATGAACGGAATAACCCGCAGAACCCGCAGGTGATTGAATCCCTCTACCAGAATGTCATACAGTATATTGAGGACCATCTCGATGAAACGCTTTCTCTGGATGTACTGGCCAGTGAATTTTATGTCAGTAAATACCATATTGCCCATGTATTTAAGGAGAATATGGGGCTTTCCATCCATCAGTATATTACAAAAAAGCGTCTCACGGCCTGCCGCGAAGCCATTCAGGGCGGCGGCAATATCACCCGCACTTATCAGATGTTCGGTTTCGGCGATTATTCCAGTTTCTACCGTGCATTCAAAAAAGAATACGGGATATCCCCAAAAGACTGCCAGGATATGGTTTCTCTATCTTAACTCAATACCTGAAGATTAGTGGGGTCCATTCCTGTTAATCCCACACATTCAGCAATGCTTCCACATTCTCCAGTGGAACATCTTTATTCAATTCACTCTGCCCGATAAGCCCGCCTCCGTTCACCTGCAGAAATTTTTTGAGCATCTCTGCACATTCGGCTATTTCTTCAGCAGTTCCCTTTGGCAAAGTAGTCTGCCGGCTGATTTCTCCCCAGAAAGTAATCTTGCCGGCAAATTTCTCAGCAATTTTTTCTACACCCATACACCAAAGCTGTGAGTTAACCGCATCTACTCCCAACTCAATGAATTCGGGATACAAGTCATAGATATAGCCGTCACTGTGGAAGAATACTTTCTTCCCTGCACTTTTAATTGTATCAATCAATTCCTTGTATAGCGGTTTAAAAATCTCCCTCCACTTATCCGGTGAAATCAACAGGCTGATCTGGCTTCCCCAGTCATCACCGAATCCGATTGCATCAATATCTAATTCCAGCCACTTCTCAACATAGATTCTTTCAAAATCCATGACATAGGAGATCATTTTATACATCTCTTCTTCGTCTAATGCAATATCACAATAAAGATTTTCCGTCCCGCGGAGATACTGCATTCTTTCAAAAAGGCTAATCCATCCTCCCAGTATAAATTTCCCTTGCTCTCTGTGGGCGGCAATCTGTTTTTCCAGATCCTCTTTTGACGCCTCCCACTCCTGTAAAAATTGTTCAATAGGAGGACGGTAAGAATCAATTTCATCATATTCTTCAAAGACAGGTGTTTTTACCTCGCCAATAATGCCTTTCTGGATATTCCGCCACCCACTTCCCCACGGGTCCACGAAGCTTCCGATTTCATAATACCGCTCATCAGCACCCATATCTAACGGCCCCGCCACAGATACGATATCCCGCTCTCTTTGTTTCAGGACCTGTTCTAATCTTTCCCCATATTCCTCTCTTGCCGCCGGCAAAATCCATACATCCAGCGGAATCCTGTCCGGATTCCTAAACTCTATCGCTGCCAATACTCTCTCTCTGCCGTTCATAATGATTCCTCCTTATATAATAAAGTTAGTAAAGGGATTGTTTCTGCCAGCACAAGCAGATTACTTGTTTCCGCCCAACAGCTTCCGTTAAATACTCCACCGATGCACCGTTCACTCTCCCAGTCAGACAGATTCACCCTCTCACAGATGTATCCCTGAGGAAGTTTTTCCCGCTCCGCCTTAATTGTATCATCTTCCAACAGACTTGCATCCTTTGGCACATCCCACGAATAAATTGGCCGTTCCTCTGTGGACATGTACTGGCTGGGAGTCAGTGCGATATCCTTCGCCAGTTCCAGATACAATGGCTCTTTAGTCCACTTATACACTTTTAGCAGACTGTCACCTGAAAGTGTGCAGATTCCCGGTGCAGAATGTTTATTCTGGACATTTGCAAAAACACTCCCCACTGTCTTCATCTTTAATCTTGCAAACTCACTGCCGGCCGGAAACTTATAATTGTAAGAAACAACCCAGCTGCTGCAGAAGTCTGCCATATAAGTAGAATACCCAAGCCATTTTTCTTCTTCTGTCACCTCATAAAGCACTACAAAACTTTCCAACAATGCAAATGCAGACTCACTGTCCGGACACTGGAGAATCTCACCCGGGCCACCTGTCGTATAACCTTTTCTTGCAAACTGACGGTAAAACATCTCCCCGCTTTCCTTAGCAGCTTCCAGATAATGATTCTCTGAAAAAAACTGGTAAGCAGATGCCAGTGCCCCCGGGATTAAGCTCCCCGATGCCGAACCCCCTACGACGATTTCTCCGGTTTCCCGGTTCACGAACTGACCGAACTGGCCATATTTTTTCCACATGTTTACCAACGCATCCGAAAGCCTTCTTGTCCCTTCTAAAAATTCCTCTGGAATCTTAGTATTTCTCTCCTGCATCAGCCTGAAATGTTTCATCAGAAAATATAATGCATCGCCGCTTCTGCGTATCAGATGCCATTTTTCAGAAGCGGAAGTGCCTTCCCTGTCAGCCTTTCCTGTAGAATCACATTCATCAATAAACAGCCCGCTTTCCAACTGTGTGTGGAAGATATGTTCCAACGTTCTGATCCCCCGCTTCCATTCCAGTGGACCGCCTAACTTCATTAATGCATAAGAGGACATACCGCCGCCCACCCATCCCAGCTGCCACATCTGTCCGGGTTCCTCTACTGTACCTACTCCGTAAAAACCCCCTTCTTCCCGCCAATTCATTTGATTGAATTTGTCAATCTGAATACGGGCCTGTTCCTCGTATGGCAATACAAAAGGTCTTTTACAGTCCATGCCCATACATTTCCGGTTTGCAAAGAAAATCCTGTAAAATTCCTCTATACCATGACACTGCCTTTCTATCAGTTTATACGGTATCTTAAGAATCTGCCCTTTCGCAAAGTCCATTCCCCGGTCACTTTTATTCTGCATAAATGGCCAACGGTAAATTTGTTCCTTCCGCATATGGGGATAAGTGATTCCTATTCTCCCTTTCTCATAGGACAAACCAAGGTTCACCCCGTCAATCTGCTGAATTGTATAAACAAACACTGCTTTCTTTTCTTCTGCCGAATACAAACCTACACAAGGAACGCTCACATCTCCCGTGGTAACCTGGATGCTACCGCTTCCATCTTTCTCAAGCCTTGGAACATCCGTAATAATGGTCTCCTGCTCTCCCCCCGCTTCTTCCTCCGTAAACATAGGGGGGTAATTTCTTTTTAGGGAAGTAAACTGATTCCCTTTATAGCAGCATGCCGGGAAAAGTACATATTCTCTGCCGGTACATTTTATATCTGGTACAAAAGTCAGCTCCAGATATTCATTTTTTAAATCTGCGGCCGCTTCAATGACAGCCTCTAAAGCTCCGCCGTCATTCTTTCCCGCTTCGCATTGAAGTTCTTTAAAATTGTTGCTTACAGTGATTCGCACCATCGTATTCTCCTATTTTTCTGCTTCTTCCATCATGGCAAAGATATTTTCCGGAGGAATGATATCCACCATTGTATTGCATGTAGACAGGATGAATCCTCCGCCAGGCCCCGCTATATCTATCGTCCTTCTTACATCCGCCTTTACTTCCTCCCTGCTGCCAAAGCACATGATGTAGTCTAGATCAATATTGCCCCACAGACACAGCCTGTCTCCATATTTCTCTTTGATTTCCTGAATATCCATTCCTGCCGACGGCTGCAGGGACTGAATCCCGTCAAATCCACAATTCACAATTTCATCCATCACCGAATTCAAATTCCCGTCACTATGCAGGAAAACAGGCACGTCCTTGTATGCCTTAATCTCCTGAATCATTTTTTTATAGAAAGGATAGACGTTTTCTTCCATAATATAAGGCGGCAAAAATACCCCTGTATTAAATGCCATATCGTCAGCTATCAAAATTGCATCTGCCCCTTTATTGATAAAAAGCTTTGCCTTCTTAATCTCATATGAGATTACTTTTTCGCTGATTTGATACATCTCTTCTGTATTCGTCAGGCAATATACCATATAGTCTTCCATAGGGAACATCTCATTCAGCATAGAGATTGGACCGCCAATCTGTGCAAAGATAAAAAAGTCTGTTTCCTTCGCATATCTTTCAATCAATGTTCCTTTCACTCTGCTGATATCCGGCTCCACATATGCTCCGGCATCCTCAATGTCCACGGGAGGCTCCAAAATATGCTTCGATTCTGCCCCTGCCAGAAATGTCTGACCATATACGCTCTGCACAATCTTCTTCCCGTCCGGTGATTCCCCAATCTCCCATTCCGGCCAATCGCCGACATTGACAACATCCATATTTAAAAGTCTGCGTACTTCCACATCTCTTTCAAAATGCTGATGGTCAAGTGGATACTCCTTTCCCAACAGCGCATTTGCCACTTTGGGCTGAATATATACTTCCCCTTTGGGAACCCTGTCCGGCTCCTGATGCCGGATTGCCGCCATTACCCTCTCTTTTTTCGTCATTGCTTCTTCCCTTTCTAAAAATATCTCTTCTTAATATATAATAAATGCATCTACAAAGATGCCTGTGTCCTGCCGCTGCGTCTTTCTAAGCTGTATTGTATTCTGCTTTCTGTTCAACTGTATTTTTAAAGAATGCATTTTCATTGCTTTTACCGAGAATCCTCCCGTTGGCTTAAAGTAAAGCGTTTCATTAACTTCCCCATTCACCAGAAGCTGATAGGCCGATTCGCCTTTCCCGCCTCTGCAATAATGGATTTCCAATGTATATTCTCCATAAGTATTACAGGCCACATCTTCTATTCTTATTTCGTCCCCCGGCTTTTCCAGGTATTTTACCATTCTTCCGCTAAAAGCTCCCGTGTCTGTTTCCCGCTGGGGAAATCCATCCCAGCATCCGTTTCCCCGTGGTTCCAGAATCCCCCCGGCAGCGGCATATACACCACAGGCTGTAGGTTCCGACTCTGCCAGTATATGGTCGATTGCCAGCCTGCCAGTCTGATATTCTTCTGAGCAGATCCGGATTCGGTTCAGTCCCGGAGCCAGCACGACCTCCTTTTTTCTTATGCACGGTTCCCTGCCTAACCAAAAAGACGGCGTCACCGGGAAATCCATCCTTCCCTGAAATTCACCATTCACATAGACATTGAGCCATGTATCAGCACCAGTGCAGCAGTAGGGGATAGACAGCATACCGTTTCCGCCGTTTCCACCATCAGCCAGTGCTTCTATAGCAGCCCCCTTAAGCTCCATATTCCGCAGGACCTGATGGTTGCTCCCATCGGGGTCATAGGCAAGAGAAGCCCCCCTGCCTGCCAGAGAAAATACCGGTTCTATCATATGCCTCTTTTTTTCCCCTGGAAATGAAAACCACCATATCTGTACTTCGCTGTCAGCTTCCAGATACAAGGATTTCTTACCAGCGCCGCATTCTAACTGTCCATTCCAAAGTCTTTTTTCATTACCAATCTTACATTTTCCCAATATAGGACCATCCGGTGAATCTTCATGGATAAGTATCATACATTTTTCCTTCGCGGCGGCCATAAACTGAATTTCCGCATTTTCCTCTATATTGGCTATGTCTGGAAAATGCAGACAGTCCCCGGCCCAAAGTTCTGTCAGGAATTTTCCGTTTTCATCCTCTTTTTTGCATTCCCTTGATGCTTCAAAATAACACACTGCTTCAATTTTTTTCCATGTGCTGTCATACTGCCCGCACCCATATTCCATTATTTTTTGATCGACTACAATCTCTCCGTTTTTTCTGTAATGGCATGGAGACAAAAAAGAGGCCCGCAGGTATCGGTTCGGATTATCCATTCCCCCTGATGCAAAATAAGTCTGGTTGCGATAGCTAAAAAAGCTGCCATGATCTATATTACATCCTGAATTCCCTGCGTACCGATATGGTCCGTAAATCTGGTCTGCTACTGCATAATAAGAGGAATGGGTCAGATAATACTTCCCCCCATACTTATGGATGGACGCTTTATCTTCCGGCCACGGATTTCCAATGTATTCAAGCCGTCTGAGGGGCTCTGCCAGATGAATCATGTCATCTTTTAACCGGGCAATCAGATAACAGTCCCACGGTTTCTCCTGTTTACACGTTCCCACGATTAAGTATGCACTTCCGTCATCATCTACAAATACACATGGGTCCCATTTAGGAATTCCGACAGGATATTCCCTGTAATCTACAAGTGCTTCCCCCCTTGCATCCACAAATGGACCCGCCGGGTGGCTGGAAACACCCACTCCCACGCCCCAGTCCCCGGTAGAAAAGTATAGATAGTATGTTCCATTTTTATAGGCTGCATCTACTGCCCAACACTGGTTCAGAGCTCCACAGTAGAAATCCTCAGGATGCACCGTAGATTCCAGCTGCCAGTCTATCAGATTTACGGAAGACCATATCTGCCAGTCCTCCATATGAAAATCATTTTCATACCCCGGTGCATCATGTGTTGCATACAGATATGCCTTCCCCTCAAATACATGGATATGCGGGTCACATACCCCTTTTCTTAAAATTACCGGATTCATTTTCCCCCTCCATCATAAGAAGCTTCGTAAAGAGCTTCCAGATTCTCCATCTTCCAATCCGGGGTAGAACCATTTCCCATGGTCAGCATAAAACGTCCCTCCGGCTTTCTATATGTATTTTTTAAAAACCTGATTTCGTCACGCACCTCTTCCGGGGTGCCGAAAGCCATCAAATACTGGACATCCACCCCAGCCAGAATGCAGATTTGATTTCCAAACTTCTCTGAGATTACCTGCTCGTTCATTGTATTTCTCTGAATCGGATGGATGACATCCAGACCAATTTCTATAAATGCTGGCAGAAATAATTCAATATTACCACAGCTATGCAGCCAGAAATGCACACCCAGCTCATGTGCCTTATCAATCAGCTGTTTATAGTATGGTTTAAAAAACTCCTGAAAGATTTCTAATGAAAAGAAAGGTGCCGTCTGTGTTCCGATATCATCCGATACAAAAAAGCCATCCACATCCATTTCTTCCTTGGCTCTCTCCATAACCCTCATATAGAACACTGTAAGTTTCGAAAATAATCTATGGATTTCCTCCGGATACAAATAAAAATCTGTAAGGGCATTCTCCATCCCCCGTAAGGACCACAGACGTTCAAAAAAACAATACCACCATCTTCCCAATAAATATCTTCCATCGTCTTCTTTTCCCCCTGCTATCAGCGCCGGGGATTCCGGATCTGGAAACGATGCATAAAATGCTTCCGCATCCTCCCAATCTTCAATCAGACACCTTGCATCCAGTCCTTTTCCTTCTGCCTCTTCACTCCCCGGAGCTGCCCAATAAAAGTCAGGGGCATCTGGCGGTCCGGATGTCAGTCCTGGCATCTGCAAAAATATGTCAGCAACATCACAAGGATATTGTTTCAGCCACTTCTTTCTCATTTCAGGACTATTCTGAAACAGATTGTCGTAAATCCAGATATCGTACAGCAGAGGGATTCTCTCTGCCGTACCCTTTCCTTCTATCACCTTTATCACATCATTTCTACTCAGTGGCTCCATAACATCACCTTTCTAATAAAAGAGGAAGCGCATCACACAGATTATCATATTGTTTCAGACAAAGGGAGTCCATTCCGCTGGCATGGATATTTCCGCCATTGATGCCGACAGCCTGGAATCCTGCAAGCCTGATGGACATAATTCCTGCCGAGGAATCTTCGAAGCCCAGCACCCTTGATTTGTCTTCCTCTGTAATTCCAAGTCCCACTTTGGCAGTCTCTGAGTACAGCCAGGGATGCGGCTTCGGTGCCAATTCCCCAATTGTCCCTGTCTGCCCCTTTTTAAATGTCTGTCCCGCCGTGATGATTGCATCATAAAAGTCCAGCGGGTCACCCATTTTCAAGGTCTGGAATGCTGAGATAATCTCCGGCATTGCCTTGGTATACAGCCCGGAAGTCACCAACCCTATTTTTATGCCATTCCCTTTGACTTCCTCTAAAAACTCCTTCAGGCCGGGTGCCGGGTTAAACGCACCTTTCTTTCCCCTGCCTTCCAGAATCTCCTTCATCTCATACTCTGTGGTTTCAAAATAAATGCTCCGTGCTTCCTCAATTGTTTTATCCGGGCAATATTTATTGATACAGTACTGCAGATGCTCAGATACAGAATGACCCGATACATGCGGTTCATCTGTCTCCTCCAGTTTGAATGACGCATCATGCTTCAGCTTTGCTATCGTCTGCTCAATAATCCACATCCAGAAATTCTCGCTGTGCACACTTGTGCCATCCAAATCCATCAGGATTGCTTTTGCCGGTCCCTGAAACTTTGCTTCAGGCACTTTATAAATTGCAGGATAGCCTAATGCTGATTTTACATTACATAATGTTTTGTCTTTAAAAATTATAAATTCCACTTTTTTATCAGAAGGAGTCCATATCTTTTGTACCCCGTCCTTTCCCTCAACAAAACTCTTATCTGAAGTCTCTTTCAGAGAAATCATATTTTCCATTTTCCCGATTCCCGGGTATATATTGTTTGCCATTATAATACTCATTTCCTCCTTTATCCTGCTATAAATGCCACATTCCCCAGATCATTATCCAACAGCCGCTGCCTGCTTGTGTTTATATCCCCAGTCCCACAGAATTCCAGGCTATACCGGAACTCACAATACCCGGACAGGTCCAGCTTAAAATTCGTCTCCCAGACGTTATTCATAATCCAGCTATATACGGGACGTTTATTATCTTCCACGGAGCCGTCACAGAGCTTTATTGCATGATGCTCCATCTCCCCATAATATAAAAGTGGAGTGTCCAATGTATTAATCAGTATAGAGCCTTCCTTTCCCTGATAAAGCATCCCACAGTCGCTCATATAGAATTCCATACAGGTTCCCGGAATCTGGTCAATCCCCGGGCGCATCCACCGGCCGCCTTTTATAATGTGCTGCTCACTTCCGGCTGTTTCCAGTGATAAAGGAAGATAAACGCTTTCGATATCCTCCGACAGACACTTTGCGATTTTATAAGTAAACTGTATTCTCGGAAGCTCTTTAAAAAACTGGAGAATAATTAAGCTTTTTCTTGTCCCTTCCAGCAGGAAATCAAATTGTATCTTTGTGAATACCGGACCATCCTCCAGCACTGTGACATTTTTCAGTTCCGCCTGATAGTGCTGCGCGTTGATTCCTCTGATATTACGGCCCAGCGCAGTCCGTTCCCGGAAAACATCATGATAAACCGGTGTTCTCTCATATACAGGCGTAAAAAATTTCTCATATCCGTCTTTCAGCATTTCTGTCCGTGTCTTCTTATTATAAAAAGAGGTAATGCCCTCACCCACTTTATAACGGAGGCAGAACCACTCATTCTCTAGTTGATAAGGCAGACAACATGTTTTACTGTCATAAGGGCTCATGACATCACGCACATAATCAATTCCTGCAACTGACCTGTGGTTGTTATCCGTTTCCTCCCCGTGAATCTGCTCTTCGAACAGGAACAACTTCTCCTGCCCCGCCTCAAAGCAGGCAATAAAGCTTATGAGAACACCGCGGGGGTGCGGTGATACCTGTGAAACCAATATCTCCCCGGTTTCACAGTCCGTGATTTTCACTTCAGCCACCTTATTCCAAAAGCTTTCAATATAGAATTCTACAAGCTGTTCTCCTGGCAGTCCCCCCAGATTAATCGCTTTTACCGTCCCTTTCGTCTCGAAATACTCGCGTATATCTCCTAAAAGCTGAAGCTGCACATTTTTACGCATATTGTTGGCTTCGTGTGCTTTGGATGCATAGCTGTTATTCCTTAGATCCTGATTCAAAGCCATAGTGCTATACGGCTCTGTGACAGTTGCAGAGTCCCCCCATGTATGCTCCGCATATAAGAGCAGGTTATCATCACTGGCCTTTTTAAGTGTCCCGTCAATCTTCCCCGTGCGCTTTTCCAGCCTGTCTGCAGCTTTTCCAAGCCTTTGCGCCTCCTTATAATGCTTGACAACATAAGGGGTACTTCCAACCCCGTCAGCCCACCAGTCATTTAAATCTCCGGTATATTCCGGTGCATCTGCAGCCTGATCCTTTATCAGACCGTAAAGCTCTGACAGGGTCACCATCTCAATTCGTATCTCATCCCCATATTTTTTATGGAAATCCGAGATAATGTGCAACGCTTCCGGGTTCGGTGGAGCATTGTCACTATGCAGACCTGACAGGGCCGCTATATAGAAATCGTAGGAATATCCGGTGTCGCTGTACATCTCAATCATCCGCCGGATGTTCTGGTAAAGCATCTCGATGGGCTGTTCAGAATATTTTTTGTTTTCAGGAGCGTTTCTTAACAGGAGGTTCCTGTTCTTTGTCGGTATAATCCCCAGCTTATTGCCCAGATTGTAATGGTCCCCGCTCCATACCAAAAGCCGTCCGCCATTCTCCGATTTCCAGAAATAGGGCTCCTGATTCTTGTGCAGTGGGAACATCCCGTGATGGGTATGTATATTGGTAAATAAAAACTCAATTCCATTATCTATCAGTACATCCCTCGCTCCCATGGACATTCCGTTAATGTCCGCAGTCATGGCACTGTCAACCTTAATACCCTGCTCTCCAAAAATATGAAGCATATGTTTCGTCTTCCTGTCAAGGGCCTCACAGTCTGCAAGGTCATTAAAGTTCAGATAATTAGCAGATATCCCAATATTTCCTTTCTTCACCAGCCTGAAAAAGTCTTCTTTTTCACGCGGCTCTGCCATTTCCAAAAACTTTTCCACACAAAAGTATGTTTCACAGTTCCATTTAAACTGTTTTTCCACCGTCTGCTTAGCATATCCCTCTTTTATAATCCGAATAGCTTTTTGGATATCGCAAACCTGATTATAAATAATCCTTTCCTGCAAATCCGTGTAGCCAATATCAGTATGGGAATGATGTACGACATATATTTTCTTCATTTCTGCCTCCTTTAAGCAAATCTAAAAAGTACGGTGTAAATCTTATTGCCTGGTACTGTGATAGAAACAGTGTTCCCTTGTGACTGAAGTACATCCAATCGTTCTTCCTTCAAATCCAGAAGTTCTGCACTTGCAATTTTCCTGTACCAACTCACATCTGTCTGCTGCTCAATTTTAGAAGGATTATAGAGACGCATAACAATGCCGTCTCCTTTTTCGGCCTTTTTCAGGCAGGATACCTGTACCTGCCCTGAGACATTGTAAAATGAATAAGACACAGGGAGTATCCCGTTCCCTGTAACAGGCACACTCATCTGAATTGGCTTCAATGGGATATTGAATGCCTCTGCCTTCTCGGCAAGTTCATTTACTGTAACATCTGCTGTAATGGGCATAATTGCATAGTTATATTCCAAAGTCCTCTTGAGCTGGCCTCCGTTCTGATCCGGAAAATATCCCTCACTGCGGAATTCTGTACATATAATATTCTTAACCGCCCTAAATAACGTGAATGATACCGTATTGGCATGGTCTGTACGAAGCTCATATTCTCCCAGACAGTCAGTAATGACAGCCATCCCCCTTTTGCCTTCACAAACCGAAAGGAAATTCTGCATAGGCTGTGTAACCAATTCGTTATAATATTTTCCTTCCCCATCTTTCAATGGCAGTGCACTTCTTTCGTCTACCGTAAAATGTCCCTGGGCATTAGCCGTTGCAGATTTCACGCCCGTCTCCATAAGTACACTCATGCGGTGGTCGCGGCAGGTATTATTTACGATTGCCTTTACTTCTACCTGATTGCTTCCTTTATGCAATGTATAGCAGGTAGTAATCGGAAGTTCCCGCAAAGTTTCACTTCTTTCGCTCTTTCCACTCACATAACTGTCCGGCCTATACGCATATTCCGGTATCTGAAGCGTCATGTCCACTCCTATTGTGGCAGACAGACTTCCATTTTCCTTCAGATAAATAGAAGCCTGTATACCTTTACTTGTATAAGTGCGGTTATTGTATGGCGGATAATACATCCAATAATCACCCACGTCTCCCGTGCTCTCGTAATAGTTTAATGGTCCATAGGTTTCCCCTGTCCTTTTATCAGTAACCGTGATGCTTCCGTCCCGGTTCACTTTCACCGCAATCAGTTCATTTTCCATATAATCACTTGCAGCTGCCAGTTCATGTCCGTCTGTTTTTCTGGTCTTTGCCCAGAATTTTGTCTTCCTGTCAAATTCAACGAAATCAACTAATTTATATACCTCATACCCACCTGCCGGGATATCCCCTGTTTCAAAGAACACCCCATGTCTGTCCGAATAGTAAGGAAATGGTCTCGAGTGCAGATGTACAACTGGTGAGATAGATTCTTTCCTTTCCTTAAACTGAAGCTCTCTTACAGTGCCTTTGGAATCTTCTATCCCAAATTCCCAGATCCCTCTGTCCCGCGGCGTATCCAGATACACCTCCAGCACTTCCCGTCTCGTTTTCGCTGTAGGATTAAAAACAGTAAAAACAATATCGTCATGAGCATACGCGCTTAAGTCAATTCGTTTCACAATCTCCTGAAGACCGCGAATGTATACCGTATTGGCAAGTTCCTCTGCCTGTGACAGTCTGTACATCACGTCATCCACTGTCTTATCCTGCGTAACACCATTGATAGAATCATGAGGCTGGGACAGTAATAAATAGTCGGCTGCTTTCTTTAGGAATTGGCTTTCGTATTGCCCGCCAAGCAGCATACAAATCACAGAGACCGGCTCAGCCATCCCGTACAGTCTATTTTGGACAGACTTATTCAGGGTCTTAATATAAGGTCTTGTCATCAGTGCATTGCCGGACAGAGAAGTTGTCGGACCGTCTCTCATCTCCCCCATCACCTCATTCAGTTCTTCCATATCCAGGTTTTTTTTCAGGATTTCCACATATTCTTCTATTGAAGAGCTTTTGAATTCCATCTCTTCCACTTGGGAATTCATTTTTTCCAACAGTTCCATCAGATGTGGCTGCCCGGTTGTCGAATCGCTCCCATCCATCATGATTCTGTGTTCAGGAAGCCTTGTATCTTTCATACCATTCCATGCCTTACCGGCTGCTTCCTTTAAATATTCCTCATGAATCCTTTCCGTCTTTTCCAATCGGAAATAATCCTGCACAGACTGTTCTTTATCCGCCTGGTGGAATACCTGACCGTCCTGGCCATAATGGTACTCGTATTCTTCTGACTTATATTCTTTCCCTGTCATCACCTTCAAATAGGCATTCATGAAAAAGTTAGCCCTTGCATCTTCCCCGAGACGGGTAGCCAGCACGCTCGTTCCGTCTGCCCCTGTCCATTTAAACTCACACCTTGGAGCTCTTGTCCTGTCCACATTCTTTGATACAATAACTGTATCAATGTCAAATCCCTTATAAATCTGGGGCAATTGTGACGGCTGTCCCCATCCAAAAGATTCATATCCAATCTTTAAGTACCCGCCAAGCTTCTCCGCTTCTTCCTTTCCCTTTAAAAGATTTCGAATCATAGACTCCCCTGAGATCGGATACAAATCTGGGAGTGTATACCAGGGTCCTATGACAATCCGTTTTTCTTTAATCAGCTTTTTAATCACGCCCTCCTTTTCGGGGCATATTTCCAGATAATCTAAAAGCGCAACAACCTGCCCGTCAAATAAAAAACTTTTATAACCGGGGTTTGTTTCCAGGGTCTCAATTAATTCATCCACCAGATCCCTCAGATACATACGGTTCTCCCAGACCGGATACCTCCATTCTCTGTCCCAGTGTGTATGCGGTACAACATAGCCAATTGATTTTTTATCATTCATCTCTACATTCACTCTCCTATATCTTTGTAATCATTTTCCTTTGTCTTCCCAATTTCTTCAACTATCAATATCGGAGACAGCACACATATCCAACACTTTTCTCTTCTAATTTTAAACAGTGGGAAAATCACCGGAAAACTGAGTCTTTCCATATACCAAAAATGCAGGGTATTCCTAATTAATCAAGAATACCCTGCATTTAATATCCGTATTTTATTGACTCTGTGTAACTGTTACTTCTCTCTGCTGCGGAGCTGCTGCCTATAAGCCTGGGGCGTCACCCCCATCTTCTTCCTGAAGTAAGTATAAAAGTAATTGATGCTCGCAAATCCACAGGCCTGGGCGATATCCTTCGCTGGCTTTTCCGTGTTCTCCAGCCCTTCAAGCACCTTCTGCAGCCTTACGCTATTCAGATATTCTGACACCGACACACCGGTTTCCTTTTTAAATACCCTGCCAAGATAGTTCGCAGACACTCCGAACTCATCCCCCAGAAACTCTAATGCAATGTTCATATTAGAATAATTCTTCTGAATATATTCCTGGATTTCCTCCATCTTCCCTGTTACACCTTTTTTCACATTTGCAGATTCCTGTATCTGCAGCATATTGGAAAATACCTTTTCAAACTGTTTGTCTACCTGTACCTTTTTATCACATTTCGCCAACTGTGCCAGGAAATGATTCAACGTATACTCCTGGTCCGCATCAGTCATATAGAATTCCTTCATATCACGGACAAGTGACACACCAAGCCATATCATTGCATTCATATATTCCTTGCTGCTGTAGCACTCTAAAGATTCTGCAAATATCTGATACTGTTCCCAGACATCCTTACCGCCACGTAAAGTATCCGTAAGCTTCCCTAAATCTAATTTGCGGTAATTCACACTGCCACTGTGTTCCTCACAGATTCTCCCATAGGTAAGGAACATATTAGATGGGTAGAAAAAGCTTTCTTCCTTCACCTGATAAAGCTTCTCGGCCAGTTCTGGTATTTTTTCGGCAGTTAGGAATTCTTCACTGCCTATCAGAGAAAATGTCCACTCTCCAAAAGGCTTTATTTTATCACAGAACTCCCGGAACTTGCCCTCTATCCTGCCAGAGTCTACGGACTCTCCGTCTTCAGCTGACAGTATAAACACAATGGTATTATCCCGGTTAATCAGGCCGCTCACATGGAATTCCATATTAAAAATTTCTTCAAATATATTTCTCACGCTATACTTAACGTCATATGCCCCGTCCTGCCCGAATTCCTCTATAAAGCTGTGATAATCTTCCAGCTGCAGTAATAGCACAGTAAACAGCTTTCCCGCTCTCATGGGATATCCCAGCTGCTCAAGCCGTTCAGTAAGTTCTGCGTTTCCGTATGTCTTTCTTTTATGGATAAATTCATATAGGAAGTTCTCTTTTAATTTATTAGATTCCGATATTTTCATTCCATTTTTTATAAAATTCTTCCGTTCCAACTGTCCATACAAACGATAGATAGAAAAGGAACTAAATGCAGAACCTCCGGCTACCGCCAATAAAATGAACGCACATATGAAAAATGCCCATTTCTGCAGTTCCAGAAGACGCGCAAACATCGTATCCCATTTTGTAACCTTCAGATAATCCCAATCTGTTTTATCTGAATGCATCCATGACACAAAATAACGCTCTCCATCATATGATGTTTCTGCATGCCCATCATTTCCTTCGATCAAATTAAGAAGGTGGCTGTCCATTTTCATGTCTAAATCTGAGAAATTTTGAAGTTCAGCCCACATCTCATCTTTCCCATCTACAATTACCATCTGGCTTTCCTGCATTGCCTCCATTCCCAGTACTTTGGCAAAAAGAGGAGTCAAATCCAAATTGACAACGATTGCACTGGTAACTTGACTATCTTGTGTATTATTTAAAACATATGTATAGACCGAATCCGTAACCTCCGTTCCAAGGCTATTCCTTATGACACGTTCCCGCTTAAATAAATTTCTTGAATAGTAATTGTCATAGTCATTTAAAATTTCAACAATTCCGAGGTCACTGAATCCGGCCTTTCCCGTATAGGAATAGTTTCCGTCTGTACTCAGGAACTTATCAATCTTGCCGTTATAAATATAAATAGACTCAATCATACTGCTTGTGTTCTTAAATACTGCAAGCTGTTTTCTGATTCTTGCTATATCCAGGCTATTAAACGAGCGTGCCTCTCCTGCCAGCATCCAGTCTGAGCATATGTCATCCAAAATAACCTGAGTGGCCACCATATTAATCTGCTCGTTTGCAACCTCGAATTCTTCCTGTATCTGCCTGAACTGTTGCGCAGATGAATCAATGTTCTGCTCCATGATAATCTTTTTTACAATACCATACATGATGGAAAAACATAAAATAACAACTATAAACATCGCAATGGTTATGGTCAGGAAAATTTTTCTAAATGTCCGCTTCTGTTCAATTTTCCGAATGATTTTTCTGTTTCTTTTCCCATCGGCACCCATCGTCTTCTTCGTAAACTTTTTCATAAACATCCATCCCCCATGTGCTTATTTTAAAGTATATTACTTCCCATATCAACAACGAAATCTGACACTCACACAGTTTCCCAACATTTTTTAATATAGCACAAAGCACCCGGCTGTTTATCACAGCCAGGCACTCTGCCTGTTTGCCCGTTATTTATTTTGCTTCCATAAAAGCATCTACCTGTTTCTGCATTTCCGCAAGAACAGTATCTATCCCCGCAACTTTTAACTTCTCAACAAATTCTGCGTTTGTCTCTTCAACAGGAAGCTCTCCTCCTGTAAGGCTTTCGTACTCCTTGACAACCTTAGACACACTCGCAATTTCCATCTTCACCGGATCGGGGTCGAAAGAAAATCCCAGAATCGGAGAAATCTTAGCACTGTCATTCAGAGCCTTTGTCTGCTCCCAGACATCTTCCGGCTGCCCTTCAATTGCATAAGAATTGAATACATTTCCAAATGCCCATGCCTGGCCGTGGGAATATCCACTATTTTCAATTGGTTTAATCATATTGTCAGATATCTTTTCATAATGAGTCCCTTCAATACCGTAAGAAAGGAGATTCATAACATACGGGTCTGTATTTACCAGTTCAAGATACTTTAAAGTCTCTTCCGGATGTTTTGAAGTCGTTGAAATACCATACATCGTAGCTATTACTGAATTTGTTGTAATCAATGGCTCTGTTTTAGACTTTGCAAATACCATATCATATCCTGCACGCGTAGATTCTTCCGCTTCTACACCCGGTTTATATGTTCCGGAAAAGTAAGCTGATGTTTTCTTTCCGATCCTCTGGCTTTCACCATATTCCGGGTTATATGCACACTGCCCGTCTAATAAGCCTGCTGAATTCAGATCATAAGATTCTTTTAACATTGCCTTCCACTCATCTGTTTCATAGAAGTTAACAACCTTGGCACTTTCGTCCCCCATCTTAATAGCACCTGCTGACATATAATCACTTATATGCTCATATCCGCAGTAATCGGCTGCCTGCTGCACATTGACACCACCCACTTTTGCACTGTAGTTGTCAAACGCATATTGAGCATAATCCTTCATTTCAGTCAGCGTCTGCAGATTTTCCACTTTTTCGCCTGATGCGTCTACGAATTCTTTTGGCATAAGCGCTCCAATCTGGCGTGCAGCAATCTGTTGGTTTGGAACCGCATAGATTCCGCCGTTTACAGTCACGGCTGTCCAGAAGGATTCCGGCATGCTCTCCATTAAGTCAGGAGCAACTTCCGGAAGCATTTCTTTAATATCGACAAATGCGCCCTTTGCAACATTTGTATTATAAGGATTTAACCAGTTTGAAGTAAAGCAGGCATCATACTCTTCTCCTGATGCAATAATAACCTGAATCTTATCCGCATAGGAACCACCGTGGAACACATAATCGACTGTCACCCCGATTTTTTCTTTCGTATACTCATTTACGGCTTCCATAACTTTAGCCTGGTCCTTTTGCTCCGGCACCATAACGTGGATTTTCAGATTAACAACATCTCCCTCCTTCTTTCCGCCGTCACCCTTATCACTTCCACCGTCGCTGCCTCCGCACCCTGCCAATGTACCGGCTGCTATTGCCAGCGTTAACAGAAGTGCTGTAATCTTTCTTCTTTTCATCACTTTTTTCCTCCTCTTAATGTGATTTTTATTGTAATTTGCCATGCAAATATACATTCCTGATTAACCTTTGACCCCGCCTACCGTAAGGCCTTTTACAAAATACTTCTGGAAAAATGGGAAAATCACCAACATCGGTCCTGCTGCAATTACGCACATTGCCATACGCATTGATTCTGTGGGGAGATCTGCTATGCTGATTCCCATTCCTGAAATTGAAGAGTTCTTTATCATTTCCTGAACATCCCTCATTAATATATAGAGACGGTACTGCAGATTGTACAGTTCTGAATTGTCAATATACATCAAAGGCTGAAACCAGTCATTCCAGTAATTCAGTGTAATAAACATTCCTACAGTTGCCAACGCCGGTTTTGCCAATGGAAGAACTATTTTCACAAATATCGTTAATTCGCTTGCGCCGTCCACTGTTGCTGCTTCAATCAGCGATGACGGGATCTGTGAGAAAAAGGTTCTCAGGAGAATAATAAACCATGGCACGATCAGCATCGGAAGAATCATAACCCAAATTGTATTCTTTAGGTGCAAATATTTAGTAATCCAGATATAGGTCGGTACCAGACCGCCGTTTAACACCATCGGGATAATAAGAAACACTGTGAGCTGTTTCTTATATTTATAATCTTTTCTGGACAGTACATAGGCTATCATTGCATTAAAAGACAACCCCAGTACACATCCGGTAACAGTAACAAAGATAGATATTCCATACGATCTTAATATAGATTCCATATCCTTCAGGACATATTTGTACGCTTCCAGCGTAAAGCCTTTTGGCAGTATTCCATATCCATCTTTTATAATCGCCATATCTGTAGAAAAAGAAATGGAGATAACCGTGATAATCGGTATGATACAAATGAGGCAGATTAATATCAGTACCCCATAAATAATCACTCTCTGATAAACAGGTAATTTTTTATTCATCAGTTTTTCTCCTCCCTTTAGAACAATGCACTCTCACTGTCAATCTTACGTACAATAAAGTTACTGACCATAATTAGTATAAACCCGGCCACCGCCTGGAAACAGCCTACTGCCGAACCAATACCAATATCACCTGTCACACGGAGCGCCCTGAATATGTAAGTATCCAAAACATCCGTCGTAGCATACAATGCACCGGAATCTCTTGTCAACTGGAAGAACAATCCAAAGTCGGCATACATAATTCTTCCAATCTGTAGGATTACCATACAAATAATGATGCTTCGGATCATCGGCAGTGTTACGCTCCAAATCATCTGCCATTTACTAGCCCCATCCAATGCCGCCGCTTCATAATATGAATCGTCAATCCCCATCAATCCGGCGTAATAGATAACGCTGTAATAACCGGCTACCTTCCATGCGTACATAAATGTTAGAATAACAGGCCAATAAGCCGATTTCGCATACCACGCAATGCTTTCTAATCCAAAAAAGTTCAAAAGCTGGTTGATAATTCCATAATCATGATGCAGATATGCATACAGCAGATATCCTGCTACAACCCATGACATAAAGTATGGGAAAAACATAATTGTCTGGATTGCTTTTACTGCTATACGGCTCCTGATTTCATTAATCATCAGTGCTACTGACACTGCTATTACAAGAGTGACTCCTATAAATAGAAGATTCAGCCCTATCGTATTTCTTAATACAATCCATGCATCATTGGACTTAAAGAAGAATTCAAAATTCTTAAATCCAACCCACTCGCTTCCCAGGAACCCCTTATCATATCGAAAATCCTTAAATGCAATCACTAAACCTGCAATTGGGATATACGAAAATATGAAAAGAAGAACCGATGCCGGAAGCGCCATAGCAGTCAAAGCCATAGTTTTTTTTCTTCCCGCTTTACCCATTCGTTTTTTCATTTTACACCCTTTTCCTTTCAAACGATATCTTTCTCACAAGGCCAATATTCTATTGTTATGTTTCTATTGCCCATGCCTCTGTTTCGCTTAAATTTATTTTTAACCAGAATTTGATTTTCTGCAACTACACAAATCTGAGATGATTCATCTTTCCATCACTTTTAGAGTACGAAAATCAAACAGAATTGCGTATTCTGTACTATCTGCATTTATAAAACAGATCGCAGATAAACGGAATAGACACCTCCTTTGGCTGTGTTTTAGTATGGATATGCAGTAGATAATAAACGTAGCAGGAGGAATGAAGATGTGTATTTTAAAAATGGTGCCCAGCTGTAAAGATTATTTGTGGGGCGGGCACCGCCTTATAGACGAATACCATAAAAACTATGACGGAAACATTTTGGCAGAGACGTGGGAACTTTCCTGCCATCCGGATGGTCCGTCAAAAATCCAAAACGGTACATTTGCAGGAATTACACTGGCAGAATATATAAAAAAAGCAGAAGGGAATGTACTTGGTATACATTGCCGGAGATTCAGGGAGTTTCCTATTCTTATAAAGTTTATTGACGCAAAGGATAATCTTTCTATCCAAGTGCATCCTGACAATCAATTTGCATTGGAAAATGAAGGCCAGTATGGCAAAACTGAGATGTGGTATGTAGCCGACTGTAAGGAAGGCGCATGTTTATATTATGGTTTCAAAAAGAAGGTAAGCAAAGAGGAGTTCAGACAGCGGATTCTGGATAACACCCTGTTGGAGGTATTGAACGCTGTAACGGTCCAGAAGGGGGATGTGCTGTTCATTGAAACAGGTACGATCCATGCGATAGGTAAAGATATTGTAATTGCAGAAATCCAGCAGAATTCGAATGTCACTTATCGCGTGTATGATTATGGAAGAGTCGGGAACGATGGGAAAAAGAGGGATTTACATATAGAAAAGGCCCTCGCCGTTACGAACCGTGTTCCTATAATCAAGAGCAAAACATGCTGCCCCCATATCGCCGACTGCGATTACTTCACAGTAGATAAGCTTAATCTGGACGGTGATGTCATGAAGAAAATGTGCGGCCATATTGGTAACGGCTCTTTTGTAAGCATACTGATGGTTGAAGGGGATGGAGAAATCCGCTGCGGCAAAGACAAACTCCGCTATCAGAAAGGAGATAGTTTCTTCCTTCCTGCCAATAGCGGAGAATACGAGATTAGCGGAACCTGTGAGGCACTGATTACAACTGTCAAAGGGTAAAGATTAGAACACCGGAATACAGTTTACTGGAACACCGGGATGATCAGCCTCTGATTTTCTATGAGAACCGCAATGCCTCAATCGGTTTCTTGCGTGCAGCCTTGTTTGCCGGATAACTGCCGAATACAATGCCAATCGTTGTGGAGAATCCGACCGAAATCCAGATGACCCCCGGCGACATGCTGAAATGATATTCTGTCATCACCTGATCTGCCACAGCTACGATTCCCCAGGACAGCAGAATCCCGATTGCACAGCCGATCAGACTAATAACCACCGCCTCCACGAGAAACTGAACCATAATATCCTTATATCCTGCCCCGACTGCTTTCCTGATTCCGATTTCCCGGGTACGCTCGGTTACCGATACGAGCATGATGTTCATGATGCCAATGCCCCCAACAATCAGTGAGATTCCTGCAATGCCTCCGAGCATCAGCAGCATTGTCCGGTTCGTAGATTCTACCATTTTAACAAACTCGAGTTCATTGTCTACGCGAAATGCCTTTTGATCGTTATGGAAACGTTCAAGCAGCAGACTGGTAATCTTTGATTCGGCGGCCCTCATGTCTGCTTCACTGTCCGCCCAGATCACAAAATTGTTCACGGCTTTTACTTTTTCTGAACTGCGCATTAATGTAGAATAAGGGATGTAAGCCTCCATCGTATTCATATTCCAGCCGTTGTTATCACTTTTTTTCAGCACCCCTGCAATTAAAAACTGTCTGCCTCCTATGATAACATTCCTGCCAACTACCTGGTCGGTGCCAAAAAGCTGCTGCGCCATATAATGATTGATCACGGCGGTGTAAGAGCTGCTATCCACATCTGCTTTTTTCAGGCTTCTGCCAGCCGCCAGTTTCAGATCCTGTATTTTGAAATATCCCGGCGTCGTACCCGTAACTGACACATCTCCGCTCTTCTTATCGCTTTTCGCCGTGACAGATTCTGTTTCTGCCGGTGCGATCTCGGAAATTTCAGACTCCTTTCCAAACTGCGCCATATCATCCAGCGTCAGCGGCTTTCCTTTATCATTGCTGACCGTCACCGTCAGTTTCGTATTTCCGGCCGCGGACATACTTTCATCAATGGAAGTAACAGCCCCGTTGACCAGAGATACCAGTACGACGAGAGAAGTCACTCCTATAATAATTCCCAGCATCGTGAGAAACGACCTCATTTTACTGGACGAAATTGAACTTAATGCCATCTTAAAAGACTGTATCATGACTCCACCACCTCACTTACCTGTCCGTCCCTGATTCGGATCTTCCGTTCCGCCTCATCGGCAACATTCTCATCATGGGTGATGATGACGATCGTATTCCCCTGCTCATGAAGGTCTTTGAAAATCCCCATGATCTCCCTGCTTGTTTTGGAATCCAGAGCCCCTGTAGGCTCATCCGCCAGAAACAGGGACGGCCTTGCCGCAAGCGCCCTTGCAATCGCAACCCTCTGCTGCTGTCCTCCTGATAATTCTGCAGGCAGGTGTTCCCTGCGTTCATACAGCTTCACCTGCTCCAGAGCCCATTTTACTCTCTCTGCGCGTTCGTGTGACGGAAGCTTCTGGTAGATCAGCGGCAGTTCCACGTTCTGCGCAGCCGTCATCTTGGGAATCAGATTAAAATTCTGGAATACAAACCCGATCTTCCGGTTTCTTACTTTAGCCAGTTCCTTCTCCGAATAATTCGTAATGGACTCCCCGTCAAGCAGGTATTCTCCCTCATCTGAGTTATCCAGACAGCCGATGATATTCATCATCGTAGACTTGCCGCTCCCGGATGGTCCTACTATACTGACAAATTCACCTTTTCTTACACGAAGTGAAGCTTCCCTTAATGCATAGATATCCTCGCCTCCCATATGGTATATTTTTGAAACATGATTCAAACGTATCATATCAGCACCTCCTACATATCTGACATAACGCCGGCCGGAACATCCACATTCCCCGGACTGCTGTCAGCCATCGCCTCGAAATAAACAGCCGTACCTTCTTTGATGCCTTTTATGATTTCTATATAGACTCCGTCTGTCATACCTGTTGTCACTTCTTTTTTTCCGGTCAGTTCTCCTGTCTTTTTATCAGTCCCGGTATAAACATAAGACTTTCCGCCTTCCTCAAACACTGCGGATGCAGGCACCGCAGTCACGTCTTTTTTCTCCTCCACGACAACCGAAGCTGCCACATTCATTCCGGAAAGCATTTTATCATTCTTAGCCGCCGTAATTTCTGCTTTGTACTTTGTTACACCACTGTTTGCAGTTCCGACTTTGTTAATATGGGTGATTTTACCTTCAAATACTTCACCAGGAAGTGCGTTTAAAGTAATGACTGCTTTCTGCCCCATTGATACGGAAAGAATATCCATCTCATCGATCTGGATACTTACCTTCATTTTATCTCCTGAGGAAATTGTAAACACATCTGCCAGTTCTGTATTCACACTTTTTTCATCCCCGGAACCTGAGCCCCCGGCACTTCCGCCTCCAAAAGAAGCCCCCGCTGAGAATCCGCCGCCCGAAAACCCATCCTCTGCTTCTCCAGCTTCCTGCGGTGTATTCTTATCGCCTTCATCGGAAGGTTTCTGCTGTTCACCCGGATCATCTTCGTTCTTATCCCCCGCTGACGGGTCTGAAGGTTCTTCCGCCGGTCCATTTGCTTCTGTTGCCGGGAAGACTGCTGTAAAGGCAATTGCATGAACAGCATCGTCTCCGGCATATTCTACATCAGAGATAGCTGCTCCCTCGATTTTTGGTTCAGCACCCTTTTCAAAGACAAAACCGGGCTTTGCAGTCAATGTAATTCTGGCTGCATATACTGTCTTTTCCTCAAATTTGTCTGCCACATGGTTCCACTCGATTTTCCCCGTATAGCCATCTGTCTCCTCGATTTCCCTGAGCTGCGGTTCCCCTGTTACTGGTGCTTTCAGTTTCAATTCCGGAAACGGCATCGTTACAGGTTCTTTGTTTTCATTTTCACCCGCTTCAGTCAGGTTAACCAGTGATATATCCGACAGGTTCCCCCCTGCACTCTGGTTCTGGGGTGTACCTGAACTGTTTCCTGAAGAAGGATTCTGCTGTCCCGGAGTACTGCCTGATCCCCCGTTCTGGGAAGAAGACTTATTCACCTCACCGGCCGCGCCGTTCACAGCTGTAACCGTGCCATTTGCAGCCGCCGTGATACTGTTTGACTGTGATATCTGGTTCAGGATATTGATTTTCTCTTCCAGATTCTTTTTGTCATTTGCCAGATTATAATATGCCGATGTTTTATTATTTGTCTGCCTGAGTTTCTTATCTGTCTCTGCCAGTTTTTCTTTTGCCTCAAGAAGACTGGCAGTTACCGTACCGCCATCCGTAAGTGCCAGCACATCCCCCGCTTTTACTTCATCTCCGACCTTTACCTTGATTTCTGTAATACGGATTCCCGTCGGGACCTTCACATCAGCGCTGTTTTCAGGCTCCAGAACGCCCGTACCCTGTATGCTCTTACTGAGATCCATCTTCCGTGCCTCTGACGGTACGATGTTCACCGATCCATCATTTGACTTTCCTCCTGCAAACACGGTCCAGCCGACCACGGCCAGAACCAGAATTCCGGCCACGCATCCGCCGGCCATCCATTTCTTATTCTTTTTTATATTGAAATTTTTGATGCCCATATCCTTCAACTCCTTTATCTTCATGTTATTTCATTTGTCTGGCTTATGATATAACAGTTTTATTGAAGAAATATTGAAACATCATTTAATTTTTTTATTCTTTCCCGGCACACGGACAGATATTATCTGTAAACAGGTAGAAATATTGTAAATACAGTCTGCCCATTTTCACTGGATACTTCAATTCTGCCCTTATGCCGTCCGGCGATTCCTGATGCAATCGGCAGTCCCAGCCCATATCTGTTTTCTGCCCGGTTTCTTCCTTTGTCGATCCTGTAGAATCTCTGGAATATTTTTTTCTGTTCTTCTTTCGGAATCTCCAGCCCGGTATTGGATATAGATACGGAGGCCCATTTCCCTTTTTTACCCAGTTTTGCCCTGATCTCCCCATGTTCACTGACATGTGCAAACGCATTATCCAAAAGAATAATCACGGCCTGTTTTAAATGTTCCTCTTCACCCTTAATGAAAACATCCTCCTGTATATCAATCCAGAATTCAATTTCTTTTTCAAAAGCGATGCTTTCAAATGGTAGAAGGGCCCCTGTCACAATTCTGCTCAGATTTACTTTCTCCTTTGCCTCCGGTAAAGACGTGTTCTCTACTTTAGCAAGTGTCAGTAATTCTTTCAGAAGTTTTCCCATCCTTACATTTTCCTCAAGAATATAATCAAGCCATTTATTCCCGCCAATCTCGCTTTTCAGATGCTGTGCGTTAGCACCAATTACAGCAAGCGGTGTTTTTAGTTCATGGCTTGCATCAGATATAAACTGTTTTTGCTGTTCGAATGCCCTTGCCGCTGGCTTTACAAGCCATCTTGCTATGAGCAGGGAACAGATTATGATCACTGCAAATCCCACCACACCGCTGATTAAGATGATTGCTGCCTGCTGTTCATAATATATGATAGTATCTGCATCGTTCATCATCACCAGAACATTGTCTTTATGCAGATACCAGTTCCTTTTATAGATCCCCTCGCTCTTATCCAGATTCAATATCTTTTGTGCCGTCCCGAGCACTTTCTCATCGTCCTGCATAACCCCTGAGCTTTTCTGGGTTACTGTAAGACCGCCGTCCTCACCCGCCTGAAATACCCATATCGGCAGGTACCAGTCATCTGCCATATAATCCTCGCGGGTCCCCTCTATACTCTCACTTCTGTTTCCTCCCGCATCCACATTGATATATCCGTCGGCGATCTGCTCCATAAGCTGCTTCTGGTATTCCGCATAATAATAGTAATTACTGATATAAAAAAACAACTGTAGTCCCAGCATGATCAGCATTAGGATTCCGGCCAGTGTAAATGCAATTCGTTTTTGAAGTTTTTTAATCATCCGCCATCTCCAATCTGTATCCGATCCCTCTTACCGACTTAATTCTTACGTTAGACGCAATAAACTTCAGCTTCCTTCTTGTAAACGAAATATATACTTCCACATTATTATACTCAGCCTCGGAATCATACCCCCACAGCTTTTCTGCAATCTGTTCCCTCGTTACAATCTGGCGTTTATTTTTAATCATAAATTCCAGAATCTGATACTCTTTTTTCCCAAGCTGTACCTCCACGCCCGTCTGCCGGTTACAAAGGATACAGGTGCGGATATCCAGTGAAATGTCCCCGAAACCGATCTGTTTCGTCTCTACTTTCCCCTGCCTTCTCGTGATTACCCTTACACGTGCAAAGAGCTCTTCCATCTCAAATGGTTTCGTTAAGTAATCATCCGCTCCCAGATCCAGCCCTTTCAGCTTATCCCCGAGTTCAGATCTTGCCGTCAGCATGAGGACGGGGGTGCTCACACCTTGTGACCTCCATTTTGACAGAATATCATAACCGTCCATTTCCGGAAGCATACCGTCCAGAATAATGACATCATAAATATCCGACATCCCCATATAATAGCCGTCCATGCCGTTATCCGCCGTATCTGCATCAAAATTTGCATCTTCAAACTCGGCTTTCAGGACATCGGCAAGTCCGGCCTCATCTTCTATAATCAGAACACGCATGTCTACGCCCTCCCGTATCTTTTTTACTATCTTAACACAGTACATGAAAAAGAACACTATTTTATGTTTCCACACAGAAAAAACGATATACTTTCCCACCGGAAAATATACCGTTTCTTGCTGCGATTATAACATTTTTATATTTTTAGTATAAGTGGCAGATTTATGCTTCTCTTCTTGCCTTCAGTGCTGCAACATTCGCTTCTACTCTCTTCTTATTAAGAGGATAGAGGAAGATCAGGCAGAGTCCCACTCCGATATAGAGTATGCCAGGGATCAGCGTTGCTATATTGTAGATTCCATTTGCAACTGCCTGTGTCTGCACCTGTACACTTGAATCATAACCTACCATGCCCAGTGCGAAACCACCGAGTCCGCCTGCAAGAGCCTGCCCGATTTTTCTGGCAAAGCTGTATACTGCATAAATTGTACCGTCTTCCCTCTTATATGTCTTTACTTCCTGGTCATCAATAACATCTGTGATGAATGCCCAAATAATCAGGTTGAAGATACCAAATCCAAAATATCCGATTACGTTGATTGCAATGTAAACTACTGCAGAATCTGTATGGATGAAGAATAAAGCAAGACATGCCAGTCCGCCGATGATACATCCAGTTGCACCAACTTCTTTTTTACCAAATTTCCTAGTGATTGGCACTGCAAATGGCGCAAGCAGCAGTGTTGGCACGATTCCGCACATACTCATAACAGATAACGCATTCTTGTTTTTAAAGTAATCAACAAATACATACTGGTTAACAGACTGTGTCATAAGGGAAGCCAGAAGCAGTAAGATTGCCGCTGCTATAATTCCTAAAAGTGCACGGTTTGTAACGAGAGTTTTTACTGTCTGGAGGAAACTTACTTTCTCAGCATTCGGGTCAGGTTCAATCTGAACACGCTCTGTAGTCAGGAAGTAGCAAAGAAGGTAACATACAACTGCAAGAATGGAAAATACACCTGCGATCATTGTAAATCTTCCGCCTTCCACGATCTGGTTTCCGGCAGCATCTGTCGTATATACGAGCAGAGGAGCGCCGACACCGATTACAAGGCCTGCGAGAGTTGCTCCCACACTTCTGAATGTGGAAAGTGATGATCTGTGGTCAGCATCTGAACTGATAACAGAAGCCATTGAGCCGTAAGGGATGTTAATAGAGGTATAAAAAATGCTTCCCCACAGGATGTATGTTACAAACATGTAAATAATCTTGACTGTCATAGATGCGCCCGCCAGTCCTGACTGGTACATCAGGAAACTTGCGATTGCAACCGGTCCGCACATTCTGCGGATCCACGGACGGAATCTTCCGTCTTTTGCTGGCTTCATTTTATCTACGATACGTCCCATTGTAACGTCAGTGAACGCATCGACACACCGTGCGACAAGGAATAACACACCAACCATACTTGCGCTGATTCCCAGCACCTTTGTATAGAATACCATCAAAAATGAACTTGCAAAGATGAATGTAAAGTCGTTACCAAAGTCACCGAACATATATCCGATCTTATCTTTTATCCCAAATAGGCGTACATTACTATTGTTTTTCATAATTTTCCTCCTCTACTATCCCTTAAAATCTACCGGGAGACTTTCCCAGCGCTGTTTCAGTTTATAGGCTACATCCTTCGGCTGTCTCTGTCTCGTAAAGATCCCTTTCTTATTACCATTGACGCGCATGATTCCCTCTGTCGTCTGGAAGTCGGCAAAATTCCAAACCTGTTCTCCTTTTACGAAATCAAAGGAATCGAATACATCATGGGTCATTTTCAGATATTCTTCCTGATATTCCTGACTCCACATAACGGATGGAAGCTTGTGCTCAGAAGCAAGTGTATCTGCACCATATTCCGTGAAGATGAATGGTTTGTTCACATTCATGGCTTTCCAGCCTTCCAGTTCTTTGATCAGCATTTCTCTTGCATCCATCATCTCGTGGCCGCCCTTTACATACCATCCATAGTATCTGTTGAGTGCCACGATATCGCTGAACTGGTGGCATTTACATGTTCCGGGCACTGCATTCATGACCAGTGCGAATGTGCGCGGACGCTTCTGTTCATCCAGTTCGTGAGCCTTGTCGAAGACTTCTTTGAAATACGGCACAGCGGCATCACTCGTCGATTCCGGTTCATTCAGAAGGCTCCATGCGATAACGCTTGGATGATTCTTGTCTCTTGCGATCATCTCTTCTAACGCATGTAAATGATTCTTGAGAAGTTCAGGCGTTGTCTCTTTCTCAAAGAATGCCGTCTGCTTTCCCGTGCTCGCTTCCATAAAATTCATCAGGCTTTCAAACAATCCGACCGCCGGAACCTCGTCGATAATCAGGAATCCTTCCCTGTCTGCCATCTGATAGATTTCCTCACTGTACGGGTAATGGGATGTTCGGAATGAATTCGCGCCAATCCATTTCATCAGCTCAAAATCACGCTTCATTACTCCAATGTTAAATCCGCGCCCTATAATGTCGCTGTCCTCATGCTTACCGAACCCTTTGAGGTAGACCGGCTTCCCGTTCAGAAGGATGCTGGTATCTTTCACTTCTACCGTGCGGATACCAATTTCCTGCCTGTATTCATCGATCACCTCCGCACCGTCTGTAATCTGCACCATCATGCTGTAAAGATAGGCATTGTGCACTTCCCAAAGATGTGCATTCTTTACATCCAGAACGCCCTCTTTTCCCTGGGCGGATGCCGCCACATTTCCTTCTGCATCACACAGTGTAACCAGAACGGTATGTTCTCCTGTCGTGTCTATCCTGTAGGATACCTTTGCATCTTCACCACAGAGTTCATAATCTGTTGTAATATCAAAGATGTATTCCTGCGGAACCGCTGTCAGATATACACTCCTCTGAAGTCCTGAATAATTAAAGAAATCAAAATATGGCTTTGCCATTTTCTTCCCATTACTTAAGGTAATGGTTGTTCCGCAGGGGATATTTGTAACAGACAGTTCATTGTTTACCTTTACAACCAGTTTGTTCTGTGCATTGTAGCGTACCACGTCCGTAACATCCGCAGAAAATGGAAGAAATCCACCCAGATGTTCTGTAACCTTCACACCGTTCACAAAAACTTCAGCCCTGTGGGTAGCACAGCCAAATCTTACAAAAACTTTTTTCCCTTCCCATTCTCCCGGGATAAACATATCCTTTTCATACCAAAAGTCTCCCGCATATTCGCGGATATCCTTTTCTGTATAAAAATCCTGAAAACTGGCCGGTACGGGAATGCTGTCCGGGCTGGGAAGACCTTCCGTCCATCCTGAAGCAATTCCCTCCTCTTTCTCATCCAGCTGAAAGTTCCACATTCCATCCATAGAAACTGCTCTTCTGGATACCGTTGACTCTGGGTACAGCATTGAATAATCTAACATTGTATTCCCTCCTTCTTTATATTGGACATTCTAATCGAATTCTCATTTTACAGTGAGGAATTTTTTTGTTAATTTCCGTCTTTTTTTTACGGTATATTGAATTCCCCCAAAAATTATACTAAAACATGCGATAATATTACGATTGACGCAACGTATAAACTGTTAAAATATAGTTAGTATAAGGAGGAATTTTATGCATTACGAAGCGGAATTAATTTTTTTCAGAAAACTTTTAAGAAATTTTCACCTGAATACAAATATTTTAAATTCAAGTGAACCTGACATCCCTGTATTCGACTCAGGCCTTAGAAAGCTGATCTATTCTGAATCCGACTATTCCAGACTATTCCATGAACGTCTGGCCGACACGAAGCCCAATACCATTTACCGCGTTTCTGATGAATATCTGTGCAGTTATATCTTTTTCAGGCTGCCGGAGACAGAGGGAGACCAATGTCTGATCATAGGTCCGTATACACAGGTGGAACATCCACTCCGTGTTATATTGAACTGTGCCGAAAAACTTTCCATTCCGTCTTCACTGTTCCCGCAGCTGGAAAAGTATTACTCGGATCTGCCCCTGATTCCTGACGAAAGTACAATCTTTGCCCTTGTAAATACCTTCGGGGAAACTATCTGGGGAAGTCTGGATCATTTCTCTGTGGAATATATCGAGCGCAGCCTTCCGCAGGATTATGAGCCGGTTGCCTCCAGACCTGATTTTAAGGACACTGAGGAACCGCTTATCAGCATGCAGATCATGGAAGAACGGTATGCCGCTGAAAACAGGATGATACAGGCAGTTTCACAGGGACTTGTACATAAAGCCGAAATGATGATCTCTAACACGGCAAACCAGGGAATGGAAGACCGGATCGCCGACCCGGTCCGCAATCTGAAAAATTACTGTATCATTTTAAAAACGCTTCTAAGGAAAGGGGCCGAAGCCGGAGCCGTACACCCACTCCATATTGACAGTCTTACTTCTAAATTTGCAAAGAAGATTGAATTGATCCATTCCCCGGAGGAAGCATATGCCTTAAATCAGGAAATGGTGAGAAAATACTGCCTGCTTGTTAAAAACCATTCCATGAAGGGGTACTCTCTTCTTATTAGAAAGGTTCTGACCAGAATCGATTCTGACCTCACCGCAGACTTAAGCCTCAAGACACAGGCCGACCTTCTAAATGTGAATGCAAGCTACCTTTCTACATTATTTAAGAAAGAAACCGGAGTTACCCTGACCGATTACGTGAGCCGGAAACGTGTGGAACATGCAGTCTTCCTTCTAAATTCCACAGATATGCAGATACAGACAATCGCACAGTACTGCGGTATCCCGGATGTAAACTACTTTACGAAAACATTTAAAAAATATGTGCAGAAGACGCCAAAAGAATACCGCGAAAGCGTAGCGCCTTACTCAGCGTAGATATTAGGGAATGCGCAAAAATATTACGATATTTCATAATAATTCTACTCACAGCTTTCGTTCTGAAATGCTAGAATAGCCATAAATAAGATTATAAAAATTGTTAACAATAGTAAATGGAGGAAATGAAATGCGAAATTACATGAAATTAGAAACAAACTGGCTTTTTACAAAGGAACCGCAGACAGATGTTCCTGTTACACTTAATGAAAGCTGGGAGACTGTTACCCTGCCGCATTCCTGGAACCGGTATGACGGACAGGATGGCAAAGCCGACTTCTACCGGGGAAAGTGCTGGTATGTAAAGGAACTGGATCTAGCCGGAAGAAAACCCGCAGCACGTGTATATGTGGAAGTCCCGGCTGCTTCTTCTGCCTGCGAAGTCTATATAAATGGTCAGAAAGCAGTGGAACACGAAGGCGGATACAGCCTCTTCCGCGCTGATATTACGTCCTATCTGAAAGATGAGGAAAACATATTATCCATCATGGTAAACAACGAGCATCAGGACCAGATCTATCCGCAGATGGCAGACTTCACATTCTACGGCGGCCTGTACCGGGGTGTCAATCTGATTTATGTGCCTGAGACACATTTCGATCTGGATTATTACGGCTCACAGGGGCTCATTGTATCCTCTTCCATTACAGGAGAAAAACAGGCAAAAGTAACGCTGCATGCTTATGTGGAAAATCCGGGAGAAAGTGATCAGGTTCTTTTTACCATCTATGACCAGGATAAAAAAGAAACAGCGGTAATCTCAAGGCCTGCCGAAAAAGATACTGCCGCCGAAATTACATTGACGGACATCCATCTGTGGCAGGGTGTGGAAGATCCGTATCTCTACGGTGTAGAAGCATTATTGGTGCGTCATAATGAAGTATTGGACGAGGTACACACAAGGCATGGTTTCCGTGAATTTTCCGTAGATCCCCAGAAAGGGTTCTATCTGAATGGAGTCCTCACTCCTCTGCGCGGTGTATCCCGTCATCAGGACCGTCTGGATCTTGGAAACGCACTGACTTACAAAGAGCATTTAGAAGATGCACAGCTTATCCGGGAACTCGGGGCCAACACAATCCGTCTGGCACATTATCAGCATAGTCAGGACTTTTATGATATCTGCGATGAAATGGGATTCGTAATCTGGGCGGAGATACCGTTTATCTCTTCCATGAACCCGCTTCCGGCAGCGCATGAAAACTGTATCAGCCAGATGAAGGAGCTGATCTTCCAGAATTATAACCACGCCAGCATCTGTTTCTGGGGAATCTCCAACGAGATTACAATCGGAGGCGACTCCAATCCTCAGCTGACAGAAAACTTAAAAGACCTGAACCGCCTTGTACATGAACTGGACCCGGGCCGTCTTTCCACGATGGCACAGGTTTCCCAGCTCTCTATGGAGGACGAGCAGAACCAGATCACAGACGTACTCAGCTACAACCATTATTTCGGATGGTATCAGGGAAAAATGACAGACAATGAGAAATGGCTGGATGCTTTCCACGCGATGCATCCCGGACGTGCGCTCGGTATTTCGGAGTATGGCTGTGAAGGAATCATTACGTATCACAATGACGATCCTAAAGCTGGTGATTACAGCGAAGAATATCAGGCACTGTACCATGAACACATGGTGAAAATAATCAATGAACGCCCCTGGCTGTGGGCAACACACATCTGGAACATGTTCGACTTCGGCTGCGACGCCAGAGATGAAGGCGGCGTAGCAGGACGGAATAACAAGGGGCTTGTCACACTGGACCGCAAGGTTAAGAAAGACATCTTCTACCTGTACCAGTCATACTGGAGCAAGAACCCGGTACTGCATATCTGCAGCAAGCGCTATGCAAAGCGGGCACAGGATAAGATTACAGTTAAAATATACAGTAACAGCCCGGAAGTTGAATTATTCGCAGACGGCGTACTGGTTGAAAAGAAATCGGCCGACCATGTATTTGTCTTTGAAAACGTCAGCCTGAATGACGGATTTACAACAATTACAGCAAAAGCCGGCGGACTTACAGATACTACCTGTTTCGAAAAAGTAACCGAGCCGTATGCACCTTACGTACTGGTTGAAGACGAATCCGATACAGGTGTAACAAACTGGTTCGATGATGTTGACGTAACCCAGAAACGTCCTTTAACCTTTGATGAAGCGTATTTCTCCATTAAAGATACGATGAACGACATCCTTAAAAATGATGAAGCAAGCTCAGTACTCGTCAATTCCATCAGCAGTATGATGGGCATGAAGCTGAAAAAATCCATGCTTGCAATCATGGGCAGTCAGACTTTGGAAGGAATGAGTTCAAAACTTCCCGCAAAGGAAGGAGTCGACGGGGAGGCAATTATCTCCTATATCAATTCAGAACTACAGAAAATCAAGAAATAAGAAGACCATACGAAAAAATGGTGACTTGTAGGGGAGCGGACTACTGCTCCCCTACAAGTAAATCAAACAGTAATTTGGAATGGGGCAGCCACAATAGAGGCCGCCCTATTTTGTTATATTATCGCAAAAGATGGATATACTATTTAAATCAAAAAAGTGATTTGACCATTCTGATTTTATGTATTATAATAATAAAAGTAACAATTCAAATCAAAAAAATGTTTTTAGGAGGTGTCCCATGATACTTAATTATAAATTCAAAAACTTTATGTCTTTTAAAGAAAACGTGGAATTTTCAATGATGGCCCCAAAAACAAAAGTTAAAAATAGATTCCCCAATAATTATGTTACTTCAGATACTGGAATTGACGTGTTAAAAACTGCCGTAGTAATTGGAGAAAACGCCGGAGGAAAGTCAAACTTTGTTAGAAGTCTATCCTATTTACAATCATTCTTTGTAGAAACCGAAACACCCAAAACATATAGAAACGTTATAAACACGAATAACAATCAAGATTTTTGTCCTAAAAAGAATAACACTTTACAATCCTTTGAAATTGAAGTCTTAATCAAGGAAAATCTCTTATATCTCTATCATTTAGAAGTAGATTTCATGGGTATTGTAAAGGAGACATTTTATGTTAAAAATAAAGTGAAAAATAAATATAAAAAAATATTTTCAATGGAAAGAAGCGACTACACGATAGAATGTAATAATGAAAATGAATGTACAAATAGTAATAAGTGCCTTACCAAAGCTAATACTGTATATCTTTTAGATGTACCGGGGTCTGAAAACGAAATAGAGAAATCTCTGGAAAAAGCGGCCAATAAAGAAAAACTGATCGGATTAACTATAACTAAGCTGGCAATGTTAGGCAACGAACATACTATTACTTTTACAGACTGGATAAAAAATTACTTGTGCCCAGAGACTAATATTATAAATTATGATATCTATAAATCTATGAAAAACGAAGATGATGATTTGCGAATATTACACGATTCAAGGTATTTAGATATTTTTAGGATGGTTGACCATAGTATTATCAGTTTCAAAGTGGATGAAGAAAAACCGTTTTCAAAAACAATTATAGTAAGGCGAAAAAAAGACGGCAGTACTTTTACCAGAGAACTTGTACAAGATTCAAGCGGTGTCCGTGAATATTTTGCATGGGCTGTT
The DNA here is from genome assembly GCF_905197545.1 of Faecalicatena orotica. NCBI lineage: Bacteria > Bacillati > Bacillota > Clostridia > Lachnospirales > Lachnospiraceae > Faecalicatena > Faecalicatena orotica. The sequence continues at coordinate 332,010 of NZ_CAJJZH010000006.1, forward strand.
CAGATTTTTAAAGTAGTATATGAAAATAAGACTGTCTTTGCAGATGAAATGGATAGAGTGTTAAATCCTGTTTTGTCTGACAGAGTAATTTCTTTTATTTGTGGGAAGAATCACTCTGGACAATTTGTTTTTACTACGCACAATGTTTTACATCTTGATTTAAAAAATTATATGAAAGAACAAATCTATTTTATCACAAAAGATATTGAAACTTTAGAATCAGAATTATATTCATTAGCAGATTTTCCGGAAATACGATATGAAACTACTAAAATATACGAATTTTACATGAAGGGTATTTTAGGGGGTACGGCTATTGAGTAGAAAAACACGTGAGATAAAAAAGAACTTCAAAGTTTTTTGTGAAGGAGATACAGAATATAATTATATAGATGAAATGCGTCGACAAAAAAGACTATCTATCGCCCTGAAACCTTTGAATATGAAGGGTGGTGGTTATAGTAATTTGGGGGAGCAAGTTAAAACTGATGGTACCACAAATTGTTTAGCAAAGTTTATAATTATTGATGGAGACCGGGCAATAGCGGAAGATGGCGAGAAGAAAAAGCTGCGAGAGCTGTTAGAATACTGTATACTGCAAAACCGAAACAGAAGAATACCACATTTTCTAATTGTCAATTATCCTGATTTTGAATATCTTGCATGTTTGCATATACGAAAATATAAAGGACAAAATGCCGCACAATATATTGTCAAGGAATTAGGATATAAAAGTGTTGATGAATTCAAGGCAGACAAAAAAGTTTATAATGTTCTTAATACAAACGGAAATTCTTATAACCTAATGTTATCCTTACTAAAAGATGAATTTTGCTTTGTTATTAACAGCTTCTCAATTAACAAAAAACAATATGAAATAAAAACTTCTACTGTTTATGATTGGAGTAAATTAGGCGTAAAAGGCTCAAACATACATGAATTTTTTAAGGTTATAAATAGTTTTAATATATGATTAATATTTCATACTTTATTGAGACCGCAAATGTTCTATCCGTTTGCGGTCTCTGTAGCTTTCTTTATTTTTTAGACCTTTAAGTCAAACCCGAAATATCTCACTGCATTGCGATAGGATATTCCCTTTACAATCTTCTCCAGTGCTGTATAGTCCTCCGGATACTCTCCGTTTTCTACCCAGCCCCCGATCAGCTCACACATGATCCTTCTGAAGTATTCATGCCTTGTGTAAGATAAAAAGCTTCTGGAATCTGTCAGCATTCCTATGAAGTTTCCAAGAAGGCCCAGATTAGCCAGAGAGATCATCTGCTCTGTCATTCCTGTTTTGTTATCATTAAACCACCATGCACTTCCCTGCTGAATCTTTCCGACTGCTGAAGAATTCTGGAAGCATCCGATGATTGTACCGATAGATGCATTATCTGTCGGGTTCAGAGAATAGAGGACTGTCTTCGGAAGTTCATCCGTCTTGGCAAGGGCATTCAGATAATCTGCCATTTCAGCGGACGGTGCATAATTATTAATACAGTCAATTCCTGCATCCGGTCCCAGGGATTCGAATACCCTTCTGTTGTTGTCACGCTTTACTCCGTAGTGTATCTGCATAACCCAGTTCTTTTTATTATATTCTTTCCCCATTACAGTCATAAAGGCCGTTTTGAATTTCAGTTCTTCCTGGCGGCTAACCGCTTCCCCTGCCAGTCTTTTTGCAAAAATTGCTTCGATTTCCTCGTCAGATGCCGGAGCGTACATTACATATTCCAGGCTGTGGTCCGATATTCTGCATCCGTTTTCCTCAAAGAAATCCAGTCTCTTTTTCAATGCATCTGTCAGTGCTTTGAAGCTGTTAATTTCCACACCGCTTACTTCACTTAATTTTTTCAGATATTCCTCGTAGTCTGGTTTTTCCAGATTCATTGCCTTATCCGGACGCCATGCCGGAAGTACCTGCACATCAAAGCTCTCATCTGAAGCGATCTTCTGATGCCATTCGAGAGAATCAGCCGGATCATCCGTCGTACAGATCAGTGTAACATCAGACTGTCTGATCAGATTGCGGGCAGTCATATCGTCCTGCGCAAGTTTTTCATTACACAGATTCCAGACTTCCTCTGCTGTCTCGCTGTTCAAATATCCCGTATATCCAAAGTATTTCTTCAGTTCCAGATGGCTCCAGTGATAGAGGGGGTTTCCGATTGCCATTTCCAGTGTTTCCGCCCATTTCTGGAACTTCTCACGGTCTGATGCATCTCCGGTGATGTACTTCTCCTCTACCCCGTTCGAGCGCATCTGGCGCCATTTGTAATGGTCCGCCTCCAGCCATGCCTGCGTAATATTTTCGAACTTCCTGTCCTCATAGATCTCCTGCGGGCTGATATGGCAGTGGTAATCCAGAACCGGCATTACTTCTGCATACTCATGATAAAGTTTCTTTGCTGTTTCTGTTGATAACAGAAAATCGTCATCCATGAATTTTTTCATAACTGTTCTCCATTTCTTCTTATATAATTATCTCTTCATCTCACTGTGGTAACCTGTATTTTCATGATCATCAATAATATCCTGAATCTCGGTACATGTCAGAGACGGCATGTCTCCCGGTATCGTGTTTTTCACCGCACTGCTGGCATTTCCATACTTCAATGCCTTTTCACAGTCCCCATTCTCCGACAGAAGGCCGTAGAGCACACCGGATACATAAGCATCCCCGCTTCCGATCCGGTCCACCACCTCGATATTTTTGTATGGCTCCTCCTCATAGTAACGGTCTTTCCCTGCGTCATAGATTACAGATGTAAAGCTGTGGACTTTTGGACTGTGGACTGTTCTTTGAGTGGATGCAATGACTGATATCGGGTAGTCCCGCGCAAAACTCTTCATGATCGTTTTGACATCCCCTTCCTTGCCGAATGTCAGTCTTGCAGTATCTTCCGAGCAGAAGAAGATATCTACATATGGCAGTATGCCTTCGATACATTCTCTTGCTTCCTCACCTGTCCACAGGTTTCCCCTGAAATTCACATCAAAGGAGATCAGTGTCCCGTGTTCTTTAAAACGTTTGATCATTTCCACGCCGGTCTTACGGCACGGTCCGCTAAGTGCCAGTGTAATCCCGGATGTGTGGAAACAGCGTGCCGCCTCGTAGATTTCTTCTGGAAATTCATCAGCCGTAATGCGGGTCATTGACGAGTGCTGTCTGTCGTATACGACTCCCGGCTTTCTCGGGTAAGCGCCGTTCTCATAGTAGTAGACACCAAGTCTGGCGTCCCTGCCGGTGTCATAAACGAGATAATCATCGCTGACCCCGCTGAACCTGATTTTATTTTTTGCGAAAATGCCGATGCTCGTATCCGGTATCCTTGAAATAATACCGGATCTCAGGCCAAGCAGAGATACCCCGGAAGCGACATTGAGTTCCGCGCCCCCTACCTGCTTCTGAAAGGCATCCCCCCTGACAATCCGTTCATTATCCGGCGGTGATAGTCTCAGCAGTATCTCGCCGAGTGCTAACAGGTCAAACTCTTTTTTCTGCATCCAATCCCTCCTTCATACAATCGCTGTTCCTTTGAATAAAGCTGCCACTTAAAGTGACAGCCTCATTCCATCTTTTCCGGTGTCTGATTACTTCTGTACAAGATGCACAGCATCTTTTGCATCCTCCAGTACGGCTACAGGTACAATTCCGATTCTCTTGATCTGCTCTAATACTTCGTTCATCTTAATTTCTCCTTCTTACCATGCCATACAAACTGTAAGTTACGGTCCTTATTTCACGTATTTATTCAACACCCCGCGCACTGCCCCTGTTCCGGCAATCATTTCGCGGAAGTATCCGCAGACTTTATCAGCCATGCCGGTTTCGAATAAGTTCACGCCAAAGATCTTCTCATTTTCCAGAACCGGCTTCAGTGCAGACTCAACGTCAGCATCTTCACCAAGTCTGAACCCTGCGACATACGGGCATACCGTATCCAGAAGCGGGTCAGGGCTTAATTCGAATGTATTTCCGTTATCATCTACTGCCATCAGATAGCGCAGCCATCCTGCAAATACAAGGGGAATCAGTTTTAGGTCACCTGTATTTCGTTCAGGGGATGCCTCATACGCTTTGATTGTCTCCCCATAACGGATTGCAAGCTTCTGTGAAGTATCTGTTGCAATTCTCTGCGGTGTGTCAGGCATAAACGGATTCGGGATACGCACATTGATTACAGTATCAATAAATTCTTTTGGATCCAGAACACCCGGATTAATAACAACAGGCAGTCCTTCTGTATATCCGATGCCCTCAACCAGTTTTTTCAGTGTATCATCTTTCATTTCTTTCGAAATCAGATCATATCCGAGTACACATCCGAATACAGCAAGTGCAGTATGGAGCGGATTCAAGCATGTGCAGACTTTCATTTTCTCAACTTTGTCTACTGTCTCACGTTCCGTGAACATCAGACCGCCCTTTTCCAGCTCAGGACGTCCGTTCGGGAAAGCATCCTCGATGACAAGATATTCACATTCCTCTGCATTTACAAATGGTGCAACATATGTGTTTTTAGATGTAACAACAGCTTCCAGTTCCTCTACGCCGTCCTTTTTCAGGATTTCCTCTACGGAGGCATCCGGGCGCGGTGTGATCTTGTCGATCATGGTCCACGGGAACGTTACTTTCTCTTTTGTATTGACATATTGAAGGAATCCTGCGTCTGTAAGCGAATTAGCGGTCCACTTTTCCGCAAAAGTATTCACTGCGGCGTACAGCTTATCCCCGTTGTGTGAACAGTTATCCATACTCACCATAGCGATCGGCTTCCCGCCGTTTTTGTAACGTGTATATAAAAGGGATGCAACTTTACCGATATAGCTAGCCGGCTTCTCCGGGCCATTATTGAAATCTGCCTCCACTGCCGGAAGAAGTTCGCCTTTTCCGTTAACGAGACTGTATCCCTTCTCCGTGATTGTAAAAGTTGCCATCTGGAGGGAATCTTTGCTGAAGATCTCTCTTAAGCGTCCGAATTCTGCATCATTTTCTGAATCCAGAATGCAGGATTCCATGACACTTCCTACGACTGTTTTTTCTACACTTCCGTCCGCTTTCAGGGTTACAAGAATGGAATAATCATCATGAGGGCGGTTCATTTTCTCAATGATCTCATAGTCAAATCCCTCTGCCACAACCAGACCTCTGTCGAGCGCCCCTTCATTCAGCAGGTTCTGCACTACATTTGCCTGAAATGCGCGGAAGATATTGCCTGCCCCGAAGTGAATCCAGAAAGGATTTTCTTTTGTAGCCGCCTTTACAGCCTCTCGGTCAAACTTTGGAAGCTGAAACCCTGCTGCTTCCCACTGTGCTTTATTTTCAAGACCTTTTTCATTTAATTTCATAACTATCTTGCTCCTTTCTCAATTGCTTCCCATAATCCATTCAGATAAGCTGCCCCTAATGCCCTGTCATACAGTCCATATCCCGGCATTGCCACTTCATCCCAGATCATACGTCCGTGGTCTGGCCTGATCGGTCCGGTAAATCCGATCTCATACAGTGCTTTCATGATCTCATACATGTCGAATGTTCCGTCGCTTGACAGATGTGCCGCCTCTTCGAAATCGGTCGGGCTGTTAAATTTCAGGTTGCGGACATGTGCAAAATGAATTCTCCCTTTCAGTGAACGGATCATGTCCGGAAGATCATTCTGCAGGTTTGTTCCGTAAGAACCTGAACAGAACGTCACACCATTGTGCGGGTTATCTACCATATTCATCATGCGGTGGATGTTTGTCTTGTTAATAATGATACGTGGGAGTCCAAAAACGCTCCATGCAGGATCATCCGGGTGGATTGCCATGTTGATATCATATTTATCACATACCGGCATGATTCTTTCGAGGAAATACTTCAGGTTTTCAAACAGTTTATCATCGTCGATGTCTTTGTACATTGCAAAAAGGTCTTTTACATGGGCCATACGCTCCGGCTCCCATCCCGGCATCACAGTTCCGTTCATATCCCCTGCAATGGAGTCAAACATTTTCTCAGGGTCGAGCGCGTCGACTGCCTCCTGTGTGTATGCAAGAACAGTAGATCCGTCCGGTCTCACTCTTGCGAGTTCTGTACGTGTCCAGTCAAATACCGGCATGAAATTATAGCATACAAGGTGGATATCTTCTTCACCCAAGTTCTGTAGTGTTTCGATATAATTGTCAATATACTGGTCGCGGTCAGCTGCCCCTGTCTTGATCGCATCGTGTACATTCACACTCTCGATTCCTGCAACATGAAGTCCTGCTGCCTCTACCTCATCTTTCATTGCGCGGATGCGTACCCTGCTCCAGACTTCGCCCGGTGCTGTATCATACAATGTTGTGATCACTCCGGTTACTCCCGGGATTTGTCTGATCTGTTTCAGTGTTACCGTGTCGAATTTTGAACCGTACCATCTCAATGTCATTTCCATAATATTGTTCTCCTTTTTCGTCCCATTCTGAGGCTTTTTTAGTTCCTTTTGTGCCTGTTCTTTACTTGTTGAGTTTATTATAAATCTTCCCTGAAAAAATCCAATTGGCAGAGTTGTTGTATACATTGCAAAAATTGTGAATTGAAGTTTTTTGGCAATTTTTAACACGAAAAATCCTTTGTTCTTCAAAGGAAGTACTTGCAATTTAGTTATAATCGTTGTAATATATGCATATACTAAACGTAGTTTTTAAAACTACATGCAAGGTTTTCATTTTCTAGGAGGCGTATCATTATGAACAAAAAACAATTACTGAAAGATCCCGGAAGCGCAATCACACATTTTATCGGAATGCTGATGGCAATATTTGCCGCCATTCCACTATTGATAAAAGCTGCACATGAACCAGGCAGGGTTTACATTATCTCTCTTGCCATCTACGCGGCAAGCCTGATTTTATTGTACGCAGCAAGTACCACTTACCATACGTTCGATTTATCAGAAAAAGTAAATACGATACTTAAAAAGATTGACCACATGATGATCTTCATCTTAATTGCCGGCAGCTATACACCAATTTGTCTGCTCGTGCTCAATCCCGGATCGGGGAAAATCCTGCTTGGGGTGATCTGGGGAATCGCAATCGTTGGTATCCTGATAAAAGCATTCTGGGTATTCTGTCCGAAATGGGTCTCTTCTGTGCTGTATATCGGGATGGGATGGACGTGTGTACTTGCATTTACACAACTGCTGAATAACATGTCCAGGCCGGCATTTCTATGGCTGCTTGCCGGAGGGATTATATACACGGTTGGGGGAATCATCTATGCACTGAAGGTACCGATTTTTGATAGTAAACATAAAAACTTCGGGAGCCATGAGATATTTCACCTGTTTGTGATGGGCGGAAGCGCGTGCCACTTCATACTCATGTATGCATTCCTTCTCCCATAAATTCTTCCATAAATGAAGGCAGACAAAAGAAGCCAACATAAAAAGAAACCGCGGGACCTCAAATCCTGCGGTTTCTCTATATGCCGGCTTCACTTTTATTTTCCCAGATTACTCGTACAAGTAATTCAGGCTGCGTATCCGTGTCTCTATCTCATTCTTTGTGATATATTCACTGACTGTCTTTGGAACGTATTGTTTCCATTCTTTTTCTTCTGCGATAAATTTCCTTATATCAGTCCCAGTGATCCCCTTTTCTTCCGGACTTTTTCTCCAGAGTACCTCTGTCTTAAGCCCCAGATCCCCGAGTATCCTGAGCTGCTCTTCATCCCACTCACTGCAGATGCTCACATAGTGGGTGGCACCTTTCGGAACATACTGTGGGATCAGGTCCGGCTGGCTGATCGGAAATGGGATAATCTCATATTCTTCTCTCGTTACGCCGAAATCCGCCAGAGCACCCTGTATCATTTCAAAACGCTCGAAGTAAGTAAGCGGATTGTCTCTTTTTGTAGTACCGTGCATATCCAGATCCGATGTTGCCGCATATGCCACAATGTCTGAATGTGTGATGCCGATAAACAGTTTTTTACACCTCATCTTTGCGGCTAGTAAATATTCCATATGCTTTAAATGAAAGATCTGGAATCTTCCATGTATAACCCCTGTCTCTACCATTCCCTCAGGCTCCTCTCCTGTATTTCACCAGACATTCTTCCGATTGTGACCGTCCGGTGCGTCAATAAATACAAGTATAATACAGATTTCTAAAGAAAGCAAATAAACGGGCGTTAAGATTTCCTTATGATTTCCTATATCTTATCAATCTTCTTCCTGATTTCCAGCATTTTCCTGTCAAGGGTCCCTATAATATCTGAGCATGCCCTCAGTTCTTCGTCGATTACTTCAGCCTCTTTGCGTCCTCTTTTATACCTCAGCTGATGATCCAGATTCGCCCAGTAATCCATTGCCGCAGTACGGAGCTGTAGTTCTGCCTTCATCCACTGCGTTCCGCCCTGAAACCCGATGGGGATTTCCATAATAATATGAAGACTCCGGTAACCGGAAGATTTCGGATCTCTGATATAGTCCTTAACCTTTACAATCTTAACGTCCTTCTGTTCCGACAAAATTTCCGCTATGCGGTAGATATCATCCACATAAGAACAGATTGCCCTGACACCGATCAGGTCATTGATTTTCTCAAGCGCATTCGAAAAGTTCTTCTCCAGTCCTTTTTTCTTCATCTTCTTGCACGTGCTCTCGTAAGACTTCATCCGCCCTGTCTTCATCTGGATAACATTGCGGTCCAGAATCATGGACAGCTCAATGTTAATAATATCCAGCTTTGTCAGAATCAGGCTGATCGCACATTCACCCTTCACGCTGAAATCACTGTTGACCAGATTTTCCTTTAACTTATTACTTTCCTTTTTCATTCAGACACTAACTTCTCTCTACTTAATTTGGGCATACAATATACCAAACATACACAATACAGTCTTTTACTAATATATGTTAACAACCACGGAAACATACATCTATCACTGCATAGTTAGCATCATGTTAAATTCATGTAAGGGCTAATAATCTGAATCTTCTGAAAACGGACCGCAAAGGGGTCTGACCCCTATGAATTCCCTGATCTCCCCCCAGCTTTCCATCAGCCGGTCTATTGAGTATGCGGCATTCGCCGGGCTCGTGGAGGGAAGCCCTGTTATCTCCCTTCCGGTCCGGCTTTTGCTGTACTTTTCGTACAATTTTTCTGCCGTTCTGCCATTGGCGTAAATCCGCCTGATATTGCATTCTTTTAGTATGCGGTTTAAGTCAGCAGGCACGACATTGCGGATGCTGCTGTCGCTGGAGCCTTTGATCTCACAACTGGCGATGACGTCCCAGACTGCGATGCCGTGTTCTAAGAGTAAGGCCTTTTTCTCTTCTATCGTTTCCGGGACTTCACTGTCCGTGAGTCTTGCTATGACCTTCCAGAAGCGGTTCTGAGGATGGCCGTAGTAGAATTGGTTCTCCCGTGACTTGACCGAGGGAAATGTCCCCAGTACCAGAACTTTGGAATCCTGATTAAAAACCGGTTCAAATTCATGTGTTACCTGACTCATACCTTCCATATTTTCTTGACTTCTCCTTCCAGGGCCGTCAGATCTTCTTCATCCGGATGGGACAGTGCCCTGTCAAAGTTATCAAGCATTGCCTTTATCTTCTCATCCTGCGGGTCTTTTTCCTGCATGGCCGCGTAGCGCTGCCTCACTCTGTCCTGCATCCGTCCCTGACACATGAAACTTCCTTTTAATATACCACTTTCCGGTACAAATGCCGATACCCGGTTCAGTATCTGGTTAAAATATTCTTTTGAACCTCCGAATCCAGCGGTCCCGAACAAAAATATTTCTTTGCCTTCCAGCTTTTCTATAAATTCCCCGATATCTTCACTGCAAATACCCTTATCTGTCCAAAACCCTGCAAACACAACGTCTGCATCGGGAATCGCCTCCGGCACGCCTCCGAAATAGACGCAGTCCTCTTCCCCCAATGCTTCCCGGATTCTCTCAGCCAGCATTTCCGTATTTCCTGTGAGACTGTTATACACTACTGCATATGTCATAGCCATTCTCCTCTCTGTGTGAATCATCTGCTCGTCTTTTATATTCCCACTATTATACTCTTCATGCTGTCAAAATACAACAGCCCCGCGTCAGCTGGTTCCGGCACGACATCACCAAAAAAGCAGGAAACCTTTCACAGGCCCCTGCTTTTCGTTCTACATTGCTTCGTGGAAGGTACGCATGATCACTTCTTTCTGCTGTTCCCTCGACAATTTATGGAAATTAACCGCATATCCTGAAACACGGATCGTCAGATTCGGATACTTTGCCGGATTCTCATATGCCTCCACCAGCATTTCCCGGTTCATCACATTTACGTTGATGTGATGTGCCAGCTGCTTAAAATACCCGTCCAGTATATGTACCAGATTCTCCTGCCGCTCTTTTTCTGTCTTTCCAAGTGTGTCCGGGGTAATGGAAAAGGTATTGGAAATCCCGTCCCTGCAGTCATCATAAGAAAGCTTCGCAACAGAATTCAAAGACGCCAGCGCACCGTTTTTCTCTCTGTTATGCATCGGATTCGCTCCGGGGGCAAATGGTTCCTTTGCCTTACGCCCGTCCGGCGTGGCCCCTGTCTTCTTTCCATACATGACATTTGAGGTAATGGTCAGTACTGAAAGCGTATGGACCGCGTTTCTGTATGTCTTTGTCTTCTTCAGTTCTTTAGACATATCTGCCAGAATCTGCTTTGCTATATCATCCGCCCTGTCATCGTCGTTCCCATAAGTCGGAAACTCTCCCTTGGTCTCAAAATCTACAATATATCCCTTTTCATCCCGGACCGGTTTTACCTGTGCATACTTAATCGCGCTCAGTGAATCTGTCAGTACTGACAGCCCTGCCACACCGCAGGCCATAAAGCGTTCCACCTCGGTATCATGCAGTGCCATCTGTGTCTTCTCGTATGCATACTTATCATGCATGTAATGGATCACATTCAGGGTATTGATATATAACCTGCATATCCATTCCCTGTATTTTTCCAGCCGGCCCATGACCTCGTCATAATCCAGCACGTCGCCCTCATAGACAGGCATTTCCGGGCCTGCCGGGGATTTGGAAAATGTATCATAACCGCCGTTAAGTGCAAGGAGCAGAAGCTTCGGCAGATTACATCTGGCCCCGAAAAACTGCATCTGCTTGCCAATCTTCATGGCAGAAACACAGCATGCGATGCCGTAATCATCCCCGTATACTGGCCTCATCAGGTCATCGTTTTCATACTGAATTGCATCCGTATCAATCGACGCTTTCGCACAGAAATCTTTGAATCCCTGAGGAAGTTTCTCAGACCAGAGTACAGTCAGGTTCGGCTCCGGCGCCGGTCCCAGGTTATACAGTGTATTCAGGAAACGGAAGCTGTTCTTTGTGACAAGCGTGCGCCCCTGTTCATCCATTCCGCCGATCGACTCTGTAATCCACATCGGGTCACCGCCGAACAGTTCGTTATACTCCGGTGTCCGCAGATGTCTTGCCATACGCAGCTTCATAACAAAGTCATCAATCAGCTCCTGTGCATGTACCTCGTCCAGTACTCCTGCTTCCATATCCCTCTGGATATAAATATCCAGAAAGGTGCTCGTTCTTCCAAGCGACATCGCCGCACCATTCTGTTCCTTAATGGATGCAAGATATGCAAAGTATGTCCACTGGATTGCCTCACGTGCATCGGATGCGGGGTCTGAAATATCGTAGCCGTACATATTGGCCATCTCTTTCATCTTATTCAAAAAGTTAATCTGCTGGAACAGTTCTTCGGACAAACGGATGGACTCCACATCAAAATCACCTTCTCCGATTTCCTTCTTATCTCTCAGTTTTTCTTCGATCAGTATATCCACACCATATAAGGCAACACGGCGGTAATCGCCGATGATCCGTCCCCGGCCGTATGCATCCGGAAGTCCCGTCAGAATCCCTGCGTGTCTGACCTTCCTCATCTCTTCCGTATATACGCGGAACACACCGTCATTATGTGTCGTGCGGTACTGGAATTCCTGCTCGATCTTGTCGGAAAGCTCATAGCCATACGCCTTGCACGCTTTCCGCGCCATATTGATCCCGCCAAAAGGATTCACCCCCCTTTTCAGGGGACGGTTCGTCTGAAGCCCTACGATAAGCTCATCCTCCCTATCCAAATACCCCGGCTGGTACGCCGTCAAAGATGACACCGACTGTGTATCAATATCCAGCACACCGCCGAAATCCTGTTCCAGCTTCAGCAGACTATTCAGTCTGTCCATCAGTCTGGCCGTACGTTCAGTCTTTGCCTCAAGAAACTCATCTGTTCCTTCATAGGATGTTACATTCTTCTGGATAAAATCCCTTACATTAATCTCTTTCTGCCAATCCCCCGCTATAAAACCTTTCCATTGCTCAAAGTTCTTCTGTTCCATGACATCTCCTCCGTTCAAATTACAGATTTTAGTATTTGCCCATTAGTTGGTGCCCATGAACACAAAAAAGGGCAACTCAATAATGAGCTGCCCAGACGGTCGGCGTTCACATTCTATGCTCCCACGTGGTATGCTCCACTTTTCCGTCAGTCACATAGAACCTTCAAATTCCCAATGAAGTCTGTTTCTTAATGTCGTACCTTCAGTATAAACACAAATGCATAAATTTTGCAATACTTTTTTTCATTTTCTTTATTCTTTAATTCTGAAACTATTTTCTATGGACGGAGCCCCAGCCCGCCTTCCAGAGTAATTGTCTCACCGGACATATATTTGAAGTCAGGAGAACCAAGATGTACACAAACCCTCCCGATATCCAGTTCCGTGTCTCCGAAACGCCCCATCGGCACTGCCTTTAGATTCTTCTCATATGCCTCCGGATAGGATTCTTTAAAGTTTTCAAGCTGTGCAGTTAGTGCAAGCGGGCATACAACATTCACGTTGATATTATCCTTGCCCCACTCTGTTGCCGCGACACGGGAAAGTCCGCGAATCCCTTCCTTTGCCGCTGCATAAGAAGACTGTCCCGCGTTACCGAACAATCCTGCCCCGGATGCAAAGTTGATAACAGTCCCTTGTGATTCCTTTAAATACGGGTAGCATGCCCTCATATAATAGAAAGTCGCATAGAGTCCTGAATAAATACCGAGGTCAAAGTGATCCTTCGTCTGCATGGAAAGCGGAATCCCGGATGCAGAAGCCTGAGCGTTGTTAATCAGGATATCAATCCGCCCAAATTCCTCGATTGTCTTCTTAATCACATTTTTTACCGTTTCTTCCGACTCATCATCCGGAGTGACGTCAGCCTGTGCTGCCAGTACTTTCACACCGTAGAGGCGTTCGAGTTCTTCCTTTGCATCCAGTAGCTTCTGCTCGTTCCGCCCAGTCAGGACAAGACTTGCACCTTCTTTTGCATAAGCAGTTGCGATACCGTAACCGATTGATTTTGCTTTTCCCCCACCGGTAATGATAGCAACTTTTCCATCAAAAACACCCATTTTACAACATCTCCTTTTTCAGAAAATTTATCACCTGCCTTTATAATAATCGTTTGTTAAAAAATAATCAAGCCTGATTGTCTAAATAAATAAACTTTTTATATCCATAATATTTGCAATTTTATGTACCGCATGAATCTGCTCTGGAAAGTGTGCCCCCCACAATGCAAGTGCCCCGTCCACACCGGCTTTCCGGGCACATTCCATGTCATACACAGAGTCACCTATATAGAGAACCTTTGATGGCTCTGCCGCCATTTTTTCCAGTAAACACAACATTGGCTCTGGCTCCGGTTTATGCTTCACTGTGTCATCCGCATTGACTACTGTATCGAAATATTTTATAAAATTGTACTGGGCTGTACTCTTTTGGAATTCCGGTTTTGTACGTGAAGTTACGATTCCAAGGCGGACCCCGGCCGCATTTAGCCACTGCACGATTTCATCGATTCCGTCAAATGGCTTCTGAAGATATTCGTATCTCCCCATATAGGCCAGCCACATTTCCATTGCCTTGTCCGGCTCAGGCAGTTCGAGCCAGCGCAGCGCCTCAGCCCCGGTAATGCCAAGCGCAAAATACAGTTTTTCGAATGGATACAGATGTCCTGTCATCCGAAGCAGCATATGCTGCAGTGAAAGCAGTATCGTCTCCTCTGTGTTAATCAATGTACCGTCTACGTCAAAAACAACCACATCATATTTCATACTATTTTACCTCTTTCCTTGCAATCCATGTTTGATACATTTATAATAGCACATACAAACACATTTTTTAATGTTCTTTTATGTTTTATTTTATTAATAACAGAGGAGATTTTGTGCCATGAATCATCAGAAACAACCAGAACGAACAGAAAATACACTTGACGGTATTGGCCGCCGCCAGCAGATCCTTCAAAAACTGGAGGAGTACGGAGAAGTTTCCGTCCATGCCCTGGCGGGAGAATTCTTAGTCTCACCGATGACAATCAGGCGTGACCTTCACTTCTTTGCCCGTCAGGGAATTCTGGAAACCCACTACGGAGGAGCCCGCCTCTGTAAAGACAGAAGCACCATCCCTGATTTTCCCACACGAAGCGAAAAGCTGATGCAGTATAAGCAGGCGATCGGCAAAGCGGCCGCCGGTTTTATAAAAGAAGGGGACAGTATATTCCTCGATTCGGGCACCACCGCCATACAGATCATCAAATATTTTCCGGACGTCCATGCCACTCTGATTACAAACTCTCTGGCAGCGATCCAGCAGCTCAGCACGAATAAAAAGGTGAAGCTGATCGTTGCCCCCGGAACGTACCGGGAGCAGATCGGGGGAAGCCTGGATATTTCGACCGTCGAATTTTTCCGGCGCTACCGGGCGGATAAGAGCTTTATCGGCACCCTGTACTGCTCCACAAGTATGGGCATGACTACCTCCGAAGAAATGGATGCAGCCCTCAAGCGTACACTGTGCATGCAGAGCCGCCAGTCATTTCTCATGGCGGACCACACGAAATTTACCGACGGCGGACTGGTCAAGTTCACCGAATTTACTGATTTTGACTATATCCTGACCAATAAAGAGCTTGACCCGGAACTTCAGGAAAGAGTCCGGGCATTGAATGCAAATCTGGTGCTGTGCTGACATATCCTTACTTTAATTCCATCGGCCTGCCGTCCAGAGCCGCATAGAGGAGCGTGTCGGCTTTGTCGTAGACCAGTTTCAGTGAAAAGAACTCCCGGCCCTCATTCAGCAGACGGAAAAATATCTTGTCACCTTCCCATATATTCAAGTCTAACACGGCATCCTTGTCCACCCATTCCAGCTCTCCTTCATCACATAAAACGGGCTCCCCCGTGAACCCGTCCGCCGTATACAGGGACATGTATTCCACAACATCGTCCCCATATACAAAGGTCACAATACCACGGTACTTGTAAGAGGTCAGTGTATAGCCGGTCTCCTCACGGACTTCCCTTAATAGACATTCCTCGGGACTTTCCTTTTCCTCAAAATGACCGCCCACCCCGATCCACTTATCCTTATTGACATCATTCTTCTTCACGGTTCTATGCAGCATCAGATATTGATGATCCTTCTCGATGTAACATAGTGTACTTAATTTAAACATAGCTGTTCCTTTCTTCTTCCTCATTTTCTGGTTCACAAAGCCGTTGTTTTCACCTTTTCCACAACAGCGCTCCTATTGCCTGAATCTTTTTCGTAATTCTATTATACATCAAAGCAACGAAAAAGGGCAGGTCATAATGGATTGATATCCATGACCTGCCCCCTTGCTTATATCATTTTTCTTCTGCTGTTCTCTGTACCTTTTTTAAGCAGCTTATCAAACCGGCAGACTATCCCGCACACACAGTGCCCCCCACCCCAGCTGGTTGTTCGGCCATTCCGTAAATCCCGGGAGTTCCTTTGCCCCCCTTCGCATATAAGCCTTGACCTTCTCCCCGTACAGATACGGGTCATTCCCATTCACGATCCCCCACTCCATCAGAAGTGCGGCACTCCCTGTCACAAACGGTGTGGCAAATGAGGTGCCGCTGAATTCTGCATATCCGCCTCCTGCTGCTACGGTTGTTACCCGTACTCCGGGTGCTGCAATATCGGGTTTGGATGAGGATATTCCCTCATACACTCTGGCCGGGCCCCTGCCTGAAAAATCAGCATATCCGAAGGTTAGTGCATTGTACGCTCCCACAGTGATCACCCGGGAAGCTGTAGAAGGGATGGTGAGTGTTGTATCACTCCGCGGAAACAGAAAGGCGGTACCGATATTCAACGCGCTCTGGCTTGGAAGCCACATCTCAAATTCTCCCGTAACAATTCTCCTCGGCGTTAGTATAATCCGCCACACACCGCTGTCTATATAGGACTGTCTTGGCAGGAAGTCGATAAAAATCTCCTGGCGCACACTGTAAGGGCTCGGTTCGCCATAGTAGAGCAGAATCTCCGTGCCTCCCAGTACAAATCTCTGGGGGCCGAGTATTTCCTGAATCGGCCCGACGCGTATACCAGACGGACTGACCAGTGAGACATCAACCTGATCCACATAAGATTTCCAGATCTGTACATTTACCGTCGGCTCATTCATTTGAACTCCCAGCTGCACTTCCTCCTCCACATTCTCTGTCAGTATGCCCGAAGTATGCCCTGCGCTTGTTCCTTCGTTTCCGCTTCCCACACAGATCACGCTTTTCCAGTAATTTGATATATCATCCAGAAATCGTTCCAGCAGAGACATCCCATCATGTGAACCGTACGTGTTTCCAAAGCTGATGTTCACCGCCACAGGCATTTGATATTCCAGAGCTTTCCTGATCACATAATCGACCCCCTGCATCAGCTCCGTTGTCCTCGGAAATCCATCCTGTCTGGGGCTGCCAAGTTTCACGACCAGAAGTTCACTCTCCGGCGCCACGCCGGCATACTGCCGTCCCGGGCTTCCCGCCCCATTTCCAGCCGCGACCCCGGCGACAGCAGTCCCATGTCCGGAAATATCCCGGCTTGGCACGATCCGCTCACGCCCGGCACGGTCCGTCTGTCTGAGGGCCTCATTAATCTGTTCCTCCGTATATTCTGTTCCTATGTAATACCCCTCCGGCGGATTTCCCGGGATTGTCTGATCCCATAAGGCACGTATTCTTGTTGTTCCGTCCGCATTCCTGAAATCATTGCTGGCATAATCTATCCCGCTGTCAACAATAGCTGTCAAAACACCTTTTCCCAGTAAAGAAAAAGGAGTTTGCTGCACAGGACCTATGCAGGAAACTCTCTTTCCATTGGCAGCCTCAAAAAAAAGCCGCTTTGGTTTTTCTATAAATTCAATCTGTGGTATAACTGCCAGAGAATTAATAAGAGATTCCCTGACAGTAATAACCGCATATTCATTAGACAGTTCTGTTACGCCTGAAGCCAGTTCACGGACAGCATCAAGAGTGCCTGAGTATTTAATGATCAGGTCCCATTCCCGGTCAATCGGGTTGAATCCAACCTCCAGTTCCAGCGATTTCATTCTTTCTTCTTCCGTAGCATCCAATGCAAGATTCAGCAGATTTTCCACCTTCTGGCTCATAAAAGCACTCCCATCACTTATTGTTTTCCATACAACATGATCTTTTGCCTGCCACTTCCTTCAACCGGAAGAAAACTATCTGCCTTCTCCCTTATATGCCGCAAATGCATAAGGCAGAAAATATCCCTGATCGTGACGGCAGACCGGGCACACCTTTGGAGCCTGTTTCCCTTCATGGATATATCCGCAGTTCGTACAGATCCACTTAGATTCCTGATCACAGGCAAAATACTGGTTTTCCTCAAGCAGCTTTGCCACTTCCCCAAAACGGACCTGATGTACATGCTCGATTTCCGCAGTCTGGTAAAAAGCAGATGCAGCCTCAAGAAATCCCTCTTCTTTTGCAATATCCCCGAATTTCTGGTATACATCTTCATACTCTTCTTTTTCATTGTGCTCCGCAGCACGCAGAAGTTCTGCCAGCGTCTCCTGCTGGTCAACCGGATAGCCGCCGTCAATAAAGATGGTCTCTCCGGATAAATCCTTCAGAAGTTCATAGTATCTCTCTGCATGGGCCCTCTCCTGCTCAGCCGTGTAAAGGAAAATGTCCTCAATTGTATACATCTTCTGGTCCCTTGCCTTTTCGGCAGCAATCGTATAGCGGTTTCTTGCCTGGCTCTCACCCGCAAATGCTCTCATCAGATTTTCTTTTGTTTTACTCTCAGAAAAATTAACAGCCATAATACACACTCCTTTTTTAATAGTAGTATGTACCAGCGGCGGTAAAATATACCTTCTCAGGCACCAGTTATTTAAATTTCATACAAAAAGGACACCCCGCGTACATGCGTAAGGTGCCCTGAATATTCCCATGCTCCTTCTGGGCCGGCTTCTATACATCTAGTTGAATCCAATGAGCCTTCTTGCCACATTGTAAGCCAGAGAAGATACTTTTCGGCCGGTTTTTCCGGGGAGGTTGATAGTTTGTCCCAGAATTCCGTAGCGTATCTTCATATAAGCCCCGTAATCCTTCTTCTTCAGATACTGCCACAATTCCTTTTTCTTCTCCAGATTCTCCTTCTTCTTGGAACGGATACAGAGGATCGAAGAAACTGTCATCATAATCGCAAGATAATTGACCATATACTTTCTCAGCTTCTTACTGGAAATCATTCTTAATTCGTACATAGCGATCATACTCTTCGTCACGAATATCTGCTGGTCAATCCGGCTGATCATAATCTTTTCATTGACGGACTGGTCTTCGCGCCCGATGAAATAACGGTAGAAATCCACGTCCATATAGTACATCGTCCGCACATGCGGCAGAGGATAGTATACATAAATGTTGTCCACATAGAATGTATGCTTCGGAAGCCGCAGCTGGCAGAGCTTCAACATCTCTGTCCGGTAAATCACGGAATGCATCAGGATATACTGGTCAAGACGGAAATGCCCGATATCGTCCCAGTGGAAAATCTGGTTCTGCGGAAGTACATTTCTGTAATTTATCACTTTCTTATGTTCCATGCCCACTTTCTCATACACATAGTTGGATATAATCATGTCCACTGTCGTATCTGTCTGCACAAATGTCTTTACCGCATCGAGTATCTCCATCAGTGCAGTCTCATCCACCCAGTCGTCACTGTCAACCACCTTAAAATATCGTCCTGCCGCATGCGCGAGGCCGCTGTTAACCGCATCACCGTGGCCTCCATTTTCCTTATTTACTACCTTCACGATTGTAGGGTACTGTTCCGCATACCGCTTGGCTATCTTCTTCGTCTTGTCTGTGGAACCGTCATTCACGACGATAATCTCCACATCCTCCCCGCCTTTTAGAATAGACTGAATTGCTTTTTCCATGTATGCTTCTGAATTGTAGCATGGAATCGCAAAAGATATATATTTCATAATTAAGCTCCTCTTTACTAAGATAAAGCAATTATACTGCACATTTCACAAATTTCCAACTACTTTTCAAGAAAAAGGACTTTTCTTCATATTGTAAAAAGTCCTTTTATCCCTTATAGTTAACTTAAATGATATTGATTCTATAAACATCTGGAGGGTAGATTATGAAGAAAAATGTGATTGTAGGACAATCCGGCGGACCAACTGCCGTGATTAACGCCAGTCTTTACGGCGTTGTGTACGAAGCACTGAACAGAGAGGATACTTTTGGAACTGTATACGGAATGATCAACGGGATCGAAGGCTTTCTTTCGGATCATTATATGGATATGAAGCCGCTTGAGATATCCGGTGAACTGGAGCTGGTTAAAAATACACCGGGATCTTATTTAGGTTCCTGCCGCTATAAACTGCCGGAAGATCTGAACGACAGCGTTTATGTCCAATTATTTGAAAAATTCGAGGCGCTGGATATCGGTTACTTTTTCTATATCGGCGGGAATGATTCTATGGATACTGTCAGCAAACTCTCACGTTATGCCAGAAAAGTTTCCAGCGATATCCGGGTGATTGGAATTCCAAAAACTATCGACAATGACCTCGTGGAAACAGACCATACCCCGGGATTTGGGAGCGCGGCGAAATATATTGCATCGACAGTCCGCGAGATTTCAATTGACGCGTCTGTTTATGATAATAAGAAGTCTGTCACCATCGTGGAAATCATGGGACGCCATGCGGGCTGGCTGGCCGCTGCCAGTGTGCTCGCACGGAAATTCGAGGGAGACAACCCTGTATTAGTCTATCTCCCGGAATCTGATTTCAATCAGGACGTATTCATCAGCAAGGTCCGCAAGTCTATGGAAAAGACACCGAATCTCGTTGTATGTATTTCCGAGGGCATCCATGATAAGAACGGCACATTTATCTGTGAGCTGGCAAGTGATGTTGGTGTAGATGCATTCGGCCATAAGATGCTGACCGGTTCCGGCAAATATCTTGAAAATCTGGTGAAAGAACGGCTCGGTGTGAAAGTCCGTTCCATCGAATTGAATGTCTGCCAGCGCTGCTCTTCATCCATGTTATCGAAGACAGACCAGAAAGAGGCCATCGCCTCCGGTGCTTACGGTGTGAAATGTGCCATCGAAGGCGAGACCGGCAAGATGATTGCATTTAAAAGAGAAAAGGACGAGCCATATACCATCGGATATACCACTGCAGATGTAGACATCATTTGTAATAAAGAAAAAACTGTTCCCGATGAGTGGATTATAAAAGACGGGACAGATGTCAGTGACGAATTCATTACCTATGCGAAACCGCTCATTCAGGGTGAAGTCAGCGTGGCTATGGAGGACGGCGTACCGAAATTTGCATACCGCAGGACAAAATCTGGCTCTTCCAAATTTTAAAACCATTCTAAGAAAAGAGAGTATTTTATGAGCAAAAAGAGAAAGTTATGGAGTATTTACCTGGCAGTCCCTTTCGGAATCGCAGTTATCGTCTGCCTCATTACAAATTATGCATTAGACCGTGCATTCACCTGGTCCCTGATCGCCATCGGCGGATGCATCTTCGCCTGTCTGCTGCTGCAGATATTGATAAACGGAGAAAAGTACCGGCTGCTGCTTCTCTATGCTGCCATCTGTATCCTGACCATTCCATACCTGTATCTGATCGAGATGGTTTCCAATCTGTATTTATCTGATCCAGTATACTGGGTATCCGGTTTCGGGGCACCCATCAGCATATTCTGGCTGGCCGTCTTAGGAATTCTTGTACTGATCCGGACGCTGGCACATGCAAATGTGTGGATGATGGCCGGTCTTTTTGTTCTGACATTTTATATTGGTGAAAAGTATACGAACTTTAAAGTAGATGAGCTTGTGGGTACGAATCAGTCATGGCGATTGTCAGAGCATTATCCGGTCATCTATTTTGGGACTGCTGCTGTTTTTATCTTTATTGGAATTGTACTGGCGGCTGTCAGATATGTTAAGGGCAGTGCCGTGGAATAATCAAGAAAATAGAAGCATAAAAAAGCGTTAAGCCCTGTATATCAGAACTTAACGCCTTTTTTATGCGGGTGACAGGACTTGAACCTGCACGGTCGCCCACTAGATCCTAAGTCTAGCGCGTCTGCCAATTCCGCCACACCCGCATTTATATAATTGTATTCTGCCAGATTCTTTGGCAAAAAATAGAACAAGCATAATGCTTGTTCCGATGAGCGTGCGGGGATTCGAACCCCGGACAACTTGATTAAAAGTCAAGTGCTCTACCACCTGAGCTACACGCCCGTATCATTTTGAAATTTATCCCTGCCTGTCCAGGTTAAGCTGGGCTAGCTGGATTCGAACCAGCGAATGCAGGAGTCAAAGTCCTGTGCCTTAC